>DATDYW010000001.1:0-4324 GCA_036516995.1 Minisyncoccota bacterium
TCCCCATAGGGTCACCTCGAAGAAAACACCCGGCGCCGCGCCGGGTGTTTTCGGTATCGAGGTGTGTGACCCTATGGGAAATCGAGAGCCGCAGCGCAGCCGAGCGCAGCGAGGCTCTGGTCCGCCCTCCACGGGCGGGCCAGGCGCGAGGCGGGGTCGCGAGCACTTAGCCGAATGGCGGCTCCACCGCCACGAGGCTTAGTGACTCGTGACCCAGGTTCGACTCCTGGCGCGCGCACAAAACAAAATCGCTTCCCGTGAGGGGCGGTTTTGTTTTGTGCGCGCGCAGCGAGGCGACTGCTCGCCTCGCGTCAGGAGTCGAAGGCCGCAGCGTTGCCGCCCTTGGCGGGCGGCCGCGAGGCGGGGTCGCGGGTACTTAGCGGATTGGCAATTTCCGATTCGAGAATTGCCAATCCGCTTAGTAACCCGTGACCGAGTCCTGGCGCGCAACCCCGGGAGGCCCTATTTGACATACCTACATTATCGTGATACCATTCTGCCCCAAGTGCCGCCCACCACCGGTAGCTCCCTAAAACCCAAGCCCCAAAAATAAACAATGAAAACCATCCTCAAATTGACCACCCATCGGTGGGCAATCGCGGCATACCTGTATGCCGCCATCTACACCTTCGGCGGCCTCACCGCCCACAAGGCGGCGAACGTTGCCATCGCGGCAATCAACCACGGTGTCTCTGCCGCTCACCGCAGCATCGATGCTGCGCTCGCGGCGACCCGCACCGCGTTCCGCCTCGACGCTCCCACTGCCGACCCCGCCGCGCCCCGTGCGCTGCCGATAGGTCAGCCTACGGAGAGCCCTAACGGTGTTCCGGTCACGCTCCGTCCCTCCGCGGGCGCAGTGCAGATTCCGGGAACATCGGCGAGTATCAATACCAGCAGCGGCCACTCCGGTCTCTCTGGCAAGATGCTCGAAAAGGCTGGCGGCGCTCGCATCCAGCGGCTCATCGACGACATTCTCGTGGGTGTCCACCGGGTGGAGTCGAGCGGCAAGCTCGTGTGCCTCGGCGACAAGAAATTGGAGCACAAGGCCTACGGCCCGCTCCAGATTCGTAAGCCAGTCTGCGAAGACCTCGTCGCCTTCTACGGTGTGAAGCTCACACCCGAGGAGTGCCAAGGTAACTGGCAAAAGTCCGAGCACGCCTTTCGCCTCTATGTTGGCTACTGGCTCCGCGACTACGAGCACGAAGGTGGCCAGGCAACAGCTGAAGTTGCTTGTCGCATTTGGAACGGTGGCCCCACTGGTTTCAAGAAGTCTTCAACCGAGGATTATTGGAAGAAGGTGAAGGCAGCCGATCCCGGGGTTCGGAACCTCGTGGCAGCAAACTGAAAAATAATTACGCCTGGCGAGCGGCTCGGGATAAATCCTGGGCACTAACTTCGAAAGGACATCTTCGTCCGGGTACACCCCTGACGCAGCGTCTCCGAACGAAGCCGGCCTCCGATTTAGGAGTTTCCAGCGGTGCGCCGTGCTGGAAAATGAAGTAGGGAAGTCGCAAGATTTCCCGGGTGGAGCCACCGCGCTCCGAACGCCGAGAACCTAAGGCACGAGGCCCCGCGCACAGCGCGGGGCCTCTTTGTTTACGGAGTTTCCTTTCCGTGTTAGAACGCGCCCCATGAAGCTCTCTAGCAATATCCTCATTCTGGCCCTCGCGGCCAGCCTCGCCCGTCCGGCTACGGCCGAGGGCCTCACCCCCGCCGAACAATCGGCGGACAGACCCACGGCTCCACGCCGCCGTCTCATCACGCCGATATCCGAGAACCCAACGCCTGCGGCAACCCCAACTCCGCTGCCGGTGCCAATCGCGCCGCCGGGGTCGTTTCGCCTCAAGGCCGAAGGGGGCGGGCTGCCGACCATCAAGGTCGTGCCGATCGTGCCGCCTCCGCCCTCTGTTCCCCAGGCCAGCGGCTCCGTCGCAACCTCGCCGCCGTTCCAACTGGACACGCGGCAGCAGGCGCAGCAGACGGTACGCACTTCCGCGCCGGCGCTCGCAAACACCTCGCCGCTCACCGTGGCCTACGCCTTCGCCGAGCCGGCGAAATTCTGGACTGCGGGCGACCCGGCCGGCAAGGTCGTGTCGCAGACGCCCGTGTACCGGGACGGCCTCACCCTCGCCCTCTCCTGGTCGGCGCCGCAAGGTGCGTCCGTCTGGATCGCTCTGAAGGCGAGCCGCTCGCAGCACCTCGGCAGCGGCTGGCTGCTCACCGGCAGCAGCGCCGTTGGCGCAGTGGCAATGCCGCTCTCCAGAGGAAACCACGCCGTGCCCGGCCCTGTCTTCCTGGAAATCATCAGCCAGGGGCCGGACCAGAGCCGGACCTGGTCCTCTCCTCCCTTCCTCCTCTTGAAGGACGGGGACAGCGTCGAGTCGGTCGCGAAAGCCAGCGCGGCGGCGACGTCTCTCAAGCTGGAGATGACACTGCCGAAGTTCAGCTTCACCCGTGATCTACAGCTAGGCTCCACCGGCGCCGATGTCGAGGCGTTGCAGAACTTCCTTATGGTGAAGGGTTTCCTCACCCTGCCGGCGCCCGGCGCCGGCGAGGAGACCGTCGGCTACTTTGGCTCGCTGACCAAAGCTGCCCTTGCCGCTTGGGAAAGACAGGTGGGCATCAGCCCCGCCGACGGCTTCTTTGGTCCAATCGCGCGGGCGATGGCGAACGCTCAGACGGCGGGGAGGTGAGTGTGATTGATTATCGGTGCGCGCCGCTCGCGGCGCGCACCTTTTCCTTTTTGGCCCGCTTGCCGTCCGCGGCGGGGAAGCGTAGCGTGCGGGCAAATGAACCCTCCACTTCGGCTCCTGCCGAGAGTTCAAACAAAGCTGACGTGCGGCACGATTGTTCAGGCCTTCATGGCTTTTGCCGCCGTGCGGGCCACGCTCGTTGACGTCACGCAGCTGCACATCGGTGGTCCGAAGGGCCTTCCGGTGGCGCTGCAGTCGTTCGGCGGGAATCCGCCGCCCACGGGCCAGTTTGTCCTCTGCGACGACGGCTTCCACTGGCGCGACCCGGAGCCAATCCTAGCCTCTCGGGATTCCGATAACTCGCTGCAGCTGATTCACCCCGCGGGTCTTGAAAAGAACGGCTGCCCGGACGGCTGGAAAATTCTGGAAGGGGATGTGCTGATTGTTTGTCACCCAACACCCGCGCTCTGGGTCGGCGGAACCCTGTTCAGCACCATTTAATTTTTTGCAGCCGACGCACCCCGCGCCGGCTTTTCTATTTCTTCCCGCTCCCGCCGTATTCGGGGCACGTGCCCCGAATACGGCGTCGGGCTCTCTCCTGAAAAGAAAACGCATTCCGCAAACCCAGCGTACGTACGCTGGGTTTGCGGAACACACTTCTTACAAAAAGGAAAACGACCGGCCCCGTGGCTAGTCGTTGGTGAGGCCCAGGAGCTGGGCGTGGCGGAACTCGATTCTCCGGTTGCCAATCTCTCTGCAAAAAGCGAAGCCTTCGTCGACATATATTTGGCCGGTAACCGAGATGCGGCGGAGCTGCTCGCTCAGAAGCGCGGAAACGTCACGAACTGCAGTTTCACCGCCGAAGTCCGCAGAGCGTAGCTTCTGGGGATTATTTTTGTTTTCGACGAGTGCCCAGATGACCTTCCAGGCTCTTTCAACGAGGTGCGCGCTGCAGCCCCACGCCCTCAGCAGGTCGCACGCGACGAACAGCTTCATGAAGGGAACCTCGCAAGGTGCAACTGGCCGGACGCCCCAACACGAACCAAACTCATTTTTAGGAGTGGACATTTGTTTCTTTCTAAAGTATGTTCCTACTTATGTCAACCTTCTCCGTCGTCGCCACCCCCATCGGCAATCTCGAGGACGTTACGCTGCGCGCGCTGCGAACCTTTCGCGAGGCCGACCTGATTCTCTGCGAAGACACGCGGGTAACGTCGAAGCTCCTTGCCGCGCATGGCATTCTCGGCAAGTCACTCGCGAGCTTTCCGTCTGACGACCGCGGTCGCGACGCCGAGCACCTGGCGCCCGGCGTGCGAAAGGCGCTCGCTGTGCTCCACGATGGCGGCAAGGTTGCCTTCGCTACTGACGCTGGCACGCCGGGAATTTCCGATCCGGGCGGCGCGCTCGTAGCGCTCGTTCGCGCAGAAGTTCCCGAGGTGAAGATCGAGGCCATCGCCGGTCCCTCCGCGCTCGCCGCGGCGCTCTCGGTGGCCGGCGTGCCGCTCGCGCGATTCCGCTTCCTCGGCTTCCCGCCGCACAAGAAGGGGCGGGAGACATTTTTCCGAGAGGTTGCCACCTCCGACGAGGCTTCCGTTTTCTACGAGTCCCCGCACCGCCTTGAGAAGGCGCTG
>DATDYW010000002.1:0-6742 GCA_036516995.1 Minisyncoccota bacterium
TTCGTGAAGCCCGAGAACATCGACGATGTCGCCGCCTACGAGCTAGCCAAGAAGGTGGCCAGAAAAATCGAGGCCGAGCTGCGCTACCCCGGCGAAATCAAGGTCGCCGTCATCCGGGAGAGCCGGGTCATCGAGTACGCCCGCTAGCTGCCCGCACCTGCACCGGTTCGACCGGTGGCACCGGTCGAACCGGTGCAGATTTGGAGGTTACTATTGAAAAATAAAGCTTTTCTGACCATCTGTGGGTAGGTTGCGTAGCGGCTTTTAAGGTAGAATGCCGCCCGCGGCGCGGGGAAACTGATCTGTCCCTTCCCCGCCGCGAGGACGACCGGTTGCGCTGGAGAGTCGGAGAGCCTAGAATCCCCTTGTCCGCCAAGCCCGCTTTTAGAAACGAACGATCGTCGCGCCGACACGGCGCACACCATATGAACAAGCAGTCCATTGTCGAGAAGGTCAACGGCGTGCTCGGCACCACCAAGGTTCAGGCCGAGCAGGTCGTCGACACCGTTTTCGGTACCATCACCGACGCTCTCAAGAGCGGCGAGGAGGTCTCGGTTGCCGGCTTCGGCATTTTCCTCGTCAAGAAGCGCGCGGCTCGCACCGCCCGCAACCCCAAGACCGGCGCCGCCGTCCAGGTGGCAGCCTGCAAGGTCCCGAAGTTCAAGGCCGCCAAGGCCCTGAAGGAGGCGGTCAAGTAACGACTGCCTCGGAGAGAAAAACCCCGCGGGTGCGGGGTTTTTCTCTTGGGAGACATCGATCGCGGGCGCCATTACGAAGAGATTTTCTTTCCGCTCAGCGATCGCCCCAGTAAAGCGAGATTGGGGTGAGGCGCGAATAAAGAAAATGTAAAGAACCGAGTGTGCGGGTGAGGAGATTCGACGTCACGAGTCACTAAGCGTCCTGGCGGCTGAGCCGCCATTCCGCTAAGTGCTCGCGACCCCGCCTCGCGCCTGCTCTTCGCCAGGAAGCTCGTCGCAGGCCTCCGCTTCGCTCCGGCGCGCTGCGGCTCGGTTCGAATCCGCTCACCCGCACAGCCTTCAATTTAAAAATCCCCGCGGCGGGGATTTTTAGCAATTGGCTGTGCGGGTGAGCGGATTCGAACCGCTATCTCCTGCTTGGAAGGCAGACGTCCTAGCCGTTGGACGACACCCGCGACGCGCTCAACGCTACCACCTCGCGACGCCTCCCCGCCACGAACCCGGAAACAGAGCCTCGCTCTGCGCCAAGCCAGACTCGGCAGCCTTCTCGTCCAATCCGCCCCTGTTTCTCGGTGCGCCAAGCCAGACTCGGCGCCGAGTCTGGCTTGGCGTTCGTGCTAGCGTAATCTCGTGCCACTATTTATTCGCATCGTATTTCAGGCCCTGCTTCGGGTGATCGTCGTGGCCGGCGTGGCGCTCACCGGCTGGCTCGGCATCAGCACCGACCTCTCCCCGGCCGCGCAGGAGTCAGCGGAAGACCGCCGGGCCGCCGACGAGAGCCACATCGACCGCGTCTCCGACCGCATGGCCGAGGCGGGCTTCCGCGAGGTGCCCGGCCAGGTGCCGCCCGCAGCCCCAGCCGCAACCGTGCCCGATCTCGCCGGACCAAAAATTCTCCCCACGGCGCCAGCCGTCGTCGCGCCCGCCCCCGGGTCAGCGCCGCCGCCCGCCGCGCCGACTCCCGCCAAGAGCAAAAACGAGAAGGTGCTCGCGGGCGAGACCATTCCCCACGTCATCGCTCCCGACGTCGACGACGCAGACGTCGAACCGGCGGAGCCGGACGAGCCCGACGACGCCGCGCTCGCGCGAAAAACCACTGTCAACGTCGTCTGCCTGCGACCGGTTCGGGGCGGCACGTCGGTCTCGTCGGGCTCCGGCGTGGTGATTTCGGCCCGCGGACTGGTGGCGACCAACGCCCACGTTGCCCGCTTCTTCCTGCTCAGTGAAAACGACGTGTCCTGCTCCGTCACCCACCCCTCGATGCCGGCGCTCGGCCACGCCGCGACGCTCGTCTACATCTCTCCTGACTGGGTGCGCGAGAACGCCGACGCTCCCGGCGGCGCCCGCGCCTCCGGCACCGGCGAGGAGGACTACGCCTTCGTATCCATCGAGCCGTCCGTCTTCACCCCAGAAGTTTTTGACTACGCGCCGGTGGACGCCCGCGATGGGGTGGTGCGAGAAGGCGACGAGGTGGCCATCGCCGGCTACCCCGGCGCGCCGCGCTCGCTCCTCGACTTCGGCGCCCGCCTCCGCTTCCAGGTCGATCGGGTAGACATTGTCGATGTCTTCTCGTTCGGCGGTGGCGCGCCGGACATTCTGCTCACGACCGAGACGCCCGTTGCCGCCGAGGGCGCCTCGGGTGGCGGGCTGTTCAAAAACGGGAAGCTCGTCGGCCTCATCGCCACCACTATCCGCGGCCGCCGCGGTGAGTCCGCCTCGGCGCTCGCCCTCTCCTACATCAACCGCGACCTGCGGCGCGACGCCCGCACCACGATTGACGAGCTCGCCGAGGGCGACCCCCTGGAAGCAGCCTCGTCTTTTGCCTCCGAGAACGCCGCCCTCCGCCGCCTCCTCGAATCCGCCCTCTAAACCCCGAGTTGAACTCGCGCCCGAGTTCGACTCTCTCGCGAGTTCAACTCGTAGCCCTATCCTGGCCTTAATTTTCGAGAAGCCGCCCGGACGAGTCCGACTCGTGCACGAGTCGGACTCGTTTTCTTTAGGCTCCCCCGGCCACCGCCAGAACTGCCTCGTCGGAGTCGTTGGGCGCGCGACCGCAGCGTCGCACCGCGTCGCACCGCTGGCAGCGGTGCACAATGACTGCCGCACCGCCTTTCCCCGCCTCAATCGCGACCGCCGGCATCAGCCCGCCGCACTTCGATGCCCTATCGCCTGGCCCTTTATCATCAACATGCTTCGAGGTCAGGCACCTCGGGCAGTGGTTGGTGTAGCCGCCGCCCGAGACGGCCGCGCCGCATTTCTCGCAGACAAAATCTTCAACAACGCGACGAAATACCATACTCCAACCCTACCGCGCCTCGCCGAAAAAAGAAAAACCGGGGCGCTCGCTGGTGAGCGCCCCGGTGTGGGTGGTCCGGACACTTACTTCTTGGCGGTCTTGAAGGCCGCCTCCAGACCGACCATCGGCTCCTGCACCGGCGGCGGCACGTGCACGCCGTCCTGGAAGAGCCGATGTTCGCGGCGCTCCGCGTGCCTGCCGCGCGGCCCGACGGGCTGGCCGTAGTTCGGCAGCGGCTGGTTCGCGGGCTGCCGCGGCTGCGGCCGCTGGTCGCGGCCACGCCCGTGGCGGTCGTCGCGGCGACGGTCACCCTGGCGGCCCTGCGGCGGGCGCGACTGGTCGCGCCTCTCCGGCTGCTTCACCTCATCGGCGTAGAGCTTCGGGTCGCAGAACGGCATCCCCACAAGCTTCTCCACGCTCTCGGTCGAGAGGCAGAGAACCGACCCCTCCCACGCCACGAGCGCCAGCTGGCGGTCCGCTGGCGTCTTGAGGTGAAGGAACGACACCGAGATAGTGTCGTTGCCCGATGGCAGGTTGTTGAACGCGTGGACGAAGCCCCACGTCGTCATTAACAACTTCAGCACCGCCCCGTTGTTCTCGGCGTTGATGGTCTGCTCCGCCTCCGGCTTCTCGTAGCCGGGAGCGCCGATGTGCGACTTGCGCACGTAGCGGACCAGCACGACGTGCTTCGGGGTCCGGTTCTTCTCGCCGGCCGCCGGTTCACGGGCGGTGTGCTCGACCTTGTCGAGGTCGAACCCCTCGTTGTCGAGGGTGATGTGTAGCATCTCGGGGGTAACCGACTGGATGTTTTTCATCCACTGGCTACCCGTGTAGCCTTGGGGATTGCGCTCCTTCTGCTGCGCCGCCTCGATGCGCCGACGCTCGGCCAGCGCGTCGAGCTGCTCTTTCGTGCGGACGAGAAGCGGAATGCCCTTCGGCACCCGGGTTTCGTTCGTGAACTCGAACTTGAGCAACACGAAGTTCACGCCCTCGAGCGAGGTCTGAATATTGTATTTTTTCGGATTCATATTTATATTCTTTTTGAGGTTGGTTGAAATTGACCTTATTAGGGGATATTTTAGCACAAAAAAGAAGACCGGTCAACTGCCAGCCCGTCCATACCCGCCAGCCGAAAAACCCTTACAACGCGGCCTTTGCCATCGCCTCCGCCGCCTCGCGGCTGTTAGCTTTTGCCACGAACCGATTGGAGTGCACGAACTCCGCGCCCTTGATACCCGTGGCGCGCTCGAGTGCCTCGCCCGACAGCCCGCCCCAGCGGTCCGGAAACTTTTTGCGCAGCCTTTTATCCTGCGGCTGAATTGGCACGCAGGAAATAATCCACTCGTCGGGCTTGCCCGAGGCGGTGCCGGGAAAAATCACGTACACCGGCTCCTTCTTGCGCGCCAGGACCGAGCGCCAGGCGTACGGTCGATCGAACACGATGATGCGCTTGTCGGCGGTGTCGTGGTAGACACGCTTGACCACGTCGATGTCTTCAAAAAATTGCCGCGCCTTATCAATTTCCTTCTGCAGAATGTGCCGTGCGAACGGAAGGAGGTTTCGGAACGCCTCGTCCACCGATCCGTCCTCGGGGCGCGACGGTGTCAGCGCGTTGAGCACATTATCGAACAGGTACGGCGACACTCCGCGAATTTTTACATCGTACAGCGGCACGCCGGTATCTGCCGCGTCGATTGGCTGCACCATTTTTTTATCAACAACATCCGCGACCTGCGGATCGCCGGCGCACGCCTCTGCGCCGTAGCGCTTCCACACCAATCCGAAACTCGCGTACGGAATTCCATTTTGCCTAACGCCCGCGCCGCCCTGCTGGTGGTGATCGAATCGTTTTTTGTCTGGGTCGTAGACGCTGCCAACATCCACGACGAAGTCCGCGGCGGCAAATTCTTTTGGATCGCGCGTTCTGATTATTTCCCCTTCCCCAAACAGGAGCTGCAGCGTGGCTACCGCAAACAGCTCATCCTGGTGGAAGGAGCCGGAGTGGGTGAGGATTTTCACATTAAAAGCGTAGCACAGTGGAATTTGTTCTGTTTACTACTTGCTTGACTGAGTCACTGTATCTTGATAAAGTGCCAGTATGAACTGGGAAAATCCGGAAAGCGCGCGACTACTTGAGGCAATTTTGGCATTGGAGACTCCTAATGAAGCTAGGAGATTTCTGCGTGATTTGATGACCGATGGTGAGCTCAAAGAATTTGCGAGACGTCTAAAAGCCGCTGAGATGCTGACACAGAAAGTCCCGTACTCAGTTATCGAGAAAGAAACGGGCTTTAGTTCCACAACGGTGGCACGTGTTTCCAAATGGCTGAAAGGCAAAGAGGGAGGTTACAAATCTATGATTAGTAAACTTCATCATCGTAACTCTATCCAAGTAAGGAGAGGGTTGCCTTGATTATATTTCTAGGAAATTAAATGAAGCTAACCCCCTCCTGAATTGGAGGGGGTCTTCGTCTGCCTACCCACGACAAAACGGCAAACACAGCTCCTTAAATCCTCAAAAGAAATATGAAAAATATCTCATTCATTCGCTATTCACCGCACACCGCCGACGGTGCGCTCACCGCGCAGGTCGTCGAGTGCTACCGCAAAGTCTTCGCCGGTGGCCCGTGATTTTTCATTTTGTCGGGGCGCAGGGATTCGAACCCTGAGTCTCGTGTACCCAAAACACGAATGTTAGCCGTTACACCACGCCCCGAATGCGAAAAAATAGGAAGGGCGGAGGCAAGAGTATCTTAGATGTCAGAAGTAGCAAATCTCTGGCTCAATACGAATCACCAGAAACGGCCATTTGATTGAAATCTCTACAGCCACGAACCCAACCGCCACTTCCCCGCCCTGTTTCACGTGAAAAGATTTCACGTGAAACGTTTGACTAAACTTTCTAGCAGCCTTAAACATTGCTCTCACCTTTCGATCATCTAAACGATCCTCTGGGCGAAAGTTTCTTTGTTTACCTCTAAAAAACGATGTTTTTACCTCAATTGCGTATATTTTTGAACCTTTTCTAGCTAAAAGGTCTATTTCCCCTCCTTTTACCTTCTTTCGCCAACCAATAATGAGAAAACCCTTAAAAATCAAGGCTACGGCGGCTAAAAGCTCTCCAATTACGCCAACTAGGGCTTTTTGGTTCACAAACAGTGTTTTGGCACGTTTCACGTGAAATATTCATAAAATGTTTCTTAAGTAACGTTAAAGGGTCTGTCTTTTAGGCTTTTGGTCATTAAATTATGTCCTATACGCTATAAAGACCTTTACTCATAAGAGTATTCTGACTATCTTTCGCTTAAAATATTAAATGTTGGCAAGTAGTTTTTATTGTCTTTTATCTACTTTTCCACGATTTTATCCACAGTTATATGGAAAAAGTGGGGGATAAAGGACATTATTGATAAAGGGCGTATTGGGGACTGATTAATGCCCCGGAACTTGTTTTACGAGCAAGCGATCGCCCCAGTAATACAAAAGGTGGGTAAAGAGCGGATAAGAAAAAGTTAAAGAGAGGCAGGGAGAATCGAAGTCACGAGTCACTAAGTCTTTCGGTACGCCTTTAATTTCTGGGGCAGGCGCACCGAAAGCCTAAGTGCTCGCGACCCCGCCTCGCGCCCGGCCCAGAGCGACCGACCTCGCCGACTCGGTGGCGCTGCGGCCAGTTCGATTCTCCCTAGCCGCACAATCCATTTAACAAAAATCCCCGCCGCGGGGATTTTTGGAATGGTGTCTGTGCGGC
>DATDYW010000003.1:0-22053 GCA_036516995.1 Minisyncoccota bacterium
ACACCGCGATTGCGGCCGCGGCGGCGCCAACTAGGACGGAAAACGGTGCCCCGGCTGCCGGCGCGAGGCAGCTGACTAGAATTTCACCGCGGAGCGGCGCCCGCGCAGCGGAGACTGCCACACGGAACGCCTCCCGCACCCGTCGTCGGACCCGGTTCCGCTTCGTCGCGAGCTTCCAGACGCGCTTCGGGGCCACGACGGCTAGCCGGAGGGGCGCCGCGCCGGCTCTGCCGCGGCAGGTGAAGTGCGGCGAGCGCACCCCGACGGGCGCGCTCGAGAGACCGGCAACTGCCTCCGCGGTCAGTCGCGCGGCGGAGGCCACGTTTTACTGGCGAGGACTGACGACGAGAGACTTTCGGCCCTTGCGGCGGCGGCGGGCGAGGACGCGGCGTCCGGCGGCGGAGGCGCTGCGCTTGCGGAAGCCGTGGGCGCGGGCGCGCTTTCGCTTTTTTGGCTGGTAGGTTCGCGACATTTGTCTAGTGGATACGCCTGTGGATACCGGGTGGACACATTGGTAACACGGGTGGATTACTGGCGCAAGTGTGCGGCCCCTGCGGCGAGACTATAATGCTCCCGCTATGACCACCGCGGCGCCCGGCAACCGAGTCCTCTGGGAGGGCGCGCTGACCCAAATTGAGGGTGAGGTATCGGCGCCGAACTTCCGAACCTGGTTCAAGGAGACGTTCATCGTCCGCGTCGACGACGGCACCGTTTTCGTCGGCGTCCCAAACCCGTTCGTGAAGGACTGGCTGCGAACGAAGTTCCACCGCGTCATCCTCAAGTCGCTGCGCGACCTCTCCGAGACGGTGCGGTCGGTCGAGTACATCATCACCAAGGCGGAGCGGGCTCGGGCCGCGATGGGGGCGAGGGTTGAGGCTCGGCCGAGCCAGCCCCAGCCAGCCGCCGCGTTCCCTGCGCGCGAGCTGCCGCTCGCCGAGCACTACGTCAGCCGCGAGGACAACCTCAACCCACGCTACACGTTCGAGAGCTTCGTCGTCGGTCGGTTCAACGACCTCGCCTGCGCCGCCGCCCAGGCGGTCGTGCGCCAGCCCGGCATCGCCTACAACCCGCTCTTCATCTACGGCAACACCGGCTACGGCAAGACGCACCTGATGCAGGCGATTGGCAACGCGGTGCGCGCGACGCACAGGGAGAAGAAGGTCTACTACCTGACATCCGAGAAATTCGCCTCGGACTTCTTCCAGGCGCTGCAGAGCAACCGCATGGCCCAGTTCAAGGATCGCTACCGCCGCTACGACGTTCTGATTATGGACGACATTCAGTTCTTCTCCGGCAAGGAGAAGACCGAGGAGGAGCTCTTCCACCTCTTCAACGCCCTCTACGACACGAACCGGCAGATTGTGTTCTCCTCCGATCGGCACCCGAACTACCTCCCGAACATTGAGGACCGGCTCCGGTCTCGCTTCGGTCAGGGAATGATTGTGGACATCCAGAAGCCCGACGTCGAGTCGCGGCTGAACATTCTGAAGGTGAAGCTGGCGGCGGCGAAGGTCGAGGCGGACAACGGGGCGCTGCTGCACGTCGCCGAGACAATAGATGGAAACATTCGAGAAATTGAGGGGGTGGTGAACTCCATCGTCTGCCAGACGGCGCTGCGCGGCCAGCCGCTCTCCTCTGTTGAGATTCGGGAACTGGTTAAGGCGAGCGCCAGGCCACGAAAAGCTGTGTCCGCTGAAGAAATAATTAAAGCGGTGTCGTCTTTCTACAGCATCGAGCCGGCAGAGATTGCCGACAAGACCCGCCGCAAGGAGGTGGTGCTGCCGCGGCAGCTGACGATGTACATACTCCGCAACGACTACGGCATCTCCTACCCGACCATTGGCGACAAGGTTGGCGGCCGCGACCACACCACCGTCATTCACTCGTGCGACAAGATAAAGAACGACCTCAAGCGGGATCCGCACCTGCAGCAGCAGCTCAACCAGATCAGGGCGATGCTGTAGTGAAGTAAAAAAGAAGAAGTAAAAAGGAAAAAGTTAACACCGAGACGGGGTGTTGGTTTAAATTTTTTCTTTTTCTTTTTACTTCACTCCTGTGGAGAAGCTGTTGGCTGGAGACGGACGAACACCTGCGTGGGCGCGCCGAGCCTGTGGGGTACCGAACCGGTTTGGGGAGAATTTTTACCGGAGCGTGGCAGGTTTTTGGGTAGCTAGACCTTCTCCCCATATCCGTCCACACCCCGCCACCCAACGGCACCGTTTCGCCACCTCATCGCCTCGCTCCCTGTCCACATATCCCCAGCACCATCATCACTAGCTAAGTAATGAGTAAAAGAATAGAGTGCGGGCCATGAAGGTAACCTGTCCCCGGGACCGCCTCGTCGATCAGCTGGCTAAAGCTGAGCGGGTCGTCGGCAAGAACCCGTCGCTGCCGGTGCTCTCCTGCGTCCTTCTGTCGGCTGAAGGTCGAACGCTGCGCCTCCAGGCCACCAATCTCGACCTCTCCTTCGAGGCGGAGCTCACGGCGACCGTGGAGGCTCCTGGGCAGGTAGCCGTTCCTGGGTCGGTGCTCGCCTCGTACGTCTCCGGCCTCTCCTTCGAGTCGAAGCTCGCCCTATCACTGGAGGGTGGCAACCTACGGGTCGCCGGCGAACGCAGCGACACACTAATCAAAGCGGTGCCGCACGAAGATTTTCCAGTGCTGCCGAAGCTCGCCGGCGGCGAAACGTTCCCTGTCGAGGCGGCTGACCTGGTGGCCGGCTTCCGAGCCGTTTTCTACGCCGCCGCCACGACCGCAATGAAGCCCGAGCTCGCCTCGGTGTTCGTCCACGCCGACGACGGCCACCTGACGTTCGTCGCCACCGACTCGTTCCGACTGGCGGAGAAGAAGGTGCCCGCCCGTGGTGCCGAAGACTTCCAAGGCGCCCTGGTTCCAGCGCGGAACGTCGCCGAGATTGTCCGGGTGTTCGAGGGAGCCCGCGAGCCGGTCGAGGTCAGGCACGATCGCTCGCAGGTGTCGTTCTCTGTCCCCGGTACCTACGTCTCCTCGCGCACCATCGATGGTGCCTTCCCCGACTACCGACAGATTATTCCCAAATCGAACGCCACCGAGGTCATCTGCCTCAAGCAGGATGCCATCTCCGCCCTGCGGCTCTCGACCGTCTTCGCCGACAAGTTCAACCAGGTGACGCTCCTAGCCGACCCGAAGGCCGGCGTCTTCGCCGTCGAGACGAAGAGCGCCGAGCGCGGCGAGTCGAAGACCACCGTGCCAGCCACCGTGCGCGGCGAGGCCGTGTCGCTCTCGTTCAACCAGCGCTACATCGCCGACTGCTTCAGTTCGATTGCCTCCGACAGCGTCCGATTCCGTTTCAGCGGCATCGGTAAGGCGATGGTTATTGGCGGCGTCTCAGACCCGTCGTTCACGTACCTGGTGATGCCTATAAACAGGTAATAAGGAATAAGGAAAAAGAAAAAGTAGGACAGGAAAATCTATGCAGAAGCTATCGATAGTTCTGGCGCGGCGTGGGGCGCCCGCCGCACAGTTCTCGCGAGGGCGACTGGCGCGGGAGGCGGTCGCGGAGGCGGTGATGGGCACAACCGGCGTAGCTGTCGCGGCGGCAGACGTGGAAATTAAGGACGGCGAGGTGCGGCTCGCGGTCTCGGGCGCTCGCCGCGCCGCAATCTTCCTGAGGCAGAGAGAAGCTGCCGCGGCCATTGCCGCGGCGCTCGGCACGCTCCCGCCCCAGGTGCGCTAGCGGACCCGCACCTCCACAGAGTCGCTCGCCGATTTTCCAGACTCGTTGCCGACGGAGACGGTCACGGTGACTTCGCCGCTCCGCCCCACGAAGGCGCTCGGCGGGATTGCGATGCGGCCACCGGCGTCCAAGCTGCCGACGAACTGGTCGCCGACGTACACCTCGCTCGAGCTGACCAAGCCGCCGGTGTCGGCCGCCACGTCGACGCCGTCCTCCCTGCGGACCACCGCCTTATTTTTTGGAGAGACAATCTCGACCCTCAGCTGCACGCCGGTGGCTGGGGTGCTAGTTGAGGCGCCACCGGAGAGCCAGCCCCGAAGTGCCGTCTCCCAGAGGCTGTACTGCGGGTCGCGGGCGGGGTTCTGTGGCGAAGGGCCGAGCGGGTCGCGGACGTCGACCCAGTGGAGAATCTCGTGCTGCTCCCGGCCACCGGCGGGCTGGCCGGCGACGGCGGGCTTGAGGCCGGCGGGCAGAGGCGGTGGCTCGGGGAAGGTCTCGGTCGGTAGCCCGGCGAGCGCCGCCTCCATAAACTCGTGCCACATCGGCGCGACAATGAAGCCGGCAACCTTCTTCTCCATCGGGTGGTTGTCGTTGTTGCCCGCCCAGGCAGCCACCGAGATCGAGGGCGTGTAGCCAACAATCCAGGCGTCGCGGTAGTCGTTGGTGGTGCCCGTCTTCACGGCAACCTCTCGGTTGGGGAAGTGGAGGTACGAGGAGTTGCCGAACGCCGGCGCCCGGGCGTCGTTGTCGGAGAGGATGTCGCTGACCAGCGCCGCAGCACCAGGTGAGAGCACCTGCTCGCCAGGCTCGTCCTCCCACTCCTCGAGGACGTTCCCGCTCCGGTCCTCGACCCGCAGCACCGAGACGAGGTCGCGCTGCACTCCCAGGGCGGCGAAGACGCCGTAGGCGCTCGCCATCTCAATCGGCTTCACCTCGCCGCCGCCGAGCACCAGCGAGAGGCCGTAGCGGCTGGCGTCGCCGATCGTCGAGAGGCCCATCCTCTGGGCCAGCGCAATCGCGTCCTCGATGCCGGCGAGGTAGAGCACCTTCACGGAGGCGACGTTCACCGACTGGGCGAGCGCGTTGCGCAGCGTCATCGGCCCGCGGAAGGCGGTGTCGTAGTTCTGCGGCGCGTAGCAGTCGCCGCCGCTCTCGCAGGTCGCCGAGAACTGGGTCGGGACGTCGTAGACGACCGTCTCCGGCCGGAAGCCCTTCTCGAACGCCTCGGCGTAGACGATCGGCTTCATCGCCGAGCCGGGCTGCCGCTCGGCCACGGCGATGTTGTAGTTGCCCTCGATGCCCTCGTCGAAGTAGTCGCGCGAGCCGACCATTGCGAGAATCTGCCCCGTCTTTGGATCGACCGCGACGATGGAGGCGTTCTCGGCGTTGAAGGTCTGCTCGTTCTTGAGCGCCCAGGCTTTGGCAATCTCCTCGCCCTTCTCCTCGAGCTTCCAGTCGAGCGTCGTGATGACCTTCAGCCCGCCGCGCTCGACCGCCTCCTGGCCGAACCGCTCCTCGAGCTGCTCGCGAACGTAAATCACGAAGTGCGGCGCCTTGATGCCGTAGGTCTCCGGCTTCTGGAAATCGATTTTCTGCGCCCCGGCCGCCTCCTGCTCCTCGTCGGTGATGAAGCCATTCTCCCGCATCCGGTCCACAACCAGGTTCTTGCGGGCCTCGAGCTCGTCGCGGTGGTCGCCGTACGGCGAGTAGCGCGTCGGCGCCTGCTGCATCGCCGCTAGGTAGGCTGCCTCGGCCACGGTGAGCGTGGCGGCAGGCTTGCCGTAGAAGCGCTGGGAGGCTTCCTCGACGCCGTAGACGTTCCCGCCGTAGGGAATCTCGTTGAGGTAGACGGCGAGAATCTGGTCCTTCGTGAGAATCTTCTCGAGGCGCGGGGCGAGCACCCACTCCTTAATCTTCCGGGTGAGCGTCTTCTCGGAGGAGAGCAGCGAGTTCTTGATGACCTGCTGGGTGATGGTCGAGCCGCCCTGGCCGCCGAGCAGGTTCCCGGCGCCGATGTTGCGCCAGACGGCTCGGAGGATCGCCGAGACCTCGACGCCGCCGTGCTCGTAGAAGCCCTGGTCCTCGATGGCGACCGCCGCGTCCTTCATGTTCTGTGAAATTTCCTCGAACGGCACGACGCTCCGCCGGACAGTGCCGTGGACGTCGTAGAGAACAATTTTTCCGGTGCGGTCGTATATCTTCGTGGACTCGGTGACCTGGCGGCTGTCGAAGCTGGCAACATCGGGGAGCTCGAACGTCGAAACCCACAGCACGAAAACGCCGCCGGCGACCATGGCGGCGATGAAGGCAACGGCGACGACGGAGCCGAGGCTCCGCCGTCTCAGGAGCCGCCGAATTTTGACGAGTAGGTTCATTCGAGACGTCGCGCGGTCGAAGCCGCGGTCGGCTCCGGCGAATTGTACCAGCTAGGTCCGCGCACTAGGCGCTGTCGGGCGAGTCCTCGTAGGACTCCTCCTCGGTGCCCTCCTCCGTCTCGTCGCCGTACTCCCAGCCGCTGTCGTCGCCGTCGAGGTCGACCTTGCGGGTTGCCACCACATCTGGGGCAGCGTCGTCTGTCGCAGCCAGGTCGACGACGATCGGCTCGTCCTCCTCGATGAGGCTGGCGAGGTCGACCTTGTCGGCGGTGCGGTCGTCCTCGCGGTCCTCCTCGATGGCGGGCGCCTTCTTTGGTTCGTCGGCCATGGCTAGCGTGGGTTACGGGCTAAACGGGGACTTTGTACACCAGGACTCCGGGCGGGGCAAGGAGATTTCCACAGCCTAGGCAATTCTCGCAGCGAGCTTTGCCCTCGCGAGGCCGGCTAGGCCCACCGCCACGGCGTCTACCTCGTCGTCCAGCGCGTCTTCTCTCAGGCCCGGGACGAGCAGGCGCACCATTTTCTCGACGCTCACCTTATCGCTCGCGCCGTAGCCGGAAACGGCGAGCTTCACCTCCTGCGGAGAGGGCTCGTCGATGGCCACGCCAGCCTTCGCCGCGGCAGCGAGGATGGCGCCGCGCGCCTCCGCAACAAGAAGTGCGGTTTTTGCGTTCACACTGAAAAAAAGTTTCTCCACCACAACTAGAGACGGCCTGTGCTCGGCAATCGTGGCGGCAACAGAATCAAAAATGGCCGCGAGGCGCTCGGGGTGTGGAGCCTTAGGCGACGTTCGGGTGCATCCCGACCAAACCAAGGTGCCGCCGCCGCGGCCGTCGCCGTCGAGAATTGCCAAGCCGAGTCGCTCGTAGCCGGGATCCACACCTAGAATTCGCACAGCCTCATTCTAGGTGAAGTAACAAGTAATAGGTAATAAGTAACAGTAGAAAGGTTTTTCCGCCCCCACCTCTCCTAACTTATTCCTTGTTACCTGTTACTTCTCTACTCTGCGTTCACGAACACATCCTGCACATCGTCGAGCGACTCGAGCGATTCAATGAGCAGTTCGAGGGCGGCGGAGTCAGTTTCTGAAATTGGAACGGTGACCGTCGGCTCCCAACCACCGGCACCTTTCTTGAACGCCCAGCTTGCCGCGCCCTGCCCAGCCATTTCGAGCCCGCTCTTCGCGAGCGCGTGGCGAACCTCCTGCGCCGCGCGGTTGCGGTTGTCGGTGAGCCCCTCGATGACGATGGCGACGCCGCCGGGGCCGTACGCCTCGTAGGTGACCGACTCCATCGCCGCCACGTTCGTGTCGGTGCCCTTCTTGATAGCCCGCTCGACGGTGTCCTTCGGCATGTTCGCCGCCTTCGCCGTTTCAATGGCGGTCGCGAGAGACGGGGAGGTGATTAGACCGCCGCACTTCTTCGACTCCGCCGTAATCAGCCTCGAAATTTTCGAGAACTGACGGCTCTTCTCGGCGTCGCCGGCGGCCTTCTTCCTTTTGATTTTCGACCACTTGTTGTGTCCTGACATACCCCGACGGTAGCAAGCTGGAAGATTCGTCGCAAACAGGAGAGAACCCCGCCAAGTTCGGAGCGATTTTATGTTTTCTTTATCGCCTCTTCATTCCCGTTTTGCTACCGTCCCGCCCTGGGGGCCTGCATTTCGACGCATCTCCACAGTGACTCGTCAGGTAGAAAAAAGAAAAGCCCCCTCAAACCATTGCGGGTTCGCGGAGGGCAAAGAGTACAGACTCGCAGTCGGGCAGTCCGGCGGGTGAGGCCTCGCGGCCGCAGGCCTTGATCAGCTCACCCATCTCCGCGGAGGCCGAGGCGTCACGGGAGATGTAGAGCAGGCGGCGCTCAGGCGAGAGCGCGTCCCAGAGGGCGGTGAGCTCCGCCTGGCCGGAGAGCGACATGTGCTCGAAGTAGGGAAACTCCGAGGCCTGATTGGGAACGTGAAGGTTCTTCATACGACCAGCTAAGCGCATCGCCAGCAGCGGCGCAAGCGCTAGAGCAGCCGGCTGCCGAGATCTGGAGGGTGATGGGCGAGGCGGAAAAAGAAAAGCCCCCGTTCAGGAGGCGGCCGCCACGAGCGGGCGGGGGTAGGGAACGAGCTGGCTCACATCCTTGCGCATCAGCTGGCGCATCGCGAGCGTCGTGCCAATGGTGGTCGATCCGCCCTCCATTCGGCTGGCCTCGCGGGCAGCCTTCGGGCTGTGCCGTGCCAGCTTGTGGCCGTGCTGGCGGAGGATTCGATCGGTGGTGTTGGCTGCGTCGAGCAGGCGCAGCGCAAACTTTGCCCGCTCTGCCCTCGGCATCGCTCCGATCGTTTTCTCGAACCGCTGCCGCTGGTCGGCGGAGCACTCGTCCCACATGCGCTTCGGTATTCCGAATTTTCCAAGTTTCATACGGCCACAATGTAGCATACTGAGGGGCCAGCTAAAGCAATCGATCTCCCAAATTTGGTGGTGGCGTGAGGCCGAGGTGGCGGTAAGCGACAGCGGTGGCGGTGCGGCCCCGGGGCGTGCGCTCGAGGAGGCCGAGTTGCATCAAATACGGTTCATTGAACTCTTCCACCGTAGAGGTTTCCTCCGAGAGTGCTGCCGCGAGCGTGCCGAGGCCTACCGGACCGCCGCCGTACTTCTCAATTACAGCCGCGAGGATAGCACGGTCGGCCTTCGTGAGCCCGAGCTGGTCGATCTCGAGCATTGCCAGCGCCTCGTTGACCACCTCGGGCGTGAGCTCGACCTTCCGAACCTGCGCGAGGTCGCGGCAGCGTTTCAAGAGGTAGTTGGCGGTGCGCGGCGTGGCGCGCGAGCGGCCGGCGATGCACTTAGCAGTTTCCTTCGTGAGATTGACGCCCAGTATTTTTGCCGAGCGCGCCACAATTTGGGAAATTTCCTCGGGTGAGTAGAACTCGAGCCGGTGAACGCCACCAGAAAATCGAGAGCGAAGCGGTGCCGAGAGCATTGCTACGCGAGTGGTGGCAGCTAAAAGAGTGAAAGGTGGCAATTCGAGTTGAATTGAGCGCGCAGAAGGACCCTTGCCGATAACAATGTCGAGCACGCCCGATTCCATCGCCGGGTAGAGCACCTCCTCGATGGCGCGGTTGAGGCGGTGCACCTCGTCAATGAAAAGCACGTCGCCCGGCGCGAGGTTGGTGAGAATGGAGGCGAGGTCGCCGACCTTCTCAATCGATGGGCCGGACGTAACCTTCAGCGCAGAACCAGCGTGTTTTGCTACAAGATGTGCGAGCGTGGTCTTGCCGAGTCCTGGCGGGCCGTAGAAGAGGACGTGCTCGGGCGGGTGGTTGCGCTCCTTTGCGGCATCAAGAAGAACGCGGAGATTTTCTTTTATTTGTCGCTGCCCAACGTACTCATCCCAGGTGCCAGGTCGAAGCTCGCGGTCTAGTGCAACATCGGGGGAGCGGCCGATTTTGGAGTCGTCGGAAGGCGGCTTCGGGGTACTTGACATGAGTGCTCAATATGTTAGCATACTCCGTGCGACTGATCTCTGTGGATCCTTGACCCCGCTCTCTAGTCCCGACCTGACCTGACCTACCAGAAGGCCCGTATGGCCACGTAGAACGTTCAGAGCAGGAATCTCTAAGCGAGGGTCTCCCCCGAGATCTCACAGGCGATACAGATGAGGACGTCTTGGTAATGCACCTCGGTGCACCGCTGGGACTATCCATATCCTTTCGTCGTCTCATAGCACACCGCCGTGAGCTCGCTTAGAGGTTCATGACCTGAACCTGCGGACCGTCAAGGTTCGTCGGCGACCCGACCAAAATCAGTCAGCAAAAAATAAACGGCCTAACTTACCTACGATGGTGGCCGTAAACAGAGCCCCGCGCAACTTGCGCGGGGCTCTGTTATATAGCCAAGTAACAAGGAAGAAGTAATAAGTAATAAGTTCAGATTAATACCTTGTATTTTATGCCTTGTTAAATCCTTAACTTATTAATTCTTCCTTGTTACTTATTCCTTCATTGGTCGCTTCGGCAACCGCGCGTGCATCAGGCTCGGCGGCAGGTTTTCCTTCGCGGGTCTCGAGCGAGACGACGCGCTCTAGCTCGGAAATAGTTGTGATACCAGCGAGCATTTTGAGAATTCCATCCTCGGCCATATCCGGGATGCCCTGGCCGCGCGCTGCGGCCTTGATCTCGCGCTCGGACGGGTTGAGCTGGAGCGCCGCCTCCACGGCGCCGTCGGTGAAGATGGCCTCGAAGATGCCGATGCGCCCCCTGAAGCCGGTGCCGTTGCACTTCTGGCAGCCGACGGGCGCGAAGACGTCCTCGGTCCAGGCGACCGTCGCGTTCGGGGTGTCGGCGTAAATTCTCTTTGCGACCTCTAGGTCGTGGCCGGTGAGCTTGGTCGGCTTCTTGCACTCCTTGCAGAGGCGTCGCACTAGGCGCTGGGCAATTGAGAGACGAATGGCGGAGGTCATCACCTTCGGGTTCACGCCCAGGTCTATGAGCCGCGGATAGGCGCCGGCGGCGTTGTTGGTGTGAATCGTGGAGAAGACGAGGTGGCCGGTGAGCGCGGCGTGGATGGCGGTCTCCGCCGTTTCTAGGTCGCGGATTTCACCAACCATAATGAGGTCGGGGTCCTGGCGCAGCGCGTGCTTGAGCCCCGTGGCGAAGTCGTAGCCGTGCTTGCGGTCCACCTGCGTCTGCACCAGGCCGGCGACGTGGTACTCCACCGGGTCCTCGATGGTGATGATCTTGCTGTCGACGGTCAGGCGCCGCTTGAGGAAGGCGTAGAGCGTGGTTGTCTTGCCCGAGCCGGTGGGGCCGGTGTTGAGCACCATGCCGTCGGGGCGGTCGACCTCTTTGAGGAATTTTTCAAGAAGAGATGCTTCAACACCCAGCTCTTCAATTGGAACGGAAATGGTTTCCGGGTTGAGGAAGCGCATCACGATGGTTTCGTTGTAGACGCCGGGGATGATTGAAGAGCGAACTTCAAATTCGGCACCACCAACAACAACAGAGAAGCGGCCGTCTTGGGCAACGCCTTGAACGTTGAGTTTCATACTCGACAGCAGCTTGATGCGCGAGAGGAGGAGCTTGAAGGTGTCGTAGTCGATGCGCGCCACGTCGATGAGCAGGCCGTCGAGGCGGTACCGAATGCGCACGTCGTCTTTCTCCGGCTCGACGTGCACGTCGGAGGCGTCCACCGCCACCGCGCCGGCGGCGAGCACCTCGACGATGCGCGAGACGCGGAAAGAGCGCTTGGCGGCCACCGTGTCGGCGACCAGTTTCTCGACGTCCTGAATCGACTGCACGGAATTCACAAACTCGGCAAGCGCCTCGCTCTGAATGTTCAACGACCCGGCCTTGGTCTCAGAGGCGAAGGCGATGTCCTTGTAGCGGGCCCAGGCGCGCTCGAGCGAGGGAACGGAGACGAGAAACTTTTCTACGAGGTAGCCGCGCTCCTCTAGGGCGCGCAGCAGCCCCTGGGTGTCCTCGCGGGTTACCGCCGCGACCGCGACGCGGAGCTTCTTGCCGGTCTGGTTGAAGACGGCCAACCGGGCGGCGCGCGCCTCTTCCTCTGGTATGAGGCGGAGACCGTCGGTGTCTATCGAGACGAGCGAGAGGTCGGCGTAGGGGAGCCCGTGGTGCTCTGCCATTATGCGGGCGAGGTCCTCCTCCTCGCGTCGGTAGAGCTCGCCGATGAAACGGTTCCGCTTGTCGTCGTCGAATACGGCTGGCATAGGCGTGTCGGGCGAATTTTAGCACCGCAGAGCGGGAGGTTGGCGCCGGCCGCGCGGCGCGGCCGGCGCCATTTGACCATATTTGTTATGGGTGATATAATGCGCCGCAAGATGAGAACCTCGATACATTTCATCATAGTCATTTGCTCGGTCGCGCTCGCCTCGTGCAAGCCCGAACGGAAACAGGAAGAAATGCCTCCCCAGCCCGGCGCTGCGCAGAACGCGCAGCCGGATGTCCGGGACATCCCAATCAATGCGCCCGTCCAGACGCTCGCGTCGAACGCGCCCAGCGCGCCGACGCGGAAAAACACGGCGGCACCGGGGGGTCTCTACGGAATCCTTCCGGGCAGATTCTTTGTCTGCTCCGCGTGTCGGCTGCGGCTGCCCGACCCTCGGGCGAAAGGTGAGCCGTGCCCTCGGTGCGGCAAGCCATTCTCGCCGCCCAACGGTGCCCCGCTGCTTCACCAGAGCGGAAGCTCCCGAGAGCAGCCCACAAGTTGGCGCGCCATCTGGGGGCACAACCCCGACGGCAGCCCCCGCCTTGTCGGCGGCGGAACCTTCTACCGGAGGAGGTAATCTATGAAAAAAATAGCAACACTCATCGCGGCACTCGCCGTGATGCTCTCGCTGTCGTCGTGCTACACCATTGATCCCTCGTGCGGATACGGGGGCGGCGGCTACGGCGGCTATCGCCCCAGCTACGGCGGCGGATACGGCGGCTACGGCGGTTCCGGCGGGTACCGTCGGAGCTACCCTAGCCACGGCTACGGCGGTGGCTACGGCCCGGGCTGCTACGGCGGCGGCTACGGCTACCAGCAGCAAAGCTGGGGAACCGTCTGGGGCGGACGCTACCGCCACGGCGGCACCATCCGCTCCTACCGGTGACGTACCGGTGACGGGCAAACATTCAGCCGGCGGCGCACTCGCGCCGCCGGCTTTTCTTTTAACAATCATTGTTTTGTCGATGATTCGAAAAATTTAGTCACAAGTCACTAAGTCTTTTGCCACTTGGGGCCGTGGCAAAAACCTAAGTGCTCGCGACCCCAGCTCACGGCCTCGCCAAAGCCCTCGGCATCGCTGCGCTTTTCGATTCCGGGTGCTAGCTGAGCAGTCAGCTAGCACCTAGCGGAATCGAACCCCCGGGGCGGGACGCTAGCAAATTCAACCTAAAGGTACGGTGAGGAAAAAATAAAGTTGTCCGGCTCGGAGCGCCCCAAACACTGAGTGTTTGGGGCGCTCCTTGCCTTCCGGTATGCGCGGTGGTAATAACAGGACAAAGTGCCATGAAAACCAGATATACCCCACTCGCGGCTCTTGCCGCGCTCCTGGCGCTCGCCTCGTGCGTTGCGCCGCCCGCCAAACCCGCCACCGCTTCCAGCGTGCCGCCCAAACCAGTCAAGTTCGAGGCTCTCTGCGCCAAACCCGTGGTCGCCTCCACCTGTACTCCGCGCTGCACCAACAGCTGCAAGCCCGGAGCCTGTCGCTGTTGCGACAATGGGCCGTGCCAGAAAAAGGTTGTCGTCGCGACGAAACCCAAACCGCCTGCTCCGAAGCCGATGGTTTGTGCGCCAAAGCCCGCACCGAAGCCGGCGTGCGTGCCCAAGCCCGCGCCGGTCGTCGCGTGTCCGCCCAAGCCCGCGTCGCCACCCCCGGTGGTATGCCCGCCCAAACCGGCTCCGGCTCCCGCCCCCACGACAGTGATCACCAAGAGATGCGAGCCGCCGCGCAATTTGAGCGCCCTCGTCTTCCCGTGACATCGGTGCCCTCACCTAACCAGCCCCAGGAGGCTGGTTTTCCTTTTTAAGCGGCCCCTTGCCGGGGCTATTGACAAAATTTCAATAAGGAATATAATGCTTCCCAAATGAGAACCAGAATACTCATCGGGGTCGCCGTTGTGGCGGCCATCGTTGGGGCAATCTTCTTCTTCAGCGGCCGCAACGCCGCTGCTGGAAAGAGCCCCCAGAACGTCGCAACGCCCGCGACCACACCCACTCCGGCGGTCACCCCCTCCCCTCCCTCGGAGGTCGAGGAGAAGCTCAAGAGTTGGGGCGAGCTCCTGGAGAAGGCCGCTGCCGGCAACGGCGGTACCTTCAAAAAGGGGCTTGCCGCCACCGGCGCCGACCAGGTGGCGCTGGTCAAGACACCGACCAAGCTGGTCGTGGTCGCCTCCCACGGCGACAACGTCAAGGTGTGGACCTCGCCAAAAGAGGCGCGCCTCCTGCCGGCCGGCGGCTGGGTCGTGGTGTTCTACAAGCCCGACGCTGGCGACTACGCCAGCGTCGCGAAAAAGGACGCCGAAGCCAAGTGCCCCTTCGGGCAGCCACCCGGTGGCAAGTTCGGTCTCTTTCAGGCGCGGGAGTTCCCGTGCCCTGAAGAGCGGCGCGCGGCCGGCAAGGTCGCGATGGCGGAGGGCTACTACGTCGAGGGGCCTGTGCCCTCGCCGGAGAAGCTTCGGGAGATGTTCCCGGACCTGCACGACGTGCAGGTCGTGCAGACGAGGGGGTAAAAGACCCCGTCCCCGTCAAACCAATTGCCCCGCGCGCGACAAGGTCGCCGCGGGGTTTTTCTTTTGTCGGATGGCGGGGTAGCGTGGGGGTATGAGTAGCGAGATTAGGATTTCGAAACCCGAGGAGGTGGTGGAGCTGGCGCGTAAAGTAATTGCGCGAGTTTTGGCCGCGCCGCAAAGCGGCGCGGCCGTAATCGCGCTCGAGGGCGAGCTCGGGGCGGGGAAGACGACGCTGGCGCAGGCGATTGCGAGGGAGCTCGGGGTGACTGGTGTTGTTCAGAGTCCCACATTCACTATATGTAGGCGACACGAGCTGCCCGCGGGCGCGCCGTTCCCCGAGATTTTCCATTTCGATTTATATCGCTTGGCGGGCACGCTCGACCTAGCCGCCGTCGGCTGGCAGGAGGCGCTATCTACTCCACGAGCGCTCGTGATTGTGGAATGGCCAGAGCGGGCACCCGGCGCTGTTCCCCAAGGATCTGTTTGGGTAAAACTTCGGCACGGCACAACCCCAAACGAACGCCTTGCAGATGTCGAGAGTCAGACTCAGGCCTGAGTCTGACTCTCGATTTTACCAACAATAAACCCAGCCTTAGCCTCGAGGCTAAGGCTGGGTTTATTGGGAGTTTAGGAGGAGGGGAGCGTGGGTAAGGACGAGAGGGTAGAATTGCGCGGCTATGGCTACGAACAAAAAGACAGCGCCAAAAAAGAAGGGGAAGAGAGGCGCGGCCGGCGCGGCGCCGGCCGCGCCCGTCCGCCTGGTGCTCCTCGACTCGCACGCCATTCTCCACCGCGCCTACCACGCGCTGCCAGACTTCTCGACCGCGCGCGGCGAGCCTACTGGCGCGCTCTACGGCCTCTGCCTAATGATTCTCGCCGCAGCAAAAGATTTGAAGCCCGATTTCGTTGCCGCTGCGTTCGATCTCGCGAAGCCAACTTACCGCCACGAGGCGTACAAAGACTACAAGGCCGGTCGCTCTAAAACTGACGACGCACTCTCGAAGCAAATCAACCGCGCTCGCGACATTTTCAAGGCGCTCAACATTCCAATTCTCGAGGCGGAGGGTTTCGAGGCCGACGACGTGCTCGGCACGATTGCCGAGCAGCTGCGCGATCGGCCAAACGTGAAGGTGATAATCGCTTCTGGCGATATGGACACGCTGCAGCTCGTCGAGGACGGTCGCGTCACCGTCTACACCTTACGCAAGGGTCTGAAGGACACGGTCACCTACGACGAGGCGGCGGTAGTTGCGCGTTACAGCTTCGGACCCGGCCACGTTCCCGACTACAAGGGTCTCGCGGGCGATCCGTCCGACAACATTGTTGGCGTGCCCGGTGTCGGCGAGAAAACGGCTAAGCAGCTAATCGCCACATTCGACTCTATCGAAAAAATGTATGTGGCGCTGAAGAAAGACCCGAAGACCTTTCGTGAGAAGGCAAAAGTTACAGAGCGCGTTGCGAATCTTTTAACCGAGCACGAAGAAGAGGCAACGTTCAGCAAAATGCTCGCCACCATTCGCCGCGACGCGCCGGTGAAGGTTGACCTGTCGGCAGCGCGCCGCTGGGGCCAGATCGATCTTTCCGCCGCGCGCACGCTCTTCAACGAGCTCGAGTTTCGCTCGCTCGTGCCGAAGCTGGTGGATCTCGCCGGGGGTACTCCCGAGGCCATCGCCGAGGCCGAGCCGGAAGAGGAGGCGGCGCCGGAGGTTTCCGGTGATCCAATTGCGCTGGCCGAGGCTTCTGTGGCCCTCTGGCTCCTCGACTCGACAATGGCGAACCCGTCGGCCTCGGACATCGCGCACTTCGCCGGCACCTCCGATCTCGAGGCGGCGCGCAAGAAAATTTTTGCCGAGCTGAAATCGCGCGGCGTGTGGAACGTCTTTGAAAAAATTGAGCAGCCCATCGTGCCGGTGATTGCGCGGATGAACCAGACCGGCGTTGGCCTCGACGCGCCGTACCTCCGCGAGCTCGCCGCCGAGTACAAGGTCAAGCTCGCAAAGCTGGAGAAGGACATTCACAAGCTCGCCGGCAGCGACTTCAATCTCAACTCGCCGCGGCAGCTCGGCGAGGTGCTGTTCGTGAAGCTCGGCATTGGTGGCGACAAACTAAAAAAGACGCCGGGTGGCGTGCCCTCAACTCGGGAAGAGGTGCTCGAGGGTCTCTTTGACGCCCATCCAATCGTTCCCAAAATTCTTGAGTATCGAGAGCTCGAGAAATTACGCTCAACGTACCTCGAGAAGCTGCCGCAGCTCGTGCAGCCGGACGGACGGCTCCACGCCACCTTCCTCCAGGCCGGTGCCGCGACGGGCCGTATGGCCTCGCAGAATCCGGGGCTGCAGAACATTCCAATCAAGGGTGAGCACGGGCCGCGCATTCGTCGCGGGTTCGTGGCGCCGAGAGGCAAGCGGCTACTGGCGCTCGACTACTCGCAGATTGAGCTGCGCGTCGCGGCGATTCTGGCGGAAGACCCGAAGCTCGCCGCCGCCTTCCGCGAGGGCCGCGACATTCACGCCGAGGTCGCCTCGGAGGTGTTCGGCGTGTCGGCGGAGAAGGTGACGAAGGAGATGCGTCGCCAGGCGAAAGTGATTAACTTTGGCGTGCTCTACGGAATGGGCGTCAACGCGCTGCAGAAAAATCTCGGCGTGCCGCGAGCCGAGGCGCAGGCATTCTACGGGCGCTACTTCGAGGCGTTTCCCTCTCTGGCGGGCTACATCAGGAAAACGAAGGCCGAGGCGGCGAAAAAGGGCTTCACCGAGACGCTCTTCGGTCGCCGCCGGCACCTCGACGGGTTCAGCTCGCCCCTGCCGTTCGTGCGTGCCTCGGCCGAGCGAATGGCGGTCAATGCGCCGATGCAGGGCACCGCTGCCGATATGATCAAGCTCGCGATGGGCCGCGCCGACGCGCTCATCGAGGAGCGTGGCTGGCGCGGCAAGGTAGAGCTGGTGCTGCAGGTGCACGACGAACTGGTGTACGAGGTGGACGAAGCACTTGTTACCGATGCCTCGGTTGCAATCGGTGAGGCGATGTCTGGCGTGCTCACGCCCGAGTCGCTGCGCGAGTGCGGCGTCTCATCGGTGAATCAGGCGATGGTCGCAAAAATGGGCGTACCCGTTACCGTCGAGGCGGCGGCGGGAAAGAACTGGGCGGAGATGAGTCCAGTTAAAGTAACAAGTAATAATTAATAAGTAATAAGTTCGGAGTTGGGCGGGAGGCAGGGGAAGGACCTTGCCGATTTTTGTTTTGGGCGTAGCGTTGGTTGTTATGGAAGAACCTTCAGTTCACGACCTTTGGTTAGGTGAATCTCCAGATGCCTGCGACCCCGGCGACGGGCTGCTCAACCCCGACGGCACGCTCAATCGCGAAGCCCTCTACGAGCACCTCGGCCTCATCTAGTCACGGCTCTCCTCGCGCCAAAGCAGAGGAGGCCGCGACCCCGCCTCGCGACGCGCCGAAACGGCGCGTAACGCTCCGGCCCTCGGGTGCCGCTCGCGAGGCGAGCAGTCGCCTCGCTCGGGGACCGGCTCCCAAGCCCTTCTAGGGCTTTTCCTTTTATTTTGCGACACACCAGTCGAGCTGGTGTCACCAGTTCGACTGGTGTGTCGGTGTAGAATTTAGAGGTGCTTTATTTCCTACACGGATCCGATAAGGGGAGATCGCTGTCTAAGGCGAGGAAGATTGTTGAAGCGCTGCTGGCAAAGCGACCAGAGGCGAACGTTTTTCGGTTGAATCCGGAGAGTTGGGACAACGCGCGGTTTGAAGAGCTGCTGGTTTCCGGGGGACTCTTCGCCGAGAAGCACGCGGTGGTGCTCAACGCCGCGCTGGAGGTGGAGGCGATCGCAGAGGCGGTCTTGGCCGCGCTCGGCGCGATGCGCGAGTCGCCCAATGTTTTCATTTGGGTGGAGGGCGAGGTGGCGGCGGCGGTGCTGGCGAAGGTGGAGAAAGCGGCGGAGAAGGTGGAGGAGCACGTGATGAAGGCGGGGCCGAAGAAGGAGGAGCCGAACCGGTTCGCGCTGGCCGACGCCTTCGGCGACCGCGACAAGCGCCGCGCCTGGCCGCTCCTGATGGAGGCGCTCGAGGCTGGCGAGCCGGAGGAGGTGCACGGGATTCTGTGGTGGTGCGTGAAGTCGATGCTCTCGGTGGAGAGCGCGAAGAGCGCCGAGGAGGCGGGTGTGAAGCCGTACACGTTCACGAAGGCGAAGCGGCAGTTAGGAAAATGGAAAGAAGGAGAATTAGCAAAGGTGGCAGACAGAATGGTTAAGGGGTACCACGAGGCGAGGAGGGGGAGAGGGGATTTGGGGAGGGGGCTGGAGAGGGTGGTGCTGGAGAGTTAAAAGAAAAGGCCGCTCCTACTGGAGGAGCGGCGATTAGCACGGAATCAGCGCGCGAGCGTCCACCCAGTCCAACCACGCGGAAGCCGGCTGTAGATCTCGTGGATGACGTCGAGCGCATCAAACGCAACAGGCTCGCGCCAGCCTTCGCCGGTCGCAAGGCTGAGCTCCATGAGTTCGCTCACGGACAGAATGTCGCGAAGCTGGTGGAGTCTCACGCGGTAAATCGACGTCCTGGGATGAAACCCATCAGGGTGGAACAGGCAAGGACCGCGGAAGTTGCCCGGAAGCTTCGCGCCGGGCAGGGCGTGAATGACCCGAGATGTTGAGCCACCAGTGAAGTCCATTCGCATGTAAATTGTGGTCTCGCGAAGGTTTCTGGTTTCGGGCTCGCTAAGGACAAAGAGCGCGCCGGGACGGATAGATTTGAGAGTTTGCATTTGAACCCAATACTACATTTGATTTTGTATAAAGTCAAGTATCATGGAGCCGGTAGGCGATCGCCCTAGTAATGCAAAAGGGAGGTAAGGGGAGGATAAGGGGAAGATAAAGAGGGGAAGATAAAGAGGGGAAAGGAATCGCTGCGGCTTTCTGAGAATCGGTCACGAGTCACTAAGCCTCCTAGAATTCGCAAAGCGAATTCTATTCAGCTAAGTGCTCGCGACCCCGCCTCGGCGCCGAGCCTCCCTCGGAGGTCGGCTCGGACCCTCGCTCCGCTCGGGTCGCCTGTGGCTTTCGATTCCGTCCCCCGGACAAAGAAAACCCGCCCCTCTGGGCGGTGAGTTTTCTTTGTCCCGGGGGACGGAATCGAACCGTCGACCTGAGGCTTATGAGTCCTCCGCTCTAACCGTCTGAGCTACCCCGGGATTTCGGACGTGGCGACTATATCCCGTGCCGCCGCAGGGTACAATGCCCGCACCAATGAAAAAATTTTTCACCGTTCTCCTCGTTCTCGCCCTAATCGCCCTCGCCACTATCCTGCTCTGGCGCGCTACCCCGAGCCTCTCGGATCTCCCGACCGGCCCGAAACCGCCGACCCGAAACGCCGCCGAAGAGCCGCCGGTACTCCACGTCGGCTCAACCGTACTGCCGCTCTCCGCGGCGCTCGACGGCAGCCGCGAGGACGCCTACACCAAGGTGACGGTGCAGCTCGAAAACCCCGGGCCGGGCAACCTCAGCCTCGTCGCCGATTTTGCCGATGACATCCTCTCTGGCTACGCCGATGCCTTCGATCCAACGCGGCTCTCGGCAGAGGACCAGCAGATTATTGCCGCCTCTGCTGCCGGAAAGTACACGCTCGATCTCGTCGGAAAGAAAACAGCGGGACTAGGCGGACGCTGGAGCTACCGACTCGAGGTTGCGAGCTACACCGGCGGCGCCCACGGCTCCTTCGTGGTTTCAGCGCGCTCGTACAGCCAAGGGGGCGACGCGCTCTCGCTCGCCGAGGCGACCGGGCTGCGCGATCCCCTCACCGCCCTTGCTAACGCGGTGAAACCGCGCCTCCTCGACGCAGTTATCTCTAAGACGCGGGGCCAGGGCGGCGAAGCGTATCAACCAGACGAAGATTTCAATGGGGGCACGGCGCCGACTTCAGAAAATTATTCCACCTGGTACCTCGACGGCGGCGACATCGTCGTCGTCTTCAACCAGTACCAGATCGGCTCCTACGCCCTCGGCGAGCACGAGATCGGCGTGCCGCTCGCCTCGCTCCGCTAGCGTTCCTTGCCGCTTGCCCCCGCGGCGGGAGAGGCGTAGCGTTCATCCTCGAGATGAACATTCAATTCTTTTTAGGCGCAATCGCCCAGTTCCTCGTGGCCACCGGCCGCGACGGCGCGCTCGACCGCGCGGTCGCCTCGCACCTGCCAATCGACAATCCGATGGCCGCCCTCGAGGCCCTCTCGGCGCAGATCGGCGAGGTGCACGTCGGCGTCATGGGTATTCCGGCGGCGCTTTTGCCGCTCGCTATTCCCGGCATTCCGGGCATTCCTGGCCAGGTGGAGACAATTGTCGCCGCCGAGGTTGGTCCGTACCCAGCCTGCCTCGAGCGGGCCGTCGACGACGCCGAGCAGCAGGTGGAGGCCGCCCTCGGCCGCCTGGTTAGCGACCGTCGTCACGTGGTGACCGTCCGCGTTCGGCTCTACGACCGGAACGTCCCGGGCGTGCCGGCCATCAAGATCGAGAGGCAGTTTGCCTCTGGCGTCGGGCGGATGCCGTTCAAGGACGGAATCGCGGTGACGCTCGCCGATCTCATCTGGGTCGACGAGGGTTTCCAGCGCCACGGCGGCGGCCTCTGGCTGGCGCTCGGCTCAGTCTTTCACATTGAGCAGGCGGCGCTCGAAATTCCCGGGAGCACGCGCTTCACCAAACGGGCGCTCGAGCTGGTCGTCGTCCACTCCGAGGCGCGGGTGCTCTTCCCGTTCTTCGCGATTGGCGACGGTGGCGCGAGCGCACTCTGGGTCGAAGCTCGGCTGAAAATTTTCGGCCGGGTGTTCCCCGACAAGATATTCCTGCGCGCCTCGACCGCCGACGGACGGCTGCGCGTCTCGCCGCAGAGCCCCTGGTTCTGGCCGCAGATTGAAAGGGCGCTCCCGAAGCTGCGGGAGCTGCGGGAGCCACCCGGGCCCTTCACCTTCGCCCGCTGACACAGGTCGGCGGGTTTTCCAAACACTGGGTGTTTAAGGCCCCAACACTCAGTGTTTGCTGGTTTAGGGCCTTTGACACCCAGCGTTTAAGAACTTCCAGAACTGCGGCCAGGTCTTGGCCACGCAGTCGGGGTGCGTGGTGCTCACCGACTTTCCGCGCGTGGCGCCGAGCATCGCCACGGCCTGCACCACGCGGTGGTCTCGCGAGGAAATTGGCTCGCTGCGCTCCAGCTCGCCGAGCGCCTTCTCCATTTCGGCGATGCGGTCGCTCTCGTGGCCGCGCAGCATCGGCCAGCGGTGTTCACCTTCCTCGGGCGTGACGAGGTTGAACGCGCGGGCGAAGCAGTAGTCGTCGGGCTGCTCGGGGATGAAGCGCACCTCGCTGCCGCCGAGCACGCCGAGAAACGCCTCGGCTTGCTTCCTAATCGTTTCGTCGCGGCGCGGCTCCCAGCGCTCGTTCCGTGTGAGCCGGTCGTTCCAGTGGTCGATCGCCTCGTACGTGACCTTCAGGTGGAACGGCGCATCGGGCAGCCGCTCCGCGTCGCCAAGGAGCGCTGCGGCGCTCGCCCACTGCGAGGTGCTATGGTCGAGCGTGAGAAGCTGGCGCTGTGGCCAGGTCACAATCGACGGGTCATCGCACATTATCCGGCTACGCAGCGTGCCTTCCTTGGTGAAGGTCTTGTCGAGGCGAAGCTTCCACGCGGCGAAGCGCAGGAAGCGGTAGAGCGTGCCCGCCTCGCCGACGCTGATTTCCTTCTCCGTTGGCCACCGCT
>DATDYW010000004.1:0-4214 GCA_036516995.1 Minisyncoccota bacterium
GCTGTTGTTTCTGTCTGGGCCGGGGCTAGCCCTTCCCGCCGCCCCTCAAGATGCCGAGCATCTTGTAGGGCCGGTAGGGGGCGTCCTGGTCGGCGGGCGTCACCGTGACAACCGCCCTGCCGGTCTGCAGCCAGAGCGTCTCGGTGGTCAGGTACGACTGGCCGTTCCACTCCGGGCCGTTCGTTGCCACGATCCACTCGTGCAGATTGCCGTAGACGTCCTTGAAGGGCTGCCCCTGGGAATCAATCTCGACGATGTGGAGCCAAGCAGCGGGGCCGGCGTACCGCAGCTGGATGCTGCTGAACTCCTGGGTCCGCACAGCGACCGCGTCACCGGCAACGCCCTGGCTTTCCCAGCCGTCTGGGTGTTTCGAGGCAACGGTGCCGTCGATGTCGCAGGCGAGGATTTGCCACGGCCTGCGGCGCAGGTCGAGAATCTCTACGCCGTTGACCGGCCGAACCAGCATCTGCTCGCCCTGTGGCAGGTCACTCAAAATGTCGAACGGGTCAAGTTCGCCGCTCTCCGTCTCCACGCCGTTCCTGGTGATTGAGTACCAGTAGTAGCCGTAGGTGACGTCGAAGACGACCCTGAAACCGGTCTGCCCGTTGAGGGTCGTGAGCCCCGCCGAGCGCCCCTGGTAGCTGATGCTCCATTCCGGCATCGACGAGCCGGGCGGCACGTCGAACGGAACGAACACCTCCATACCGCCGGGAACGAGGGAGACGTAGAGCCTCCAACCTTTCTGGATTTCGGGGTAGAACGCCCCGCCGGTTCCGGCATCTTTGGAAGAGACGACGTTCCCGTTCCAGTCCAGCTCGTCGTCGTGGGCCTGAACGCTGATGCTCAACGATTCGACCGTGCCCGCGAGGGGGAACGGGAACTCGCGGAGCGGCTCATCGTTGGGACCGACCACTACCTGCCCGTTGACCGCGAGGCGCGAGACGCGCTGATCCTGGTCGAGGGTGAACAGGTAGAGGTAGGTCCTGAGCGGCCCGTTACCGGAGCTGTAGAACGCTATGCTGCCCTCAATGCGATTGGGGGTGTTCACGGCGAACGCGGTCGCGGTGTTCGCGGAGTCCGTGCTGCGCGCGGTGGGCGCAGCGAGAAGTCCGCCGACGATTGCGAGGAGAAGAATTTGAATCTTCACTTCGCACCTCCCTGCTCGGTGCTGCTGGCGCGGGTGACGGCGAGCGTAAAGCCCGTCTCCTTGGTGAGCCCCATAGCATTGAGCTGGAGCTCGGTGGCGTCCTTCGTGACGACAGTCTCTGCAGGAGCGGGGAAAGCGGCATCGGAGGTCGCGGGGTTCGGTTGCCCTGACGCCGACGTGGGTCGGCTGGTCAGGAAGAAGAGCGCGCTGGCGAGCCCGAAGGCAACCGCTACGCACGCCCACATCTTGGTGCTATTTTTGTTGTTCATAATTTGAATGAGCGTCGCGGATTAGACGACATAACTCGGGCAAAAGCATAACATATCTATATATATTTAGCAATACCCTGCCCTGCCCCGACCCGCAGGGCTGAATTTAGGAGCAAAGACCCAGAAAGCGCGGTTATTTTGTTTCGGCTGGCCATCGCCCCAGTAATGCAAAAGATGGGTAAATAAACGATAAAGAAAATATGAAGGCAGCGAGAGGAGTTGGTCACGAGACGCCGCGGCTTTCGATTCCCGAGGAATCGGTCACGAGTCACTAAGCCGATGTGCGACTTTCGATTCCTGCGGAATCGGTCACGGGTTACTAAGTCTTTCGGCGCCGCACAATTTTTGGGGCAGCGGCGCCGAAAGCCTAAGTACCCGCGACCCCGGCTCGGCCTCCGGCGCAGAGCCGCCGGGCCTCACTGCGTTCGGCGGCCTGCGCCTTTCGATTCCTCTCGCTGGTCAGCATCAATACAAAAGATCCCCCGCGGCGGGGAACCTTTTGTGATGCTGAGCCAGCGAGAGGAATCGAACCTCCGACCTGCGCGCTACGAGTGCGCTGCTCTACCAACTGAGCTACGCTGGCGCGCCGACAATCTACCCGTCCGAGACACTTTTTACAATGCGGGCTAGCGGGCGAGGTAGAATCCTTAGGTGCAGAAGATTTGGAGAGCAACCAGGGTTGCGCTGCGCTGGCTGCGCCGCCTAGTCGTCGGCGCGCTCGGGCTTGTAGCCGTCGCCATCCTCCTCGCGCAGCTCCGCGAGCCAAAATCCGACCGCACCTGGGAACCGGACTGGGAGCGGCAGCCGCGCGTCTCCGCTTTCGACGGCGATCGGATGACGGTCGAGAACTTTCGCGACTTCCGGTGGGCGGCGGCCAACCGTCCGTCTGCGGCGACGTGGCGAACCGAGACCCTCGACCTCCGCGAGCTGGCCGCGGCAGACTTCTTCGTCGTGCCGCTCTCCGACTCGCGGAGCGCCGCGCACACCATGCTCTCGTTCGAGTTCCGTGGCGCAGCCGAAACCCGATACGTCATCGTCTCGATGGAGGCACGGCGTGAGCTGGGTGAGCCGTACGCCACCTGGCGCGGCCTCCTCAACCAGTACGAGCTGGCCTACGTGATCGGGAGCGAGGAGGATCTCCTCGGCCTTCGAGCTATTGTCCGCGGCAACGAGCTCTACCGCTACCGGATCAACGCGACGCCGGGTGCCCTGCGGAGCCTGTTTGCGAACATGGTGCTCACCGCGGAGGAGGTTGCGACGCAGCCAGAGTTCTACGGAACGCTCTGGAACAGCTGCACCACGCGCATCGTGATGCACGCGAACCTCGCCACCGGATTTTCGATTCCGCTCTCCTGGCGCTACGTTTTGCCTGGTTTTTCTGATGATCTTGCCTATGAACTTGAGCTTATTGGTGACGGCAAAATTCCACTACCCACATTGCGAGAACGTGCAAAAGTCGGCCAAGCCATACGAGGTGCGTACGGTAGCAATGACTTCTCTGAACGCTTGAGACGCTAGCCTCGGCTACAAATAAACTCCGGGAGGCTCGAGCCAACGAGGACGGCATCAGCGCCGTCTTTAACGTCGGCGATGGTCTTCAGGTTGCTCGCCTGACAGAGCCAACCTGAAAAAGCAGCCCGTGCCTCCTCGAACGTTTCCTTCTTCAAGCCACCGGTGGAAAGATCGCGGCTGTTCCAAACGGCGTGGAGACTGGGGTCTAGCGCCGCGAGTTCGGTGAGCGAGTTTGGTTCAATCAGGCAACGCTCTGGAAAAATTTCTGGCACTCGCCCAACTACCAGCACCCAGTTAGCGCCAGTGGCGAGCGCCCGCTCCACTTCCGCGTCGGTGGCATGAATCCCCTTCGCGAGTATCGGCTTCGTGGTTAAATCACGCGCCTTCGCCAGCAATTCAAAACTTCCGCCCCAATGTTTGTCGGTATGAATTGAGACAATGTCACCAACGCTGCACGCTAGCGCGAAGAGTTCGTTCCAGGTTTTTTCCGACCTGAAACCGAACGGCGATTTAATCTTCACCTCTGCAATAAGCAGAGGCTCCCCTTTCTTGTTTAATCTTTCCAGTTCCACCATTTGAGTTTCGGTGCGCTACGACCACCATCGGCGTAATAGACAGCGCAGCGAAAGACGTAGAGCAGGCAGCGGTCCTCGATGCGGCCGACGCGGCGGTTGTGCGCAGCGTAAATCTTTTCCGGATCTTTCCTGGCGAGGTCGGTGGGTTTTCGATAGCCGAGCTCGTAGAGGTCGCGGGCAGTTCGTGGCCCGACGCCGGGAATTTCTCGAAGTGCGCGTAGCGCAGGTTTCATTTCTTACGCTTCCCCACCGCCAGCACCCTCGCGTAGCAGGCGCGGCAGAGGTGCAGCTTCTTCACCTGGCTCTTTTTGTTTGGCGGCGAGAGCAGGATGCCGCCGAAGGTGGTGAGTTCTTTCTGGCAGAAATCGCAGAGGGGGCGGATGGCCATGGCGGGAGTTTACACGAGGCGCAGGGGGCGGGACTCGGTCACGAGTCACTAAGCCGGTACGGCGGCTTTCGAGTCCTGGGACTCGGTCACGACTCTCGTCGGCCTGTCGAACAGCGGGACTTGGTCACGGGTTACTAAGTCTTTTGGAAACCTGGCGGTTTCCAAAAGCCTAAGTACCCGCGACCCCGCCTCGGCGCCGGAGCCTCGTTAGGAGCTCGGCTCCGGACTTCGCTTCGCTCGGTCGCCTGCGGCTTTCGAGTCCCGCCGTTCGCGCCCGCTACGCAAGACACCCCTCGGCGGGGTGTCTGCGGCGGGCGCGAACG
>DATDYW010000005.1:0-5112 GCA_036516995.1 Minisyncoccota bacterium
CTCACCACCCCCACACCTCCTCCTCACCGCCCCCAACCCACCGCGTGCTACAGTCCGCCCACCATGGACCTCACCCAGCTCAAACTCCAGAGCCTCGGCCTCGAACCCTCCCTGTACGGGCGTGTTCTCGCTGCTGTCGACTTCGGTAACGTCAATTACTGGTACCGCAAAGATCAAGTCGGACCTGACGCTGCTCCTCTCAAGTCAGGGCAACGGCTCGTGGTGGACATCGCCAAGCTAGCAGAATTCTGCAAGAGCTTTGCCAGCGAGTCGTATTTTTACTACGGCTGGCACGCACGAATGCCAAAGTCGCAGCATCTCGTGGTGAAGGCAGACCGCCTAGGTTTTGTGAAGGTGACGAAGGTTATTCAGTACGTCAGGCAGCACCTGCAGCCAGACGAAGTTGCGTCGGCTGGCTCGCTCGCGAAGCCCGACGGCGATGGCGGCTTCTACGTCGAGCTGCCGAAGTGCAATTTTGATGTCGAGATTACGCTCGACGCCGTTCGCAAAATGAACTTGTACGACACCCTCTGCCTGTTCTCGGGGGACAGCGACTTCGCGCGGCTCGCACAGTTTTTGAGGAAACGAGGAAAGAGGGTCATCGTTATTGCCGCTGGCCGAGTGCACCACAGCCTGCGCGAAGCGGCGAACCTGTACGTCAACGCGCAGCAAATTAAGTCCGCGATTGCGGTAGTTCGGTAGTAGAAAATAAGCTGCGCCCCTCACGGGGCGCAGCTTGGACATCGGATCCGCCACCGGCGGACAGGGAGGGATTACCCTCATGAGTTGAGACTAGCACGGGGAGTTGCCTCTTACAATAAAGAAATCCTCAGGAACTGTTGATTCGCAGATAAAAATCAAGGAGAAGTAGGCTCTTAAATATGGGAGTCACATCCTCCCTTTACCCCATCCCCTCCCTCCTGCTACTCTCCTCCCATGACCCGCCCCCACTCCTCCCTCTGGCTCCGCTCCACCCACGGTGGAGCCCCGACCCCTGCCTAAGAGAATCCTCTCGTAAACAGAAGCCGGCTCTCCACGAGCCGGTTTCGTTCTTTTTCAACCAAAAACAAATAGAAAATCCAAATACTATGGAACCCGCGCTCACCACCCTCCTCGCCATCGAGATTACCTCGGCGCGGCGCGCGCTCGTCGTCGAGATGAGGCGCGTCGAGTACCACGGCGTCACCCACGACTGGTACACGCTCTCGACCAGAGACCACTGCCTCGTCGTCGACCGAAGCAGTACCTGCCAGGCCGCCCTGGCCTCGCTGCGGTGGGTGCTCGAGCAGGCCGTCGCAGCCAGCAGGGGACTGCCCGGCGACCTGACGGCCGCCGACATCCCGCAGATTCTGGCTGCCGTCGCCACGCACCCCCTGGAGGCTAAGCTCTACATCAGCGAGGTGCTGGGGGAGCCGCAGGGCACTCCGACGTTCTGAAAGTCCGCCTGGCCCGCCACGATTTCGCGGCGGGCTCTTCCTTTAGTTGACAAATATACAGTTCAGTGATAAATTAATTTCGATATGAAGCTCTATTGCATCCTCACTCTCATCCTCGCGCTCACTGCCACCGCGACCGCACAGAGGTTCACGACCCTCACGGGCACCCCGACCAAGCTTGCTGCCGCCTACAGCGAGGCGACCACTCTCGACCTCACCCGCGTGCGCGACGTGTCCCAGATGGAAAAGTTCGTGCGGCTCGGCCTCCTGGTCAAGCTGACCGGCAACAGGAACTACCAGCTGCACCGGGTGGCACACCCTTACCTGCGCCCCGCCGGGAGGCTGCTGGTGGAACGCCTCTCGGCTCAGTACCGAGCGGCCACCGGCGAGCCGCTCGTCGTGACGAGCGCCGTCCGCACCCTCGAGCAGAGCAAAAAAATCTGGAACGCCTCGAGCAAGACGGTTCATCCTGCGGGGATAGCCGTGGACTTCCGGGTCCCCGGCAACGAGCGCTCTCGGAAGTGGCTCGAGGCCGCCCTGCTGCAGATGCAGTCCAAGGGGGTCGTGATTGCCACCCGCGAGCACAAGCAGCCTCACTACCACGTGGTTGTTCTGTCGCGGGCGTACGAGGCTTACGTGGCTCTGAAGACGGGGACGGCAAGGTCGTGAGGCACCGTTCGTCAGCCCGCCGCGCAAAGCGCGGCGGGCTTTTCCTTCTCTTGCCGTGCCAAACTGATGACGTGTACTCCCTCTACCTCCTTTCCTGCCGGGACAAGACTTTATATTGTGGCATCGCCCGTGATCTAAAGCTCCGCCTCGCCCAACATTCCTCCCCCTCATCCCGCACCAAATACACTCGCACCCGCCTCCCGGTGAAGTTGGTCTACTCCCAAACCTTCCGCACCCTCTCCGCCGCCCTCAAAGCCGAGGCCCGCGTCAAGAAGCTCACGCGAAAAGAGAAGCTGGCGATGATTACCGCCAAGAAGAAGGGCAACTTTTCTTAATCAGCAACCACCGCACGTTCTTGCGCGTAGCGGCAACGGTTGCTGCGCTGACTACACAAGCCGGCCATTCCGTGCCACTGTTTCTTCGCCGTGGCGCTCTCCGCTCAAGAAAAATTCATCCTGGAGTCGATCCACGTCGCCTCCGAGAACGACCCGGGCAAGCCCGAGTTTCCCGCGGACGACCCCAAGTTTCCGGCGACGCCGACCGTCCGGATCCAGGTGTTAGGTTTCTCGAACGTCTGGCTCAAGGACGAGAGCAAAAACCCGACCGGGACGCACAAGGATCGAATGGCCTGGGAGATCGTCGTCACCTACAAGAACTTTCTGCTGGCGAAAGAGCGGGGCCAAATCACCGGAGACCTGCCGGCAATGTCAGTCATCTCGTCCGGCTCCGCTGCGTTCGCAATACAGACGCAGCTAAAGAGGTACCACTTGCCGAATCTCAAGGTTCTCACTGACGTGCACCTCGACGGGGCGATAGTCTCGGCCCTGGAGCGCGTCGGCTGCGAAATTTTTGTGACCGACCTCGGCCGCGCGCCCCTACAGTTTCGCGAAATTCTCGCGCTGACGAATAACCCGCGCGGCTTCGATATCACGTCGAACGAGGCGCTGGACCCGACGACGCGCTTCTACGACTGGCTCAGCTATGAGGTCATCAACAGCTCGCCGTCTTACTGCTTCGTCCCTTTCGGCACGGGCAACCTGTATGAGAACATTCTGAACATCAACAAGAGGGAAGTCTCGACCGAGGCGCACGACCCACGTTTCCGGGGTAGCGTAGAGCTGCTACGGAAGTGCAACTTCATTGGCGCGACCGTTGACTACCTTCGCTCGAAGGCCGACAAGCTGTACTCGCCGCACCTGCCGTTCGTGCACTTCGACGAGCAGTGGATACGGTTCTACCGGTTCGCCGGCTACTGCGGGGCGCGCTCGGGTGTGCACCTCGTTACCGAGGAACGTCTCGAAGAGGCTCGCGACATAGCGACGTCGCAGGGCATCGACTGCGAGTACTCGGGTATTGCCGGTCTCGCGATGCTGCTGCAGCTGCGGGGGGAGGTTCCCGCTGATGCCAAGGTGCTCATCGTGAATACCGGGCGGACGAGGTACGAACTGGCTCCCTCGCTGCGGCGCTGAAAGCCGAGGTCCGCGTCAAGAAGCTCACGCGAAAAGAGCAGCTGGCGCTGGTTGCCACCCGCAAGCACAAGAAGGAAATGGGCTAGGTTTCTTTATCGTCCCCTCATCTTTATCTTACGGTGCCCGCACCTCCCGCCCCCTACGCTGGGCGGCATGGAACCACCTGGCACCCACATCGACGATGACTGCGCAATCTGCCGACTGATGCGCAAGAGAAATTTCACCCTCGCTGATTACCTCGAGGCTGCCGCTACCGAGAAGGCGAAAGGCGCGTTCATGTGGGTCGCGCCAGACATTTGGAACAGCAGAGCGCGGTTGTCGGACTTCGAGGTGGTGACCGGCTTCTTTCCGCCGGCGGACGGAAAAGGATCGGTGCCCGCTGACGACGCGGAAGATGCGGCGGTGCCGGAAAAATTCTAGCGGCGGGAGCGGCCCAGCGTCGGGCTCGGCCGCGACTCCGGTGGCTGTCTACCAGGCAAGGGATGGAGCTATTGAACTGCGGCAGGACACGGCCCACGAGACTGTCTGGGCGACGCAGGCGCAGGTAGCAAAAATCTTCGGCATTTCGCGGCCAGTTGTCTCGAAACATATCAAAAGACTCTTTAAAGACAAGGAGATTTCTAAGAATATTAATGTGCAAAAAATGCACATTAATCGGGCGATTAATATGCATAAAATGCATATTAATCCCCGAGGTCAGCCTACGTGGGCCTACTCCCTCGACGTCATTCTCGCCGCCGCCTACCGCACCAACTCCGCCCGGGCCATAAAGTTCCGCCGCTGGGCGAACGATGTCCTGAAGCGATACCTGGTGGAGGGGTACGCGGTCGACCGGAAACGACTCGCCGAGTCGGCGGCGCGCCTTACAGAGCTTCGGGAAGCAGTTGAGGAGATTGCGGCGACGGGCAACGCAGCCAAGACGCTCGACGACGTTCCCGACGAGTACGCCAGCTCGGAGGAGCTGAAGCGTCGCGACGCCGACGATGCGATAGCGCACGATGACGAGTCGCAGCGCAAGGAGAGCGAGCGGTACTTCAAGGAGCGGCGCGAGGCCGAGGCGCAGGAGGAGAAGTCGCGCCAGAAACCACGTCTCTCCGACGCGGCGCCCGCGAGTTACCAGCGTCCCGAGGGCGAGTCGGGGGAGCCGGAGGTGATGTAGAGGGCTGGCTAGCGCGGCTCGTTTTGGCGCGGCTTGCGGGTGCGGGGCGGAGTGTAAAAGAAAACCCGGCGAGCGCCGGGCCTTGAACTGGGCGTCGGGCGGGGTGGCCCTGCCGGCCGGAGCGTCTTCCGCGGGCTAGGCCGGAGCGATGCGGCGGCGGGGGATTGCGAAGAAGGACAGAGCCGTATCAAGGCGTCGCTCGCGGGCGGCGAGCTGCTTCTTCGTCGGCTTCCTTCGTCTGGTTCTGGGTTTGGTGAGCATGCTGCGCACCCTTCTAGCGCTATTTGCCAACGGGCGCAACAGGGCAAAAATAGAGACGAACCCTTTCGGGTTCGGTGAGACTTCAACTCTCGAGGAGCGGCACGAAGGCGAAGCCTTC
>DATDYW010000006.1:0-10889 GCA_036516995.1 Minisyncoccota bacterium
GCGCACGTGGTTGTCGGCATTTCCGGCGGTGTTGATTCCCTGGTCGCAGCCACGCTCATCTACCGCGCCATTGGCAACCGGCTGCACGCGGTGTTCGTCGACACGGGACTGCTGCGGAAAGATGAGGTCACTCAGGTCGCCGCCTCGCTACGCAAGAACGGCTTCCGAAACCTGCATGTTATCGACGCTCGCCGCCGTTTTGTGGGCAGGCTCGCCGGCGTCACCGACCCCGAGCAGAAACGAAAAATTATCGGGCATACCTTCGTTGAGGTTTTCGAGCGAGCGCTCAAGAACGAGCTCAAGCGACACCCCGTGAAGTACCTGGCGCAGGGCACCATCTACCCTGACCGCGTGGAATCGGCGGCGACGTCGAAGACGGCGGCAAAGATTAAGAGCCACCACAACCTCACGCTCCCCGAAAAGCTCGGTTTCAAGATTCTCGAGCCGCTGAAGGATCTCTACAAGGACGAGGTGCGGCGCGTGGGCGCGGCGCTCGGACTTCCCCACGACCTCCTCTGGCGGCACCCCTTCCCCGGCCCCGGCCTCGGCATTCGCATCGTCGGCGAGGTGACATCGGAGCGCCTCAAGATTCTGCGCGAGGCGGACGCGGTCTACCTCGATGAGCTGCGCAAAGCTGGCGAGTACGAAAAAATTTGGCAGGCGTTCGCGGCGCTGCTGCCCGTCAAAACGGTCGGCGTGATGGGCGACGGGCGGACGTACGAGTACGTCATCGCGCTGCGCGCCGTTGATTCGGTAGACGGAATGAGTGCCGATTGGCACCGAATGCCGCAGGAGCTGCTCCAACGAATCTCTAGCACCATAATCGGCCAGGTGCGCGGCGTGAACCGCGTCCTCTACGACATCACCCAGAAGCCGCCGGCCACCATCGAGTACGAGTAGCGTCCATCCGCCAGACTGGCTGGCTGGATCGTTGTCGCTCCGACGCAGGAGAGGCCCCGCGCCGCTAGGCGGCGCGGGGCCTCTCCCTTTTGCGCGGCCCTAGTGCCCGCTCCCGCTCTGCGTCTCGCCGACGAAGATGCTCGGGTCCGCTTCGCCGTCGACGCGGAGCACTCCCCAGGCGCCGCGGTCGAGCCGCGCCAGCGCGTGGTCAACCAGTATGTAGTTCCCGGGGTAGTCCACCTTGAAATCGACAACCGCCGCCCCGCCCGCCGGGACGAGCGTGGTCTGCACGCTCTCCGCCGGCGGACTCACCAGGTCGCCCTCGCGGTACACGCGGTCGAAGATTTCCCCAATCACGTGGAAGCTCGAGATTAGGTTGACGCCGCCGTTCCCGACGAATATTCGGACGGTCTCGCCGACCTTTGCCTGCATGTGGTCTTCCAGCGCCCCCGTCCTACCGTTGAACACAATGTACTGCGGCACGCCGTCGAGCATCGCCTCCGCGTCGAAGAGCTGCAGCCCCTTCCTGCCGAGCTTGCCGGCGGTGTAGGACTCCCCCTGCACCACGTAGAACTCCTTGTCGACGGGGGGTAGACCCGCTTTGGGCTCGACCAGAATGAGCCCGTACATCCCGTGCGCCATGTGGGTCGCCACGTTCGGGTAGGCGCAGTGGTAGATGTAGATACCCGGATTGAGCGCCTTGAATTTGATGGTCTTGCTCTCGCCCGGCGCAGCCTTAGTTGCCGCCGCGCCGCCGCCCGGACCGGTGACCGCGTGGAGATCGATCGAGTGGCCGTGCAGGCTCGTCGGGTCGTTGCGGAAGGTCAGCCGCACGGTGTCGCCTTCCCGCACGCGCAGGAACGGACCCGGCACCGTCCCGCCGAACGTCCAGTAGTTGACCGTCACGCCGTCGGCCATCTCGCCGATCACCTCCTTCGCGGTGATGTCGATTTCAACGGCGCCGTCTTCGGCGTAGGCAATCGTCTGCGGCACGTCGTTCGGGTTCACCGCAATGTCGGAGACTCTCTCGAAGGAATCGAAGCTCGTAAAAAATTTGAAAATGTTTCCGAGCGAGAGCGTGGGGCCGGCGCCCGGGCCGAACGTCTTCAGAGACGACGGGTACTGGAACGCCTTGGGAACGCCGTTGGGGATGTAGAACGCAATGGAGACGCCGATAAAAATAGCGGCGAGCGCCGTGGTTATTTTCCACGAGTGGAAGCGGCGGAGCACCAGAAAAATAAATACTGCCGCAAAAACGTACGCGATAGTGAGCCCGAACGCCTGGACGATGTACTGCCAAAGGTATGAAAACGTTTCCATAAGGTACGGTTCTGTTTGCCTAGTAAGGAATCTTGCACTCCTCGAAGCAGTGTGCGCTCCGGTTCAGCCGGTAGACGCGCTCCCGGCCTCGGGGCAGGCTCCTGACCGCGTCCACCGAGCCCAGCACCTGCAGGTGGTACGTGACCGTCGGCTGGCGCAGCCTCGTTCCCCGGGTCAGCTCGCCGACGGTCATCCCCTTTTTTGCCCTCCCGAGCATGCAGACGAGGCTGTAGCGGCTCCGCTCCCCCACGACCCTGAAGCAGTCGGGGCACAGCTCCCCCTCGCCGGAGACGGCGCGGGGAACCCACGCCGGCCGCGGGTACGCGCGGCCTTGTTTTCGCCTGTTTTTCGTGGCCGCGCGCCTTTTCCCCAGCTTTCGGTCACTCATAGACGGGTGTCTATACTAAAATGTGTAGGCCGCTACCAGCGTAACACTCGCCTACCATGAAAGCCCCAGTGTCTGTGGATATCTCGCGCCGCTTCAGCGTCGTCATCAAGCGGGACGGCTCGCGGGTGGCGTTCGACGAGGAGAAAATTACGCTGGCAATCGCGAAGGCGGGAAAGGCGACGGGAGAGTTCGACGAGGGCGAGGCGGCAAACCTCGCCGGAAAGACGCTCGAGCTGGTGCGACGCCTGCACCAGGACGACGCGCCGTCGGTCGAGAGCATACAGGACAGTGTCGAGCGGACGCTGATGGCGTCGCGGCACAAGAAGACGGCGAAGGCGTTCATCGTCTACCGCGCCCAGCACGCGGAGATGCGCGCGTTCGCAATCACCGCGTCGCTCGGGCTCGTCGACAGCTACATCGGGAGCCTCGACTGGCAGGTGAAGGAGAACAGCAACATGGGGTACTCCCTCCAGGGTCTCAACAACTACATTTTCTCCGAGGTCAGCAAGACGTACTGGCTGAATAAAATTTATCCGAAGGAGGTGCGCGACGCCTACGAGAGCGGCGACATGCACATCCACGACCTCGGCACGCTCTCCGTCTACTGCGTCGGCTGGGACCTGATGGACCTCCTGGCCGAGGGCTTCCGCGGCGTCTCCGGGAAGATCGAGTCTGCCCCGGCGAAGCACTTCCGCACCGCGCTCGGCCAGATTGTGAACTTTATGTACACCCTCCAGGGCGAGGCGGCCGGCGCGATCGCCTTCTCGAACTTCGACACGCTCCTGGCGCCGTTCATTCGCTACGACGGCCTCTCCGATAAAGAGGTCGAGCAGTGCCTGCAGGAGTTCGTCTTCAATATGAACGTCCCGACGCGCGTCGGCTTCCAGACGCCGTTCTCTAACATCACCCTCGACCTCACCCCGTCGCCGAACTTCAAGAACCAGCCGGTCATTGTCGGCGGGGTTCCGCAGAAGGAGAAGTACGGTGAATTTCAAAACGAAATGAACGCGCTGAACCGCGCGCTCTTCTCGGTGCTGGCTAGGGGAGACGCCGCCGGGCGCGTGTTCACCTTCCCGATTCCGACCGTCAACGTCGGGCGCGACTTCGACTGGGAGAACCCCGAGCTCGCGGGGCTGTGGGAAATCACCGCGAAGTACGGCATCCCGTACTTCTCGAACTTCGTGAACTCCGATATGAAGCCGGAGGACACCCGCTCGATGTGCTGCCGGCTGCGCCTCGACCTCGACGAGCTCGACCGGCGCGGCGGCGGCCTCTTCGGGGCCAACGCGCTCACCGGCTCCATCGGGGTCGTCACCATCAACCTCCCCCGAATCGGCTACCTCGCGAAGAGCGAAAAAGAGTTCTTCGGGCAGCTCGACCGCCAGATGGACATCGCCAAGGAGAGCCTGGAGATCAAGCGGAAGGTCATCGAGCGGCTCGCGGTCGCCAACCTCTACCCGTACACCGCGTTCTACTTAAGGAAAATTTACGACGCCTACGGCGAGTACTGGAAGAACCACTTCTCGACCATCGGGCTCGTGGGCATGAACGAGGCAATCGCGAACTTCCTCCACGTCGACATCGGCACCGACGAGGGGAGAGCGTTCGCGGGGCGCGTGCTCACCCGCATGCGCGAGCGGCTCATCGGCTACCAGCAGGAAACCGGCAACCTCTACAACCTCGAGGCGACACCGGCGGAGGGAACCGCGTACCGGCTCGCGCTCAAGGACAGGAAGCGCTACCCCGACATCGTCGTGGCGAACGAGGCGGAGGTCGCCCGCGGCGCGCAGCCGTTCTACACGAACTCCTCGCACCTGCCGGTCAACTACACCGACGACATCTTCGAGGCGCTCGCCATCCAGGACGATTTGCAGACCAAGTACACCGGCGGCACCGTGATGCACCTCTTCCTCGGCGAGCGTGTCGCCGACCCGCGCGCAGTGCCGCGGCTCGTGAAAAAGGTGTGCGAGAACTTCAAGCTCCCCTACTTCACGCTGACCCCGACCTTCAGCGTCTGCGGCTCGCACGGCTACCTCGCCGGCGAGCAGCGCGCGTGCCCGACGTGCGCGGGCGAGTGCGAGGTGTACTCGCGCATCGTCGGGTACCTGCGGCCGGTCGGCGCCTGGAACGCGGGCAAGCAGGCCGAGTGGGCGGTGCGCAAGACCTACGCGCCGGTTCGCGAGAGCGGCGCCGGCCGACCGGTCGGCGAGCCGACGGCAACCGCAGCAGAGCCGGAGCGCGTATGAACTTCGGAGGCTTCACCCCCTCGACGCTCATTGACTACCCCGGCAAGACCGCCTGCATGGTCTACACGGTCGGCTGCAACTTCCGCTGCCCGTACTGCCACAACCCGGAGCTCGTCGACGAGACGGTGGAGGAGACGTTCCCCGAGGCGTCCGTGCTCGCCTTCCTGGAGACGCGGCGGGGGCTGCTCGACGGCGTGGTGGTAACCGGCGGCGAGCCGACGATGCACGGCGAGGCGCTCCTTTCGTTCATGCGGCGCGTCAAGGAGCGCGGGTTCCTCGTGAAGCTCGACACGAACGGCACCGACCCGGCGTTCATCAGGAAGGCAATCGAGGGCAAACTGGTGGACTACGTCGCCATGGACGTGAAGGCGCCCCTCCCAACGTACCACCGCGTCGTCGGCCGGCCCGTCAACACGGACGCCGTGCGGGAGAGCATCGACCTGCTGCTCGGCGGGCGCGTCCCGTACGAGTTCCGGACGACCGTGGTGAAGGCCCTGCTCTCGCCGGAGGACCTCGAGGCAATCGCCCGGGAGGTGGCCGGCGCCGAGCGGTACTACCTGCAGCGGTTCGTCCCGACCAAAATTTTGAACCCGCAGTTCAGGCGGAAGGTCGCCTACACCGATGAGGATTTCGTCGAGTTCCAAAAAACCGCGGCGAGGCACGTTGCCTACTGCGGCGTGCGATGACCAGCCATGAAAACTGTCTACCTAGATCACGCGGCGACGACGCCCCTCGACGAGGAGGTGCTCTCGCGCATGCTCCCGTACTTCGGCGAGCGCTACGGCAACCCCTCGTCGATGCACGGGAGCGGCCGGCGCGCGGCGCGAGCAATCGGTGATGCCCGGGAGCGCGTCGCCCGCGCCATCGGCGCCTCTCCCGACGAGGTAATTTTCACGGGGTCTGGCACCGAGTCCGACAACCTCGCGCTCATTGGCGCGGCGCGGGCGTACCGGTCGAGTGGAAAGCGCATTGTTATCTCCGCGATTGAGCACAAGGCCGTGACAGAGGCGGCTGGGGCGCTCGAGCGGGAGGGCTTCGAAGTGACAGTCGCGCCGGTAGACACGCGCGGCATGATCGACGTTGCGGCCGTTGCCGCGCTGGTGCGAGACGACACCGTTCTCGTCTCCGTGATGCTCGCGAACAACGAGATCGGAACCGTGCTGCCCGTCGCCGAGCTGTCGGAGGCGCTGCGCGAGCGGCGGAAGAAGACCGGCTTCCCGCGTATCCACACCGACGCCTGCCAGGCCGCGGGGCACCTCGAGCTCAATGTCGCGGAGCTCGGCGTCGATTTCCTGACCCTGAACGGCTCGAAGGTGTACGGCCCGAAGGGCGTCGGCGTGCTCTACCGGAGGCGAGACGCCCGCCTCTCCCCGCTCCTCGTCGGCGGCGGCCAGGAGAGCGGCGCGAGGGCAGGCACGGAGTCGGTGCCGCTCATCGTGGGCGTGGCGCTCGCCCTCGAGAAGGCGGAGCGGCTCCGCGAGAGAGAGGCGGCGCGCCTCTCTCGGCTTCGAAACTTTTTTATTGCAGAGCTCCGGGCGCGAATTCCCAGCGTCATCGTCAACGGCCACCCCACGCGCTGCCTGCCGCACATCGTTCACCTCACCGTGCCCGGCATCGAGGGAGAATCAATGGTGCTGATGCTCGACGAAGCCGGAGTGGAAGCCGCCACCGGCTCGGCCTGCTCCGCAAACGACCTGCGGCCGTCGCACGTCCTCGTCGCCACCGGCCAGAGCGACGAGAACGTGCACGGGAGCGTCCGGTTCTCCCTCGGGAGGGGCACAACCGAGGACGAGCTCGGCTACGTGCTCTCCGTTTTTCCGCCAATCGTGCAGAAGCTGAGAGGGGCGTCGGCGCTGACCACGAGCTACTATGCGAAAGAGAAGCACCTCGTGTGACGGCGACGGCTGGCTCTACGGCGAAGTGGTGCGCGACCACTTCTTCAGCCCGCGCAATTTGCTCATTGACGACGCCTCGTACGAAGCCGACGGCATCGGCGTCGTGGGGAGCCCCGCCTGCGGCGACGTGATGGCAGTGTGGATCAGGGTAGACCGGGGCGCGGGGCGAATCGCCGAGTGCAAGTGGCGCACGTTCGGCTGCGCGTCCGCCATCGCCTCGACCTCGATGATGTCGGTGATGGCAACGGAGAACGGCGGAATGGCGCTCGCGCGAGCGAAGCGGCTCACCCCGGAGGCAATCATCGAGCGCCTCGGCGGGCTCCCGGACAGGAAGTACCACTGCTCGGTCCTGGGCCACCAGGCGCTCCGCGAGGCGGTGAAGGATTTCGAGGAAAGCCGTGCGAGGTGAATTTCGGCGGTACATCGTGCGCGACACGAGAGCGGAAGTTCCCGGCGTCACCACCGTTTCGCTCTCGGAGGAAGACGGGGCGGTGCCGCCGTTTTCCCCCGGGCAGTACATCAACGTGTACTTCCCGGAAACCCGCACGCCGGAGGGAAAAGCGTACAGCGTCTCGAGCGCGCCCGGCGAGCCAACCTTCTCCATAACCGTGCGGGCAATCGGCGAGTTCTCGAACCGGCTCTGCGCGATGAGGCCGGGAGAGGCGGTGAGCGCCTCTCTGCCGTACGGCTTCTTCTGCCCCGAGCGAGGCGACAGCGACGTTGCGATGCTCGCCGCGGGAATCGGGGTCGCGCCGTTCCGCAGCATCATCCGGCACGCGGCGGCGCATCTCCCGTCTCGTCGCGTATCGCTCTTCCATAGCATCAGAACTTGGGACGATGCTATTTTTCGAGAAGAATTTGAGAGTCTCAAAAAAGAGCTCCCGAATTTTTCCATCACGTACTTCGTCACGCGCGGAGCAGCACCTCCGGAGAGCGGCGCCCTTCCGCGCCGCATGACAGCGAAAGATGTTTTAGCGAAAATTTCAGACGCGCCGAGCACCGAGTTCCTCGTCTGCGGCTCCATCCCCTTCACGCGAGACCTGTGGCGCGACCTCCGCAGGGCGGGAGTGCCGGAGGACCAGATGTACACCGAGGCCTTCTTCTCGCACTGACGGCAGGATCCGGAGGACACCGGCCGTGCCCACCGCGACGTCACCCGGGAGCGGCCGGCTACCGTAGAGTACAAGTAGTTGGTAAAGTGGCGCCGTGCTTCCCTACCTCGCTTCTCACCTGCCCGAACTCTTGGCGGTCGTGCTGGCGCACTTCGTGGCCGTGGCTTCGCCCGGGCCAGACTTCATCCTGGTGGTGAAGAACGCGCTCTCCCGTGGCCGGCGCCACGGCGTCGCCTCGGCGGTCGGCATCGGCGCGGGCATCGCGCTGCACACAACGTACTCGCTGCTCGGCATCGCCTTGGTGATTGCCCAGTCGGTGCTGCTCTTCAACGTCATCAAGACGATCGGCGCTCTGTACCTGCTCTGGATTGGGTACAAGGCGCTGCTCTCGAAGAAAGCGGCGGCGGGCGCGGCGCTGGAAGCCGCGCCAGTCGTCTCCGAGCAGCCGCTCTGGCGCTCCGGCCTGCAGGGCTTCCTCACCAACGCGCTCAACCCGAAGGCGACGCTGTTCTTTCTCTCGCTCTACTCGCTCATCATCAGCGCTGCCACGCCGCTCTCCGTGAAGCTCTTCTACGGCACCGAGATGACGCTCGCGACGATGCTCTGGTTCTCGTTCGTGACGTTCTTCCTCACCGTCCCCGCAGTGCAGCGGCAGTACCGCGCTATCGGCCACTGGATCGACCGCGCGATGGGCGCCATCCTCGTCGCGCTCGGCCTCAAGATTCTGCTGACAACGAAGCAGTAAAAGGAAAACTGCGCCCGAAGGCACAGTTCAGAAGAGCAGCTTCGCGGCGATTCTCGCGAGGTAGGCGGCGTCGTGATCGGCGCGGTGCGGCTTGGCGCGGTCGTCGGGCACGAGGTCGGTGAGGGTTGTCTCCTCGCCGTACCTGCCGCGCACCAGCGAGTGAAGCTCGATGCCGTACCAGCCGAACGGGTTGTGCCCGAGGTGCCGGTCGGCGAGGAGCGCGAAGCGGCTGGGATCGAAGAACAGCGTGTCCACGACCGGCACCAGCCGGAAGTCGCCGTGGCGGCCGTGCTGGCACTGGAAGCGCAGCCAGTCGGCGAAGGCCACCATTGCCTGCGCTGGAGTGAGTGCAACTTCCCTGATGAGTTGGAGTGTCACACCCCCGTTGAACTCTGGAGAGTGACAGTTGTATGCCGGCGCCTTTGTAGCTACCTTTTCAAGGCACTGAAGTTGCGAGCATCCAACACGAAGAGCGTCTTCCTCGTACTCCAGAGAATCGGGTTTCATCTCGGCGTAGAAAACCAGGTTCGGCAGGTCGAGGTCATCGAATCGGTACTGGTTGCGCGTCACCACGCAGGCGCCGAGCGAGAGCGTCGAGTGCCGGGACATACTGCGCCCCGCAGCCTCCAAATCGAGAGCGATATAGATTGTTCGATCCATTTGTGGCCACGCTCGCAGGCATTGGCGGCCGCGTCAAGAAAGGAAAAGCCGCGCCCCGAAACGGGGCGCGGCCTGATTCTGCTGGTCATCCGACCCGTCGCGCCGAGAGCACGTCGGGAATCTTCCGAATCTCCTCGGCGATGAGGTCGCCCCAGCGGTCGTACTCCGTCACCGGCCCCATTTTGTCGATGTCGATGACGCCGTAGCCAATCGCGCCGTTCGAGCGGTGCACGTTGCCGGCGACGTTGAAGCCGTGGGCGGCGATCGCGTCGAGCACCTTGGCGAGCATTCCGGGGTGGTTGCGGTTCGCGAAGGCAATCCGCACGCAGAAGTCGGGGATGACCCCGGGTTCCACCGTCGGGAAGTTCACCGAGTTCTGGACAACGCCACGCTCGAAGAAGTCGGCCAGGGCCCGCGCGACCATTTCGCCGCAGCGGGCCTGGGACTCCTGCGTCGAGGCACCGAGGTGCGGCAGGGCGAGGACGTCCTTCCTGCCGAGGTGCCAGACCTGCGGGAAGTCCGTGACGTAGCCGCCGAGTTCGCGCGTGTCGAGCCGGCGCCTCACGGCGTCCTCGTCGCAGACGCCGGCGCGGGAGAAGTTTACGAGCGCAACGCGCCCGTCGCGGCTGCAGGCGCGGAGGAAACCATCACCGACCAGACCTCGCGTTTCGGCGGTCAGCGGCACGTGTACCGAAACGATTTCGGTGTGCCAGAGGTCCTTGAGCTCCGAAACCCGCGCCACCGCGGAAGACAGGGCGTGGGCGTTCTCGGCGGTGAGGTTCGGCTCGCAGCCGAACACCCGCATCCCGCGGGCAATGCCGCCGTTGGCGACGGCGACGCCGATGCGGCCGAGGCCGACGACGCCGAGCCTCTTGCCGGCCAGCTCGTGGCCGCCGAGGTCCTTGCGAATCTTCTCGACGTACCGGTCGAGGCTGGGCTGGTCGATGTTGATGTGGCGCGTCTCGTTTTGGTGCCAGGACCGTGCCCCTTGGAGAAGGTCAATTGCCCGGGGCACCTTGCGCACGAAGGCGCCGAGCGCGGCGAAGACGAGCTCCGCGACGCCGTTGGTGCTCGCGCTGGGGGCGAAGAAGACCGGAATGCCAGCCTCCGTTGCCTCGGCAATCGGGATATTGTCGACGCCGACGCCGGCGCGAGCGAGGGCCGCGAGCCGCGGAAACTCGGACAGGCTGACCTTCTGGCTGCGAACGATGAGGCCGAGCGCGTCCTTTGGGTCACCGCCGGCGCCGAAGTCGTAGCGCTCTTTAGGCAACTGGCCAGCAATGGCATCAGAGGAGAAGTCTCCGAGGAGCAGAATTGGAGTTTTCATATTTTGTTAGTTCACTTGCCGCCGACCCTACCCGCCGCCCCGCGGCTTGGCAAGCGGAGCCGCGAATGCGAGTCTGTATGCCCGTGCGCATCCTCGCCATCGAAACGTCCTGCGACGAGACCGCCGCCGCCGTCTGCGAGTGCGGCGGCGCTTTGGATGCGCCCACGTTCGAGGTGAAGAGTAACGCCGTGCACTCTCAGGTTGAGGCGCACCGAGAGTTCGGCGGCGTGGTTCCCTCTCTGGCGAAGCGAGAGCACGCGAAGAACTTGGCAGCGGTGCTGGCAGAGGCACTGAAA
>DATDYW010000007.1:0-6969 GCA_036516995.1 Minisyncoccota bacterium
CTACGCCGCGCAGCGCCGCTGCCGAAGTTCTTGAGCCTGGACCCGGTGGCGCTCGACCTCACCGACAAGGCCGTCCGGGTGCTGCGCCTGGAGCGCGACCGCGGCTTCCTCGTCCCCGGCTTCGCGATGGAGGTCTGCGTCGAGGGCGACCTCGCCGCCGCGCCCCCGCCGGAGGCGCCGCGGGTTCCCGGCGCGCCCCCCCTCGCCCGCCGCGCGGTCTGCACGACGCTCGCCGAGGCGCTCTCCACTGCCGCCGCCTCCTGCGGCGCCGAGCACGTCGTCGCCTCCATCCCCGAGCGCAAGACCTACATCTTCACCGCCGCCCTGCCGGTCGAGGCGATGCCGACGCTGGGCTCGGCGCTCGAGTTCAAGGTGCAGGAGAACGTGCCGCTGCCGCCGGAGGCCGTCGCCTTCGACTACGAGATCATCGGCGAGCCGCGCGGCGGCGAGATCGAGGTGGCGGTCACGGCCGTGCCGCGCTCCGAGATTGAGTCCTGGCTCTCGCTGCTCTCGGCGGCGGGGCTCACCCCGCTGGCGTTCGACACCGAGGCCCGGGCGCTCGCCCGGGCGCTGGTGCCGCGCGGCGACGACGTGCCGCACCTCATCCTCAACCTCGATCGCGAGACGACGACCGCGGTCGTCGTCGAGCGCGGCGTCGCCCAGCTCTCCTCGATTATCGCGCTGCCTGGCGGCAAGGCCTGCGACCCCGCCACCGGCGAGGCCCGAGAGCTCAAGGAGGAGGTCAACAAGCTCCTCGTCTACTGGTTCACCGGCCACGCCGAGCGGATGCGCCCGAAGGTCGAGGACGCAATCATCGCGGGGCCCTGCGCGGATTCGCCCGGGCTGGTCGATTTCCTGGCGCGGGGCCTGCAGCTGCGCGTCCGGCCGGGCAACGCCTGGGAGAACTGCTTCCCGCTGGGGAGCGCCGTCCCGGAGGTGCCGCGGAGCCACTCGTTCGCCTTCGCCGCCGCCGCCGGCCTCGCGCTCCTGTCGGTAGAATGACGCCGTGCTGAACTTCCTCCCCGACCGAGAGATTCGCCTCGCCCGCCGCCGCTACCGGCAGCGGCTCTTCGCCGCCGCCGGCCTCGCCATCGCCTCGGGTGCCGCCGCCTACGGCCTGGCCGCCGTGCCCGCCACCGTCGCCGCCTGGCAGGCCGCCGACGACATCGACGGCAAGGTCGCGGCGCTGCGCGAGAGCGCCGAGAACCGCCAGTTCAGCGAGACGCTGGAGGCCGCGCAGGCGCTCCGCGCCGACGCGCTGGCCGTCTCGCCGACGCTGGCGCCGGCAGCCTCTGCGGCGCTCGACGCCGTCCTCGCCAAGGGGCGCGCGACCATCGCCGTCTCCTCTATTGAGCTGCGCCGCGCCGCCACCTCGACGGTGGTGGTGACGGTGGCCGGCGTGGCGGCGACCCGCGAGAGCCTGCTCTCGTTCGTCTCCGACCTCGACGCCGACCCCCAGATCGAGGCGGCGCTGCCAGTCTCCGACCTGGCGCGGGAGAAGAGCGCGCCGTTCTCGATTGACGCCGCGGTGGAGACGGCTGCAGCCACGCCATGAGCACCGAACCCGCCAAGGAGCCCGCCAAGCCGTCGGAGCCGAAGAAGGCAGCGCCCGCTGCGCCGCCGGTCTCTCCGCCCGTCGCACCGCCGGCCGCGCCGTCCGTCGCAGCCGTACCCGCGCCAAGCCCGAAACTGCTGCCAACGGCGCTCCGCCGCCCGTCTCGGCTGCTCCGCGCCTGGCTCCTCGCCCTGGTCCTCGCGCTCCTCGGCGGCGCCGGCTGGGCGGCCGCGTCCGTCTTCGGCCGCTCGGTCGTCGAGGCTTCGGCCAACCTCGCCGCCTCGATTGTGCCCGACGAGGCGCTCTCCGCGGCCTTCCTCAACGAGCGCCGGGCGCAGATTGACCAAGACGCAGCCGCCGTCGGGCGCCTCTTCGTGGCCCGCGGCAACCCGACGCCGCTCCTCGCCGAGATCGAGCGACAGGCGAAGGTCGCCGGCGCAGACGCCTCGGTCGCCTCGGTGGCGGTCGCGCCCTACGACGGGCAGGGCGACCCGTCGTGGAGCGGGGCGACGGCGGTCAGCGAAGATTCGGCGGCACCCTACGCGCTCGTCATCGTCACCGTCGAGGCCAGCGGCAGCTGGAAGCCGATTGCGTCGTTCGCCCGCGCCCTCGAGGCGCTGCCCTACGCTTCGAGGGTCGAGCGCCTGCGCCTCTCCGTCGAGCAGGGCAAAAAGGGCGGCACCCTCTGGACGCTGCGAGCCGAGGTGCGCGCCATCGCGCGCTAGAATTTGAGAGTCGCCATGAGTTTCTGGAACGCGCGCACGGGGAAGGGAACGCCGAAGCACCGCCGCCGACGGCTCTCGCTCCTGCCGTCGATGCAGGCCGACTGGTACGTCGTCCTCGCGCTCGCGCTCGCGCTGGTTGCCTACGCCGCCTCCGCTGCCCAGGTGAAGTTCGAGGCGGTCTCGGCGGCGGTGGACTCCGCCCAGAGCCACCGCGAGGGGAAGGCGACGCTGGTTGTGCCGGAGGCAACGGAAATTGTGCGGGCGTTCGCGGGCAGGCTGCCGCCGACGAGCGCCGCCGCTGCCACCTCCTCGGAGGCGGTTCGCTAGCCGAGCACGTGCTCGAGCAGCGCCATACGAACGGCGAGGCCGTGGCGCGCCTGCCTGAAGTACGCCGCCGAGGGCGAGCTGTCCACCTCGGGCGCGATTTCGTCGGTGCGGGGCAGCGGGTGCATCACGATAGCGTGCGCCGGCATCTGGCTGACCAGGTCGAGGTCGACGCGGTAGCAATTTTTTAGCCGCGCGTACTCCTCGGGCGAGGCGAAGCGCTCCTTCTGGATGCGCGTCTGGTAGAGGACGTCGACGTCGCGGACGGCCGCCTCGAGGTTTTCCGTTTGCTCGTGGGCCGCGCCGTGGCGGTCGAGGTACTCGATGATGTCGGGGCAGACCTGAAGCGCGCGGGGCGAGACGAAGCGCACGCGCACGTTCCTGTACTTGCCGAGGAGGTAGGCGAGCGAGCGCACGGTGCGGCCGTGCTTGAGGTCGCCCGCGAGCGCCACGGTGAGGCCGTCAATTTTCCCGAGCTCGCGCTCGATGGTGTAGAGGTCCAGGAGCGCCTGCGTTGGGTGCTGCCCGGCGCCGTCGCCGGCGTTGATCACCGGCACGGAGGAGATTGCGGCGGCTCGCGCGGAGGCGCCCTCCTGGCTGTGGCGCAGCACGATGACGTCGGCGTAGCCGCCGATGACGCGCACCGAGTCCTCGAGCGTCTCGCCCTTCGCCGCCGAGGAGAACTCGTGGGCGTTCTCGGTGGAGAGCACCGCGCCGCCCAGCCGCAGCATCGCCGACTCGAAAGAAAACCGAGTGCGGGTGCTCGGTTCGTAGAAGAGGGAGGCCAGTATCTTGCCCTTGAGCGGCGTGCCGCCACCGCCGTCCTCGAAGACCTTCGCCCTCGAAAATAGGTCACCGATGAGCTCGCGGGAAAACTGCTGCGACTCGGTGACGTGTTTCACTGGGAGGGGATTGTACAGCAGGCGAAGCAGTAGGGGGTAAAGGAACAGGTAACGGTAGGATTCAGAACGTACGTGCGCCCCCGCGAGGAATCGAACCTCGAATAGCGGCTTAGAAGTCCGCAGTTATATCCGTTTAACTACGGGGGCAACGGAGAAACGGTAGCACAAGAGGGATTCGGTCACCCGTTCCGTCACGTTATCGACAAGGGGGGATTCGGCCACAACTCTCGGCTCGCCGTCGCTCACCTCGGTCGCGGCCCCGCCTCGCGGCCTCGCGAGGCGCTCGGCAACGCTGCGGCTTTCGAATCCCTCACGCGAGACAAGTAGTTGTCTCGCTAGGGTGCACAAAATCAAAAACCGCCCCTCACGGGAAGCGGTTTTTGATTTTGTGCACCCTGAGGGATTCGAACCCCCGACCCTCCCAGTGTAAATGGGATGCTCTAGCCAACTGAGCTAAGGGTGCGGAGACAGACTATCTGATTTACGCCGCGGCGCCAGCGGGGTAGGATGCCCGGCGGAGTATCGCTCAAGTGGCGGAACCGGTAGACGCGCAGCGTTCAGGGCGCTGTGGGGTTTATCCTCGTGGAGGTTCAAATCCTCTCTTGAGCACAAAGAAAACTTTCGTCGCCAGAGGGCGACGGTTTTCTTTGTGCTCAAGAGAGGATTTGAACGGCCGCAGCGCCGCCGAGTCGGCGAGGCCGGCCGCCGAGGCCGGGCGCGAGGCGGGGTCGCGAGCACTTAGGCTTTCGGCGCTGCTACCCCTAAAATTTTTGCAGCGCCGAAAGACTTAGTGACTCGTGACTAAATCCCCTCTTCCCCAAAAAAGAAAAGGCACCGTGTTTCCACGAGCGCCTAGGAGGTTTGGGTCGAGAGTGGCTACCCCTCGACCTGCCCGGAGTCGTCCGGGCCTTCGAGGTCCTCTCGTCGCTGGGGCACAGGATCCCAGTCGCGCTCCGCCACGAGGCGCCGCCTCGTGCTGGAGAACTGGCCCGCGGCGCAGACGCTGACCACCAAGCCGCTCCTGTCGACGATAATGAACCGTTCGGGGCTGAACGGGGCTGGCGGGGGAGCTGCCCCGCCGCTGGTTGCTGTTTGGGCGGCGCGCGCAGCAGCCGCCCTCCGGGTTGCGGAATGTACTTTCACGTGTTACTTTATAGCAAATGCCCTCAAAAACGTCAAACCCCCTCAGGGCGCCGCGCCGGAGGTCGGGGGCCGTTCACCTCACGGGGTACCTCGACGCCGACAAGTACCGCTCCGCCCTCGACGATCTCCGCCTCACCCCCGGTCGCGTTCGAATCATCTTCCGGGCTCCGGGAGGCGATGTCGACTGCGACGAGTTCTACCGGCTCGCCGACGCAATCAATCGCCGCGCCGGCTCCGTCGTCGGCATCGCCGACACGGAGACGGTCTCCGCTGCAGCCTGCCTCTTCCTCCAGTGCGGCGACCGCCGCGTCCTGCCGGGAACGGTGATTCAGGTGAACGGCCCCTACGCCAAAATGTCGCTCGCCTCGGTCATCGCCGGGCACCGCGTCGGCTTCGCCGAACGCCAGCGGCTCGGCGCGCTGCACCGACGCTTCGCGGCGGTCCTGCGCCGCGGCCTGGCTCGCACGAAAGTGGCGAGCCTAGCCAACGCAATCATCAGTGGCAAGGTGGCGCTCTTCAGGAGCGACACGCACGCGCACGTCCTCGACCTCGAGGAAGCCGGCGTCGCCCGGCTCTTGATGCGCCGCCTGCCCTGATTGGCGCCTCTGCCCTGGAAGCGCCTTTTCTTTTTCTCGGGTCGCGGTACCCTCTCCACGTGAACGACAGCGAACCCGCCGTCCTCGCCGAGTCCACCCACTGGGTTGCGCTCGGGAAGCCCGCTGGGTGGCTCACGCATCCCGATGGACGCACGAACGCGCCGGCGCTTTCGGAGTGGTTCGTCGCGAAGTACCCGGAGGCCGCGGGCGTGGGAGAGCCGCAGCGCACGCTAGCGGGCGAGGAAATTGCACGCCCCGGCGTCGTGCACCGGCTCGACCGCGACACCACGGGCGTCGTGCTCCTGGCGCGCACCGCGGAGGGCTACGACCACCTCAAGCGCGCCTTCGCCGAGCGTCTTGCAGGTAAGCGGTACCGCGCGTTCGCCTGGGGCAACATTGTGGAAAACGAGATGACGATTCGGCTGCCCATTGGCCGTGCCCGCGGCGACTTCCGCAAGAAGTCGGCGAGCGCCAAGGCCCGCGGCGAAACACGGGAGGCGGAGACGCGCGTTGCCGTGCTCGCGCGAATTGTCGACGGCGGCGAGCACCTAGTTTTCATTGAGGCCGAGCCTGTCACGGGCCGCACGCACCAGATTCGGGCACACCTTGCCGCGGTGCACCACCCGGTGGTGGGGGACAAGCTCTACGCGCCGGGGCGTTCCGACGCGCTCGGCTTCTCGCGCCTCGCGCTGCACGCCTTGCGCATTTCCTTTCCCGACCTGGACGGCGCGCGACGAGAGATTGAAGCGCCCTACCCGGCAGACTTTGCCGCCGCGGTGCAGACGTTTGTTGACAGCGACACCGGGCGGTAGCAGACTCTGGGAGAAATGAGCTTTCAGTCTTCTCCGAACGTCAGCAGCTACGCCGACGAACTAGCCATCGAGTCAGCCTTCCTCGGCCTCACCCCCGCGGAGCTCACGGCTTCGAGGGCAGAGGCCGCCGAGGAGCTCCGCGTAATGGGCGGTATCCGCTTCAACACCGGCGGTCCCGGCATGAAAATGGACTACGAGGACGACGTCCTCCGGCAGCCGCACAGCTAGCCCTCAAGTCCGCGAGGGCTTTTCTTTTTCTTCACCAAATCAAAAGTTACCTCGGAGGCGACAGTCGGAGCCGAAAACCGTTTCCGCCTAGCCGACGCGCTACGAATGTAGAGCGAGGCGTAGCGGAACGGTTTTCGGCCTGAATGGCCTCGCCCGTAGGCCGGTCTACGGCCGAGGGAGCCTCCCGCTATTGCCAACCACAACCCTTCTGTGTAAGCTCTGCGGGCTTATATGGCTATTGCCTTTACGTCGGCCAATATTGAAGCTCGCCGCGCGCTCGACCTGCGCGCCGGCGACACCGTTCGCGTCCACCAGAAGATAGAGGAGAAGGGCAAGACCCGCATTCAGATTTTCGAGGGCCTCGTCATCGCGCGGAAGCACGGCGCCGAGGCGGGCGCGACCTTCACCGTGCGTCGCGCCGAGGGCGGCTACGGCGTCGAGAAAATTTACCCGCTCTTCTCGCCGGCCATCGACAAGATCGAGGTGGTGAAGCGCTCGAAGGTCCGGCGCGCGAAGCTCTACAGCATTCGCCGCAAGGCCGCCAAGGAAATTTCCAAGCGGATGAAGATGCTGGCGCACGAGGCCTCCGACGAGGTTGCGGTGCCGGCCGGAGAGGCAGAGGGGGAGCCGAAGGCGAAGGCAGAGGAGGCGGTCGCGTAGCCAGTTTCTTTTTGAGGCCCGCGG
>DATDYW010000008.1:0-18503 GCA_036516995.1 Minisyncoccota bacterium
TTCCGCGTCCGCGAGTTCGAGCAGATGGAAATCGAGTACTTCGTGAAGCCGGGGGAGTGGGCCTCCGCGTTCGAGGAGCTTCGCAAGGAGATGCACGAGTACACGAAGGACGTCGGTCTCTCGCGGTCGAAAATTCACGAGCTCGAGATCCCCGACGGCGAGCGCGCCCACTACTCCAAGCGCACCATTGATATTGAATTTGATTATCCGTTCGGTCGCAAAGAGCTATACGGCCTGGCGTACCGAACCGACTTCGACCTCGCGGCGCACCAGGCCACCTCGAAGCAAGACATTTCGTACTTCAACGAGGAGACGAAGGAGCGACTCATTCCGCACGTTGTGGAGCCGTCGTTCGGCGTTGACCGCACCGTCCTCGCGGTGCTCATCGACGCCTACGCGGAAGATGAGCAGGGCGACGAGCCTCGCGTCTTTCTGAAGCTCTCACCGAAAGTCGCTCCGTTTCTTGTTGCCGCCTCGCCGCTCTTGAAGAACAAGCCGCAGCTCGTGGAGAAGGCGAAAGAGGTCCGCGCCATGCTCCGCGCCGCGTACCCCGGTCGCGTTGCCTACGACGACAACGGCAACATCGGCAAACGCTACCGCCGCCAGGACGAAATCGGCACGCCGTACTGCGTCACGGTTGACTTCGACACGCTCGAAGGCAAGGACAATCCCGCCGAAACCGTCACCCTCCGCCACCGCGACACGGCTAGCCAGGAGCGCGTCGCCATTTCCGATTTGGTAGCGCGGGTGAAGCCGTAAAAGGAAAACCCCGCACTCGCGGGGCGGAATCGGTCACTCTTCATCCATGAAGCCGAGAAGCTTGGACGTGAACCCAAGCACGCGGGAGAAGTCGCTGACGCTCTCCTTCGAGAGGGTAATTTCGTCGCACAGGCCACCGCCGGAGATCTGGAGCCACGCCTTGTCGAAGATGTGGACCCTCATTTCCGAGACGTTCTTTCCCCGGAAGATTGCTTGCACTGCACGGTCGGAGATCTCGTCCCTGCCGGCGAGGTCGCGACCGCTCACGACCAGTTCGCAGACGATACGGCGGCGGGGTGTATCGGTATGCATGATGATTGCGAGCCGGTTCGCGTCGGGGAAGGCAATCGCGTACCCCACGAGCTCGATGCTCGCGGGAAGGCCACGTCGCTGCCCGAGCAACGCGATAACCTCATGATTGCCGAGGCTGGAGGTCGTAAACCGGCGAATTCTGGCGGCGTACAGGAGCTTCCTGCGGAGAGTTTGGATTGGGTTGTTCATTTGCTGCGTACACTGCCTTGCTAGTGCCCCGTGTCAAGTTACGGCCAGCTGCGCGAACACTACCGGGAAGGAAAAGCCGCGCACGAAGTGCGCGGCTTTCGACTTGACCGCTTCTTTATTTTTAATTGATTGTAAATTGATATACATTGTATATACTATGGCTATGACCAAACTCACTACCGTCTCCCGCTGGGGCAACAGTCTTGGTTTGCGATTACCGAAAGAGGCAGCTAAAGCACTCCACCTCTCGGCTGGCGTGGGTGTCTCGATTGTTATAAAAGGGAAGAAGTTAACAATAACCTCCACCGTATTGGTACACCCGTCTCTCTCGTCGCTTCTTGCTGCGATGCGTCGGCAACCGAACTCAAAGCAAAAAGAAATTGATTGGGGAGCACCGCGCGGTAATGAGATATGGTAGCTCGCATTGTGGCCCCAGAACGTGGTGATGTTGTTTGGTTAGACTTTGGAGCTACGCGCGGAAGCGAGCAGCGCGGTCGTCGCCCGGCAATTGTTCTCTCTCCGGCTTCATACAACAAACTTTCTGGCTTGGCTTTAGTTTGCCCGGTTACTTCAACAGACAAACCGTATCCATTTCGTGTTCCTGTTTCTGTTGGCACTGTGCGAGGTTTTGCGATTGCAGATCAGGTTCGCAGTATTTCTTGGGTTGAGCGTGGTGCAAAGCGAGTTGGGCGCACGCCAGTAGATATAACCGAATCGGTGATTGCTCGGGTGCGTGCCTTGCTCGAATAACAGAACAACGGTGAGTGTTTGAAAAAGAAAAGCCGCGCCCGTTTCGGGGAGCGGCGAAGGTTCAAGATCCCGCGACCGCTTTCGCCAGATCCTCCAGCGCCACGCTCTGGTCGACGATCGACGCGGACTCGGTGCTCGGCAGCACGGCCTCGCAGAGCGGCGCGAGCAGCTTCGAGCTGCCCGGCGAGAGGTTGGCGACGAAGCTGTCTCCGATGAAGTCGTTCACGTAGTGCTCGTCGCCACTGGAGTGGAAGAGAATTTCACCGGAAGACACCATGATTGTGGCGCTGACGCGCCGCAGCGGGGCAACGCTCCACTCGCCGCGGTAGCGAACCCCTTCCGGCAGGTAGACCTGGTCGGGCCGACCGTCGTGGCCGTGGATGACGACCAGGCCGACCGTCGGCTGATTCCGCGGTCCCCGATCTTCGATTCGGAAGAGGTGACCGATCGGGTAGTGCCAGTCGACGGAGGCGTCGCCACACGAGGTGACCGCGCCCTCGAAGTGGAAGCCGACGAGCATTCGAACCGTGATGCGGTCGTGCCCAGAGAAGGGCGCCGCGTCCGTCTCGTAGCCCGGGGGCGTGCGGCTCTCCTCGGAGCAGAGCGGGTGGGGCTCGCGGCATTTGGCGACTTCGAGCAGTATCGCTCGACGAGCGGTCGAGAGCCCCTGCCACCAGTTGAGGCTGTGGGTAGCTGTTTTCTTGGCCTGCTCGCGCTCGGCGGCGAAGTACGCCTTGAATTCGGTGGCGTGGGGATGGTGGGGAAGTAGTGAGCTCATTTGCGCTATTTCTAGCCCATACCTGCCCGACGGTCAACAACGGAAAAGCCGCGCCCGTTTCGGGGCGCGGCGTCAGAAACCCTCAATTTCCGCTCCCGGCGGCAGCTTCGCGGTGTTGCAGCTGCCCGCGAAGTACTTCGAGAGACGAACGTGGTCGTCGTCGCGGCGGCCGGTCTGCTCGATGAAATTCTGGCGCTCCAGCTCGCGGAGCCCCGTCTCGAGCGTCTCGGGCTTTCTGCCCTCCGCCTCGCAAATCTTGCGCAGCTCCCACCGCAGGAAGCCGAGGCAGCCGCGGTGGCCGAGCCAGGTGCCGCAGCGCTGGGCCGCCTTCACGATGCAGTGCGCGGCGAAGGCCGCCTCCCGAGTTTCGAAAGAGCCGAGGCCCCAGTCCGAGGCGCTCGAGATAATGTCGCGGGGCAGGACTCTGTTTGTGAACACCGATCCCGCCACCAGCCTGTGACAAGGAATCATACTTAGGCTAACGCTAGTCAGTCGGCGGGTCGCCGTCAAGCTGCCGCGCACCCTGGCTGGCCCGGCGAGGGAGCGTGCTAGACTTTTCCCAATGGCAGCGCGCGCTCCCGGCAAAAACGGCAAGGTCGTGCAGATTAATGTCACCACAGGTGGCCTCATCAAGGTCGCCGTCGTCGTCGCAGCCGCGGCGGCGGTCTACGTCCTGCGCGACATCGTCCTCGTGCTCCTCGCCTCGGTGGTCATCGCCGCGGCGATCGATCCGCTGACCCGCGGCCTCCAGTCCCGCGTCCGCCTGCCGCGCACGCTGGCGGTGCTCCTCATCTACCTCGGCGCCTTCGGCGTCTTCGCCTTCCTCTCCTACGCCTTCCTGCCGACAGTGGTTATGGAGGCGCGCGACCTCTCCTCGAAGCTCCCGAGCTACCTCCAGACCCTCGGCTCCTCGGAGGGCGTCGCCAACCTGCCGGCGGTGCCGACCATCCTCGAGAGCCTCTCGGAGCAGATCTCGGCCGAAGGACTCACCGGCGGCCTCATCTCTGGCGCCACGCTGCGACTGTTCACCACAGCTACCGCTTTCTTCGGCGGCATCATTTCGTTCGTCCTGGTCATCATTCTTTCCTTCTACCTAGCCGTGCAGGAGCGTGGCGTCGAGAGCTTCCTGCGCATCGTCACGCCGATATCGAACGAGGGCTACGTCCTCGACCTCTGGCAGCGCTCGCAGCGCAAAATCGGCCTCTGGCTGCAGGGCCAGATGCTCCTCGGCGTGGTGGTCACCTTCCTGACCTTCCTCGGATTGGTTGTCATCGGCGGCATCGTCGGCACGCCGGTGCCGAACCCGCTCGTGCTCGCGCTCCTAGCCGGTATCCTCGAAATTCTGCCGGCGGTCGGTCCCGTGCTCGCGTCCATCCCGGCGATCGCCTTCGGCCTCGCGGCCGGCGGCTGGCCGCTCGGCCTCGCCATCCTCCTCGTCTACGTCATCGTTCAGCAGTTCGAGAACCACATCCTCTACCCGCTGGTGGTTAGAAAGGTTGTCGGTATCCCAGCCGTTGTCTCCATCATCGCGCTCGTAATCGGCGCGCAACTTGCTGGATTTGTTGGAATGCTTCTCTCTGTTCCACTCGCGGCTGTGCTGATGGAAATACTTTCTGACTTTGAGAAGAGAAAGCAGGCAGGGGGTGGGCGCAGCGACGAGGAGGAAGTGGCGGCGGGGTAGCGCATGAAAAAGTCTCTGCTCGTACTTGTTCGAGGCATTCAGGTGGCGTCGTCTTTTGTTTTGCTGGCGCTTCTTCTCGTGATTCTGGACCGCGGCGCCGGGGGCTCTCCCGTTCCGTGGCTCGTCACCCTCGGCGGGGCCGCAGCCTCAGTCCTGCTTTTTGTGGTTGCCGAAATTGTTCGTCGCCGTGCGCTGCCTGGTCTTAAAATGTCACCACTTAACTGCATCGTCGCCTTTGTGGGGGCTTTAGCCGTACTTTACGTTTCTTCCGGAATTGTCTTTGTGCTTTTGGTGTTTGGTGTTTGGTGGTTGTAGGCTAAGCTGGCCGGGCCAAAACCTTTCCATTCCGCCAATGTCCTTCTACGTCACCACCCCAATCTACTACCCCAACGGTGCGCCGCACCTCGGGCACGCCTACACCACCGTCATCGCGGACTTCCTGGCGCGCTACCACCGGCTGAAGGGGGAGCCGACGTACCTCCTCACGGGCACCGACGAGAACAGCCAGAAGGTTCTACAAGAGGCCAAGAAGCAGGGAAGACCTGTTGCTGATGTGCTCAACGAGAATGTTGCGACATTCCACGCGCTTTTCGATACGCTTGGAATTTCGTACGATCAATTTATTCGCACTAGCGATAAAGATGCACACTGGCCCGGCGCGCTTGAGCTATGGAACCGCCTCGTGGCCTCCGGCGACCTCTACAAGAAAAAGTACAAAGGTCTCTACTGCGTCGGCTCCGAGTCGTTCGTCACCGAGAAAGATCTTCGCCCAGGCGGCCTCTGCCCCGACCACGACGAGCAGCCGATTGAGGTTGAGGAGGAGAACTGGTTTTTCAAGCTCTCGAAGTACCAGAGCTTCATTGTCGACGAAATCTCGAGCGGCCGCTTCGAGATTCTCCCCGAGTCACGGCGCAACGAGACGCTATCGTTCCTGAAAGAGCCGCTCGAGGACATCAGCTTCTCCCGTGTTCAAAAGGAAGGGGAGGAGCCGTGGGGCATTCCCGTGCCGAACGACCCCTCGCAGACGATGTACGTCTGGTGCGACGCCCTTACCAACTATATTTCTGCGCTCGGCTTCGGCAGGAGCGACGTGAGCCTCTTCGAGAAGTTCTGGCCTGTCGTCACGCACATCGTCGGCAAGGACATTCTCCGCTTCCACGCCATCTACTGGCCCGCGATGCTCAAGGCGGCCAACCTGGCCGCCCCGAAGCGCCTCTTCGTGCACGGGCTCATCACTTCCGGTGGGCGCAAGATGAGCAAGTCAATCGGCAACGTCATCGATCCGCAGGCGCTCATTAACGATTTCGGCCCCGAGGCCCTACGCGCATTCTTCGCCAAGGAAATGTCTGCGTTCGAAGATCCCGAGATGACCCCCGAGGCCTTCGCCGCCGCCTACAATGCAAACCTCGCCAACGGTATCGGCAACTTAGTCTCGCGGGCGATGAAAATGGCCACGAGCTACGAGGTGGACTGCGGCGACCTCTCCGGCGTGAAGGCGCAAGACCTGCCCGAGTGGCCCGCCTACTCCGCAGCTTTCGAAGCGTTCGACGTCCCCAAGGCCGCCGCCATTGTCTGGGCCAAAGCCGCTGCCGCCGACCGCTTCGTCGAGGAGACGCAGCCGTTCAAGGCCATTAAAACCGACCCTAACAAAGCCAAATCCGACGTCGCCCACCTCGTCCGCGAGGTCTACGGCGTCGCCCTCCTCCTCGAACCCATCCTCCCCAATGCCTCTGCCAAAATCCGCGACCTCGTCCTCTCGCGCCGCGCCCCCTCCGCCCCCCTCTTCGCCCGAAAGGACTAATGGAGATTAAATTCGTCGACGCCCACGGCCACCTCAATTTCCCAGAGTACGACATTGATCGGGAGGCGGTGATTGAGCGTTGTCGCGAGAAGGGGGTGCTCGCGGTAACGGTTTCTGTTGATACCGAGAGCTCCTGCAAGGCGCTCGAACTCGCAAAGAAGTATCCTGACGTTGTTCGCGCCACTGCCGGCCTCCACCCGATGTGCGCGTGGGGCGAAGCTCCCGAGGCAAAAATTTCTGCCGACGAGCTTCGCAAGACGGTCACGGCCGCCGCCTCGATGCTCGAAGTGGTGGCGGTGGGGGAGTGTGGCCTCGACTACGCCCGTTTGCCAGCCGGTGACGAAGCCGCGATCAAGCTGCGTCAGCGCGAGGTCTTCATCGCCCACATCGAGGCCGCCGCGGCCGCCAAGAAGCCGCTGATGATTCACTGTCGCGACGCCTACGACGACGTCCTCGGCATTCTCGAGGAGTCGCGCCGCGCCGGCCACGCCACGCCCGCCAATTTCCACTTCTACTCCGGCGACGAGGCGCACCTCAAGCGCATCCTCGATGCCGGCGACACCGTCTCCTTCACCGGTGTCATCACCTTCGCCAGCTCCTACGACTCGCTCGTGCAGTTCGCCCCCCTCGACCGCATCCTCTCCGAGACCGACTGCCCCTACGTCACCCCTGCCCCCCACCGCGGCAAGCGCAACGAGCCAACCTACGTCGAAGAGGTCGTGAAGCGTCTCGCCGTCCTAAAAGGCCTCGATTTCGATCCTACCGCCACCATCCTCCTAGAAAATGCCCGTCGAGTGCTTCAAGTTTAACTCGCCCACGAGTTGAACTCGCGCACGAGTTGAACTTGCTCACGAGTCCACCTTAGGGGCGGTTTCTGGCCTTATTTATTGGTTGTCGAGGCCAACGAGTTCAACTCGCCCCCGAGTTCAACTCGTGCGCGAGTTGAACTCGTGTTTATTGCCAGATGAGGGAGGTCTAATTGCGCCTTTAGGCGCTGCGTGCTAGCTTTTCGCCCGTACATATGACTAACGAAACATCGTCCGAGCGATCCGCCCTCTACGAGGTCGGATTCCAGATTGTCCCAACGCTCGGCGAGGACGGGGCCACGGAGCAGGCGGCCAAGGTTGCAGCTTTGGTTTCCGCCCGCGGACCAGTTTCCTCGTCGGGCGAGCCCCGCCTCGTCAAACTCGCCTACCCGCTCACCAAGCCAGCGGAGGGTCGCTACCTCAAGTTCGACACCGCCTACTTCGCCTGGGTGAAGTTCACCACTGACCCGGCATCCGTTGCCGCGCTCGAGGAGGAGCTCAAGCACCAGGACAACCTCATTCGCTTTTTGCTCGTGAAGACCGTTCCTGACTCCGACCACACCACCGCCAAGCTCGCCGCCGAAATTCGTGAGGCGGAGAAGCGTCGCGAGCGCCCGGAGCCCGTCGCCGCCGACGACCAGCCGGCGACCGACGTTCCCGCCGGCGCCGAGCCCGCTAAGACAGGCGATGTTGTAGACAAGGCCATCGATGCGCTCGTGGCCGAGTCGCTCTAGTACCGATTATGTACCTCAACCGCGCCACGCTCATCGGCAACCTGACCCGCGACCCGGAGACCCGCGCCCTGCCCTCTGGCGCCAAGGTCTGCTCGTTCTCGATTGCCACGAACCGCGTCTGGAAGGACCAGCAGACTGGGGCTAAGAAGGAGGCCGTTGACTACCACAACATCGTCGTCTTCGGCCGCACCGCCGAGAACTGCTCTACCTACCTCAAGAAGGGGCAGAGCGTGCTCATCGAGGGCCGCATCCAGACCCGATCGTGGGACGGCCCGGACGGCAAGAAGAACTACCGCACCGAGATTGTTGCCGACACCGTGCAGTTTGGGCCCAAGGCTGCCGGATCTGGCGCACCTCGCGCTGCCGAGGCTGCCGCAGCCGCGCCTGCCGCCGCGGCCGAGGCTCCCGCTGCTGATTCTGCGCCGGCCATCGAGTACCCGCAGGAAGAGATTAATCCCGAAGATATTCCTTTTTAACTGAAACATTATGAACGACTGCTTCTTCAAGAAGAACGGCATCAGCCACATCGACTACAAGGACGTCGAGGTGCTCAAGAAGTTTCTCAACCCGCACGGGCGCATCCTCTCCTCCCGCCGCACCGGTGTCTCCTCCAAGATGCAGCGGCAGCTCGCGGAAGCCGTCAAGCGCGCGCGCTTCATGGCCCTGTTGCCCTACGTGGCACGGTAGAGAGTCAGTTTACGGCTGCACAGTTCGGGGAGGCTCCAATCGGGGCTGCGACGAAGAAAAAACGGCTCGGAGTACATTCGTACACCGTCGCCGTTTTTTCTTCCGTCTCGCCTTCCGCTTGTCGCCTCTGCGGTGACCTACTTTTCCTTCTGTGAAAAGGTTGAAGTAGCGTGAGTCTCAACCCTAATCTCATCAATGAAACCCTTTAAGTGAGGGGCCACTTTATACCCAAACGTTATGCAGACCGAGTAGATTGCGATTATCAAGGTCCACCCGACGACGTGTCTCAAAAATTTCTTCTGCCCCGTCTCTGCATTGAATAAAGAATTAAAAACATTCCACTTTTTTAGTCCGAGTGAGATTGGCCACATTATAGTTAGGCCGATCACAAAGACGAGGGCGTCTGTGTAGAGGTCGCTGATCTTTGTGAGCCAATAGACAACAAGGGCTAGGGTTCCGAGAGCGAGGGCATTTTCAAACCAAATTATCTTGGCCCCGCCATCTTTGGCGGGGAATGCCTCCCACAGCTCCAGCCAGATTAGGATAGTGCATGTGAGGCATACCAGAGAGAGGATTGCCGCAAAGATTCCTGTCTCTAGGTCGGTGGAAAAAAGAGTTAGAGCACTAAAAACCCCGAGCGCGGTTATCAGGTTGCTATTCTGGTCAATGTATTCCCGAAGTCCCGTTTCCTTTTTGGTGGGGGAGTCGGGCATATCGCTTCGATTTTTAGGCCCGCTCGACGTACTCGCCAGTTTCGGTATTCACGCGAATGGTCTCGCCCTGCCCGATGAACATCGGCACCTGAATAGTGGCGCCGGTTTCAACCGTAACCGCTTTCGTGCCGCCGCCGCGGGCGGTGTCGCCCTTTACGGCATCTGCCGCCTCGGTGACCTTGAGGTCCATCTTGATGGGGAGCGAGACGCCGATGACGCGCTCCTCGCCGAAGTAGACGGCCTCCACGGGAGTGTTCTTCTTGAGGAACTTCGCCTGATCGCCAATCACATCGGCTGGAATGGTGAAGCGATTGGCGCGGTCGTCCACGTCGCAGAACCACACCTCGTCCTTGTCCGTCTGGCGGTTGAACTTCTTGTAGAGGAAGGTGACCTTCTTCTTCGAGACGTCGGCCTCGGGGGCGGTGTCGGTCATCCGGAAGACCTCCTGGCGGGTGACGCCGGTGGTGAGGTTGCGCAGCTTCACCTGGTTGGTGGGCTTGCCCTGCTGCTTGCGGGCGATGTGCGAGGAGAGCACCTCGTGCGGCTCGCCGTAGAGGACGATGACCTTGCGCTCGCGGATCTCGTTGTAGTTGAGGGTGTTGGCCATAGAGAAGGAAGAAGGAAGAGGTAATAAGGAAGAAGTTCAGACAGGCTGCGGGATTCTGGCGTAGTAGTACGGGGGAGTCAACCTAGGCTTGACCGCCCCAGCATCGGCTGCTAGTACTGGGGCATGAAGATCATTGTCAGTTGTCAGATGTCATCTTCCGCAACGGAGATGAAGGGTACTCCAGCTATCAACGGCCTACCCGAGTGGAAGCGTGTCCACGACCACCTCGAGCATCCGTACAAGCTCGGGCTCATCGCCTGCGCGATGAGAACGCTTGGCGAGCTCACAACCATGCTCGACAATCGACGGCCGAGTGGAGCACGTCCTTGGGGAAGCCAGATTGTGGCGGCCATCGATTACGCCGAGCACGCCGAGCTGACGCTCTCCATTGGTAACTACAATGGAGCGGGCGACAGCCTCCCCGTGGGCTCGTGGTTCTTCGGAATCTCCTCACCCGCTGAATCAATGCGTCTCCGCGCAAAGGGTGTGGAGTACCGCTACGACGATGAGGACAATGCCGCGTTCCTGCTCGAGGAAATCAAGCGCGCCTGGGCGAAGCCGAAGGCTCGTCGGAGGGCCGCGTAACCCCACCCTAGCCACCCTGATTGGGGTGGCTTTTCCCTTTTAACCCTCATTGTTTGGGCCAAAAAGCGGTGCGCTAGTGTCTATTGACATATTTCTTACAAGGTGCTACAATGTACATACTCCGCTTCCCAGCTTTGACGGTCACCGCGGAGACCTGCCAAAAAATCCGCATCATGCTCAGCCACCACCAATGGCTGGGCATTTTTATTTATTCCTCCGGCGTCCCCTCGTCCGCCTCCGCCGCGGTGGGGGAGAACGATGCCGCGCTCTTGAGCTTCTCCTGAATCTCGCCGAGCAGCTTCTCGCGGATTTTGTCGTTCTCCTTGAGGAACGTGCGCGAGGCATCGTAGCCGCGGCCGAGCTTCTCCTCATTGTAGGAGTACGAGGTGCCCGACTTCTTTACGATTCCGTATTTCTCGCCGAGCGCCAGCAGCTCACCGGTCAGCGAGATGCCCTCGTTGTACATCAAATCGAACTCGGTGATTTTGAACGGCGCCGCCACCTTGTTCTTCACCACCTTCACGCGCGTGCGGCCGCCCATCACCTCGTCGCCTTTTTTAATCTGCGCGATGCGACGAATGTCGAGGCGCACCGAGGTGTAGAACTTCAGCGCCTTGCCGCCCGGGGTGGTCTCGGGGTTGCCGAACATCACGCCGATCTGCATCCGAATCTGGTTGATGAAAATCACCAGCGTCTTCGACTTGGCCACAATCGCCGTGAGCTTGCGCAGCGCCTGGCTCATCAGCCGCGCCTGCTTGCCAACGTGCTGTGCGCCCATATCGCCCTCGATCTCGTCGCGAGGCGTGAGCGCCGCCACGGAGTCAATTACCACCACATCAATTTTTCCAGAGCGCACCAAGCTCTCAACAATTTCGAGCGACTGCTCGCCGTTGTCGGGCTGCGAGACGAGGAGCTCGTCGATCTTCACGCCCAGCCTTCCTGCGTACTGCGGGTCCAGCGCGTGCTCGGCATCCACGAACGCGCAGACGCCGCCCTTCTTCTGCGCCTCGGCAATGACGTGCAGCGCCAGCGTCGTCTTGCCGGAGGACTCCGGCCCGAAGATTTCCACGATTCGGCCGCGGGGGAGCCCGCCGACGCCGAGCGCCGCGTCGAGGCCAATCGAGCCTGTGGGAACAACATCAACATCTACCCGCGGCTTCTCGCCGAGCATCATAATGGCCTCCTCGCCGAACTTGGTGCGAATCTCCGCCAGCGTTGCGGCGATAGACCGGCGCTCCGGGGGAACATCCGCCTTCAGCTCCTTCTTCTCCTTAGTTTTTTTCATAGGTGGCCCATTCTACCTTTTAGTGTCTCTCCGCGCGATAAACCCTTCCTAAAGTCACGATAAAGCCAGGGTTACCCTCCGATAAAGCCAGGGTTACCCTCGCTGCCCTCGCTGATTACACGAGGTTCGGCCTCGTGTACATTCACGAAGCAGACGAGGCCGCGACGGGGGCTTCGCCCGGAGACAGGAGCCAGACGGTGCGGGTAACGCCGGCTTCGCGGCCGAAGCGGTCGGTGGCCACGACCGTGAAGTGGTTCTCGCCGGGCAGGAGCGCGTAGGTCTCGGAAAACCGCCCGTCGGCGTCTACGAACGACCGACCGCCGTTGACCCGGAGCTCGCTGATGCCGCGACGGGCGAAGCCGGTGAGGGTTACGACGGGCTCCGCGGCGCTCACGGTGGCCTGGTCGACTGGAGATTCGACGACGAGCTCGGGGCCCGCCAGGAGCTGCCGGGCGTTCCAGGCGGCGTAGAGAAGGAAAATACCGATAATGGCGAGCCCGATTCGGAGCTCGGCGCGGCGGCTGCGGCTCGACGTCATCGGCGGCGCCTAGCCGAGCATCCCGCCGCGCTCCTCACCCGGCGACTCGCCGCCGGCTCCGGCGTCACTTCCCATATCAGCAGCTCGCACCAGCACATCCCGGGGCTTAGCGCCGTCGCCCGGCCCAATCACGCCGCGCTCCTCGAGAATATCCATAATGCGCGCCGCGCGGGCGTAGCCGACGCGCAGTCGCCGCTGGAGGAAAGAAGTTGAGGCACGGCCCGCCTGCACCACCACCGAGCGTGCTTCCTCGTACATATCGTCGTCTTCATCACCATCGCCACCGAGACCCGCGCCCAGGTTTTCTGCGAATCCGCCACCCTGCTTTGCGTCTAGATCAATAGTCGCCATCTTGCCGTCCGTCCCGTACGTCTCGCGGAGGTAGTCAACCACGGCCTTCACCTCTCTCTCGGTGACGAACGCCGACTGAATGCGCCGCGGCTGCGGCAGATCGCCGGGGAGGTAGAGCATGTCGCCGCGGCCGAGCAGCTTCTCGGCGCCCGGCATATCGATGATGGTGCGCGAGTCAATCTGCGAGGAAACCTGCAGCGCGAGGCGCGTGGGGATGTTTGCCTTGATCAGGCCGGTGATGACGTTCACCGAGGGCCGCTGCGTCGAGAGCAGCAGGTGAATGCCCACGGCGCGGCTCATCTGGGCCAGCCGCACGATGCCCGCCTCGAGCTCTCGGGGGTAGGCCTGCATTATGTCGGCCAGCTCGTCGACGACGATGGCGATGTGGGGCATCGGCGGCGGATCGTCCTCGCGCATCTCCTCGCCGGTCTTGGCCCGCCGCTCGAGCGCCTTGCCGTAGACCTCGCGGCGGTAGGTGGTGATGTCGCGGACGCGGTGGCGCTCCAGGACATCGTAGCGCTCGGCCATCTCCCGGGCCGCCCAGCGCAGGGCCAGTATCGCCTTCTTGGCGTCGGTGATGACGGGGGTGAGCAGGTGGGGGATGCCGTTGTACTGGGTGAGCTCGACGCGCTTCGGGTCAATCATTATGAACTTCAGGTCGTCCGGGCCGTTGCGGTAGAGGAAGCTGGTGATGACCGCGTGGATGGTCACCGACTTGCCCGAGCCGGTGGCGCCGGCCACCAGCATGTGCGGCGCCCGGCCGAGGTCGGCGAAGCAGGCGTTGCCGGTGACGTCCTTGCCGAGGGCAAACAGGAGCGGCTCCTGGCGCTCCTGGAACTCGCTCGCGCGCAGCAGCGAGCCGAGGCCCACCATCGTCTTGGTGGTGTTCGGGATCTCGATGCCGACGAGCGACTTGCCGGGAATCGGCGCCTCGATGCGGATGGGGTGGGCGGCGAGCGCCAGCGAGAGGTCCTTGTGCAGCGCCTCGATCTTCGAGAGCTTCACGCCCTGGGCGGGCTTGAGCGCGTAGCGCGTCACCGACGGGCCCACCGAGACCTCGTCCATCTCCACCTGGATGCCGAAGTCGCCGAGCGTGCGGCGAATGATGTTCGCGTTCGCCTTGATGTCGCCGACGCCAGGTTTTCCAGAATCTGTATCGAGCAGCGAGAGCGGCGGCGGGGTGAAAGCTGCGGCGCTCGCCCTCCTCGCGAAGAAAACCAAGCCGGAGGCTTTGCGGGCGGGCGGGGACTCCTGCTGCTCGTCCTCGGCCCCGACTGTCTGCCGCGCCTCTTCTGCCGCCGGCGAGGCCGCCGCCGTTGGGGTTTCGTTTGCGGCAATCGGCTCGCCCCCCGATGTAATTTTCACCGGCGCATCAATTGCGGGGTCAGCGGGCTTTCGTCGCAGCCAGCCGAAGGAGAGGAGCGAGAGCGGGGCATCGAGGAGCATCGCCACGCCGATTGCGGTGATGACCGCCATGCTGATCACCGTGAAGTAGGTGTCGAAGGCCTTCAGCATCAGGTTCGTCATCGCGCCGCCGATGATGCCGCCCTGGCCGCGCGAGAAAACCTCGACGAGGTTCAGGCCCGCGAGAAAAGAGAGTATCCCGCCGGCCGCCTTCGGCAGGGCGAGGTTCCGGGAGAGGTCGCGGAAGTAGGAAATGCCGAGGACGAGCAGGAGAACGGGCGCCAGGTAGTAGCCGATGCCGAACAGGGTGTCGAGCCCCCGGAAGGTGAGATCGCCCGCCGTCCCGGCGAGGTGGAAGGGGGAGAGTGCGAGGAACACGGCGGCCAGTATGAACAGCAGGGCGAGGATGCCCTCCACCGTTTCCTCCCGGAAGGCGCGGAAAAACCCCCGCTTTTCAGCACCGTCTTTGCCCTCCCGCTCCTCGCGTCGGCTCTTTTTCTCCTCTTTTTTCTCCCGCGCCATTGATGTACGGCGATTCTATCACGGGCATCGCTTTCGGTGCTTATTTTTCAAGCCAAACACAAACACGAGTTGAACTCGCGCGCGAGTTGAACTCACGCGTGAGTTCAACTCGGTTGCGTGGTTTGGAGGGGGGAGTATAGTGGTGCGTGTCTTTTACGACTTTTATGAGATCGTATAGGACGCATACTGTGAACGAGCAGCAGACGATAAGACACGCAGGCATTCAGCAGGTCTCATTGAAAACCCTTGAGAAAGTTAGTTTTTTCAAAAGGACAGAAAATCTTTTCATTTATAAAAAGTCCGAGAGACTAATGGCCGCCGCGTTTGCGGTATCAGACTCGGTAGTGTCCGACACGCTCCGCGAGCAGATTCGAGGCGAGTCCCTTAAGCTCTTCTCCGGAGTCCGAGATGCCGTTGCCGCCCGGGGTGCGATTTCTGTGGCCGACGGCGGGAGGCTGTCGCTCTTCGCGCTTTCCCTGGCCGCGCTCCTCGAGGTTGCCTGCCGTCTGGGCGAGGTTTCCGAGGGTAACTACGGGCTGCTCCGGGGTGAGCTGGCAAAGCTGGCCGAATCTCTGAACCAAGTCCAGGATAGCGGCGAAAATCTGCTAGATCGGCGCATTCTCGAAGACGGACTGGCGGCCGAGAAGCAGAGACCGGCGGCGCGGCTCGCCGCCCTGTCCCGGCGTCGTGCAGCAGATATGAAACTAGGGTTTGAGGTTCCTGTGGCGGCGGGTCAAGCGGCGTCAACGCCGCGGGCGGATTTCCCGACGACGGGTGGCGTGTCCGATGCAGCGCCCGCAGGAGAACCAAACTCTATAAAGGACAGAGAAGAAATTGTCCTTAATATTGTCCGAAAGATTGGAAGAGTGTCCATTAAAGATGTTTTGTCCGAAATGCCGCTTGTCGGAGAGAAAACCTTGCAGAGAACCATTTCCGGCCTTGTTTTAAAAGGTTCTCTCAAAAAGTTTGGGGATAGACGCTGGAGTCGTTACGAGGCTTCCGGACTCGCTGTTTCTGTCCCATAAATTTTGTAAGTAAAATCAGGTAACAAGTTCCATCTCGCGCCATCATTGAGGGATGGGCTGCTACCGAAAGGCCGCGAACTTTGACCGAAAAGCCTTTTTCTGTTAGGCTTTTTCGCTAGGCACCGGCAGGCGCGACTGTCCAAAAGGCCTCCCCCAGCTTTAAATGTCAAGGTTTCCGCGGTTATCCACACGGCTCGTATCGAACCGGCCGCCCGGTTGACGATACAATGGGGGCTACGGCAGACGCGGAAGCTACGGTTGCGCGGCCGATCGTTGAGAACTAAAGAATAGGTTCTCTGTTCCGGTTCCGAGAGGAGCCGCGTTCCCGCGTGCCGGTCGCCGGCACGCTCTTCTCCGACCTCGCGCCACCGAAGACAGCAAACGCGGCGGCACGGGACTACCGACTTTTCAGACACAGCCGAGCAGGGTTCGCCATCCGCGCGAACCAGAAACACGAAAGACGTTTACCAAATCTCCGGGCAAACAGCCTTGGGCGGTCCGCTCGTCTCACCCTCAGGGGTGACCGAGCGGGCGTAAGTCCCAGGTTACGTACCCTGAGAATTACCAGTCCGTCATCAGTCGCGCCGAACTTTTACCGGTAAACCGGCGCGGCTAGATGACATTGCTTATCCAACAGATGAAAAAGGCCTACAGCCTCGTGGCTGTCGTTGGCTTCGCCTTCGCGGTGGCTCTCTCCGCGTCGGTTGCCAGCGCTGCTACGATGTACACCCGCAACCTCACCATCGGTTCTACCGGTGACGATGTTGCCAGCCTTCAGACGACGCTGATTAGCGGGGGACACCTCGTTATGCCGGCGGGCGTCGCGAAGGGTTACTTCGGTTCTCTGACCAAGGCGGCTCTCGCCAAGTGGCAGGCCGCCAACGGCGTCGCGCCGGCGGTCGGCTACTTCGGCCCGATCACCATGGGCAAGTTCAACGCGATGGGCGACTCGAGCTCTGACGACTCCTCCGACGACTCGTCGGACGACCTGCAGGGCGGCGAGGGCGACATCCGCGACTACGACGTCCTGGGCAACCCGGGCAACGAGACCCTCGAGGAGGGCGAGACCGACCAGGTCTTCGGCTTCGAGTTCGAGGCGAAGAACTCCGACCTGCGCGTTGAGCGCCTGGAGGTGCTCGCGTCCTCGACCGCGGCCTCCTCTGGCACGGATCCCTGGGACTACTTCGAGTCTGCCGAGCTCTTCCACGGCACCAGCAAGGTCGCGTCCGTCGACAACCTCGACGACGAGGACGCCTGGGACGAGGAGAGCACGGACGACACTTACTCGTTCCGCTTCGAAGACGTTGATAGCGTCGTCGAGGAGGGCGACCAGGACAAGTTCTACGTCGAGGTGACCGCCCAGGACAACCTGGACTCGGGCGACACCCCGGGCGTCTTCGAGTTCAGCCTCACCGACGACGGCCTCCGGGTCATCGACGCCGAGGGCATCGACATCTACGAAGGCTCCGACGCGGACAGCAACACGCTGACCTTCGACAACGCCGATGCAGGCGATCTCGAGCTCTCGATTGACGAGGACGACAACGAGGACCGCACGGTCTTCGTTGATCAGGACTCCGATACCGACGGTGTCGAGATTCTGCGCTTCACCATCGAGGCGAACGCTTCTGACAACACGATCGACGAGCTCACGGTCTCGCTGGCTACCTCTTCGGGTGACACCGCGGCCTCGGGCACCATCGCGTCGGTCGTGAAGAACGTGACCCTCGAGGTTGACGGCGACGAGGTTGCCTCGGAGTCTCCTACCTCCGGCGTCGGCACCTCGTCTGCGGCCTTCGAGGACCTCGACATCGAGGTTGCGGAGGACGACGAGCTTGAAGTTGTGGCCCTCGCCGACCTTGAGCCGCAGGGCGGCACCGGCGCTGACTTCAACTACAACGAAGGTTACGAGTTCCGCGCGGCCGTGCTCGGCTCCAGCATCGACGCTGAAGACGCCGAGGGCGACAGCGTGACCGTGACCGACAACGTGTACGGCGGCGACATTGAGCTCCGCACGGAGGGCATGCAGATTGACTTCACCTCTTCGAGCGCTACGCGCACGAATGGATCAATCGCCGCCGATGCCGACACGGTAGAGTTCAAGATCAACTTCAAGGTGACGGCCTCGGGTGAGGACGTCTACCTCGACGGCGACACGGTCGCGACCGGCACGCCGACCGCCGATGGCACCGCCACCGGCGACGGCTGGACCGACGGCGTCTCGTACTCGACTACGACCGACTCCAACACGGGCACATCGACCTACACGGCGATCGTGACCGCATCGGACGGCTACAAGTCGAGCGACACGAACGACTCGGGCGACAAGCGGTTCAAGATCTCGGAGGGCAACTCCCGAAACTTCACGTTCACGGTCTCAATTCCGACCGGCATCGACAGCGGTGTCCTCGGAATTCAGCTGAACGGATTCAAGTGGGATACCGCCTCCGCCGAGGATATGGATAACCTGTACACGATCGACATTGAGGACTTCCGCAGTGACGTCGTGACGGGTCTCACAATCCACTAGTAGTCGCAGCGTCTGAATTCCGAAGCTGGGCTTCACCGCCTAGCCCAGGAAAAAAGAAAGCACCCCCGCAAGGGGGTGCTTTCTTGTTGCGAGTCCGGATCGTGCAACCCGGACGCGCATCCCGCACTCGTGGCTGATGCGAGAGTCAGACTCAGGCCTGAGTCTGACTCTCGCACGAGTCCAACTCACCCACGAGTTGAACTCGGGGGTAAGTTCAACTCACGCTCGAGTTCAACTCGGTTTTAGGGTGGCTTTAGGGGGAACTTATGGGGAGAGAGGGGGTGTTTGTGTAGGCTTCTGGCATGAAAAATTTTTGTGCGCGACACAGCTTCGCTGTATCGGTATTTTTTACTACCGCCTCTCTCGTTTTTCCGCTACTCATTACTCCGACGGTTGCGTCGGCTCTGGTTTTTAGTGAGGTGATGTACGACCCAGACGGCACCGAT
>DATDYW010000009.1:0-5184 GCA_036516995.1 Minisyncoccota bacterium
CTCTTCACGCCGCTCCTGCACGAGGTGGCGACGGGGTCGCTGACGCCCTCCTCCGTTGCCGAGCCGCTACGCGAGATTTTTGCTGGTGATCGCATTGAGGTGGTTCGTGGCGAGGCAGAGAAGATTCACTTAGACAGTCGCGTTGTAACCATCGGTGGCCGAGATTTTCCATACGACTATCTAGTTCTCGCTTCTGGCGCGCAGAACACCGACTGCGGCGTGCCGGGCGCAGCCGAGCACGCGCTGCCGCTCAAGCGACTCGCCGACGCGCTGAAGATTCGCCGCACCGTCATCGGGGCGTTCGAGCGGCTCGCCTCCGCGCTCGCCGAGCGTCCGCGGCTGCCGCGCCTGGCGGTGGTCGGCGGCGGGGCTACGGGCGTCGAGCTCGCCGCCGAGCTCGCCGAGTTCGCCGACGCCATCGGCGGGCGCTACTACCCGCACGTTCGGGCGGTCGGCCCGACGGTCACGCTCGTCGACGGCGGAACGACGCTGCTCCCGTCGTTTCCGCGCTCCGTTTCGCGCGCCGCCGAGAGGTCGCTCGCGGAGGCCGGTGTCGCGGTCTGCCACGGCTGCAAAATCGCTTCCGTGACGGCGGCGGGCATCGAGCGGGCGGCCGGCGGGACGGTTCTCGCCGACGCCGTCTTCTGGTGCGCCGGCGTCGCGCCGGCGCTGCCGCCGTTCGAGGGCGTGCTCGAGGTGTCGGACGGGCGCGTCGCCGTCGACGCCGCGCTGCGCGCGACGACACGCCCCGAGGTCTTCGCGCTCGGCGATGTCGCGGCCGTCCTCGGCGAGGACGGCAGGCCGCTGCCGATGCTCGCGCAGGTGGCGATTCAGCAGGCGAAGTCCGTTGCCCGGAACGTGCTCGCCGCTGCCCGCGGCAAAGCGGCCGCGCCGTTCCGCTACCGCTCGAAGGGCAGCCTCGTCTCGCTCGGCCGTCACAAGGCGGCGGGAGTGGTACTCGGCATTCCGATTTCAGGGCCCCTCGCGTGGTTCATTTGGCGCAACACCTACCTCTTCAAGTTCGCCTCCTGGAAGAAGCGGCTGCGCATCGGCTTCGAGTGGTTCATCGGACTATTTTTTGCGCGGGAAACGACGGAGGCTTAGGCGAATGAAGAATGAAGAATGAAGAATGAAGAATTAAGAATGAAGAATTAAGAATTAAGAATGCAGAATGAAGAATTAAGAATGAAGAATAAAGAATTGTCGAATTAGGCCGTCTTAAAATTCTTCACTCCGCATCCTTCGTTTTTAATTTGCTCTCTTCCCTTGCGTGCTCACGATGATTTTTACAAGAATACGAGTTAATTCATCGAGTTCCCCGCGAAGTGGGTGTGTGAGTTTCTTATTAATATTTGGAATAACTGCCTCAGTTAATTTCAACCAGTAGTCGCTCTCTCGAGCCGACTTCAACGCATATCTAAGAAAATTTACAAAATCTCGCTTGGAGGAGCCTCCTTGTGCTTCAACATAGTTTGCTCCCACGCTGGTGCCGCATCGGATTAACTGTTGGGCGATAACTCGCGATGCATAATCCTTTGGAAAACCACGTGCGTGGTTAACCAGCGAGCAGACCCACAAAAATATACGTTCCTGTAGTCCAGTGTCTGGCATCGCCAAACGTTATCAGGGAGGCAATAAAGGCAGGCTAAAGAAATTCTACATTTCTTCCTAAAATTCTGCATTCTGCATTCTTAATTCTTCATTCTTAATTCTTCATTCTTAATTCTTCATTCTTCATTCTGCATCCTGCATTCTTCGTTCGTCTGTCTGGTGTACTATTGGGGTATGAAAAACCACTGGCCCCTAATCCTCGGCGTTGGCGTCCCGGCACTGTTTTTACTCGCCGTCCTCGGCGTGGCGTTTTTGCCGCGGCTCGGTGCGGGCCCGTCGCACGACATCCTGCTCACCGGCGGCAACGGCTACTACCCGTCTGGCGACTACGTAGACAAGATTGAGAACGGCAGGCTCGCCCGGCGCCCGAACGAGGAGGCGCTCCTCGAGTGGCGCTACGATGGCGGCACGAGCTACCAGGTGCGCCGCGAGCCCGACCCGGCGCGCGCGCCGAAGCTCTACCGCTACGGCATCGCCGACGGATCGCTGAAGGAGCTCTCGCTCGAGGAGGCCACCAGGCTCTCGCTCGACGCGGGGCCAACGTCGGACGACGGTTTTTCGGTCGGGCAAACTGGCTACAGCGACAGCGGCATTTTCGAGCTCTTCGGTTCTCGCGGCAGCCGCGCCGGGCAGCTGCCGGTTTACCGAGACGGAAAGGTGGTCGACGAGCTCGTGCTGCCGACCAGCTCCGGCTACTACTACGGAGGCCTGGCCTTCCTCGCCTGGATTAAGTAAGACGTATGGATAAAAATCAAGTCCTCGCGTTCATTAAGCAGAAGCTCGCCGACGGCACGGTCACGTCGGCCGACGTTGCGTCGCTGGCGCCAGCCGCCGCGGCCGCGTCGCCCCTGGGTAGCCAGGCTCCTGCCGGCGACCGTCACTCGCTCGTCGCCAAGGTCCTCTACGCGCTCGGCGCGCTCATCGTCATCATCGGCGCCGGCATTCTGGTTGCCGATAACTGGAATACGCTCGGCTCGGGTGGCCGCATCTTGGTCTCCCTGGGCCTCTCGCTGATTGCCTACGTTTTCGGACTCGTCTCTGCGGCGCGGGGGAACCGCGCCGTCGCCTCGGTCGCCTACGTGGTCTCTGTCGCTACGGCGCCGTTCGGCGTCGCCGTGGCGTTCGACGAGCTCGCCCTCGACGCGACGCTGCCCGCGCAGGCCGTCGCCGCGCTCATTGCCGCCGCGTTCTTCGGCTTCGCCGCCGTGCGCTCGAAGCTGCCGGTGCCCGTGCTTGGATTTGCGGGTGCGGCAACGTGGGCGTACTACGCACTCATCCTCGATGTATCCGATCGTTTCGGTGATCCGGAATCGGTGCTGCGCGCAGCAACGATAATTGCCGGCTTCGCGTACGCCGCGGTGGCGTGGCGACCGGCTATGGCGGTGCCCCAGCCCGGAGAGGTGAAGCAGGCGGGCGCCCTGCGCGGACTCTTCGGCTTTATCGCCGTCGGCAGCGTTCTCTCCGTGGCGTTCTCGTTCGAGCCTGACTGGCGCACTGTCGCCGCGCTCGCGGTTGCGGGCGCGATGTGGTTTGGCGTCGCCGGCCGACTCCGCGCGGCGCTGCTCCTCGCCACCGTGGCTATCTTCTGGACCGTGTTTGCCTACGGTGGCGCCTGGTCTGTGCTGCCGCTCGCGCTCTCGTTCGGCGCCATCTACGCGGCGATCGCGGCGAAGAGCTCGTGGGCGCTCTTTCTCGCGGCGGCGACGGTCGTCGCCGCGGTGACGCGCGTCGGCGGCGAGCTCTTCGCGGACTACCTCGGCTGGGCGGTCTCGCTCATTGCCTTCGGATTCATACTGATTGGCGCCGGGTACGCGGCGGTGAGACTGAATCGCCGATTCATTGTTGGGTCGGCTCCGCAGGTTTAAGTTCAAGGCAAATGCCCCGCCAGCGTCTCGCTGGCGGGGCATTTCTTTTGCTGCTAGGGTCGTGGCAAGTAGCGAACCATTCACACTCAATAAAAATGACCAACCTCCGAATTATTTCCTGCGGCGCCCACGAGGTGCTCGCCAAGGCTATCGCCGACCAGCCCGTCCTGCGGCTCCACGCCGGCGGCCTCGTTGGCCGCACCCTGGACGAGTTTCAGGACCACGAGACGCGGGTGCAGATTGAGGACAACGTCCGCGGCTGCGACGTCTACGTCATTCAGCCGACCTGCCCGCCGGCGAACCACACGCTGATGGAGCTGCTGATCACGGTCGATGCGCTCAGGCGCGCGAGTGCCCACCACATCACCGCGGTGATGCCGTTCTTCGGCTATGCGCGGCAGGATCGCAAAGACCGTCCGCGTGTCCCAATCACCGCCAAGCTGGTCGCCAACCTCCTGGTGGCCGCGGGCGTGCAGCGGGTGCTGACGCTCGATCTCCACGCGGCGCAGATTCAGGGATTCTTCGACATCCCCGCGGACAACCTCGAGGCGATGCCGGTGTTCGTCCCCGAGATTCGGGCGCTCAATCTGCGCGACCTCGTGATCGTCACGCCGGACATTGGCGGCATCAAGCGGGCGAAGAGCTACGCCGCCGCGCTCGGCGCCAAGTTCGCAATCGTGGACAAGGACCGCATCTCCGACGAGAAGGTGCGCGCCACGGCGCTCATCGGCGAGGTCGAGAACTGCGAGGTGTTGATTGTCGACGACATGACGGAAACCGCCGGGACCGTCGTCGAGGCGGCGAAGCTCCTGGAGGAGCAGGGTGCCAAGCGCATCTTCGCCGCCGTCACGCACGGCGTTCTCTCCGGCAAGGGTCGCGATCGAATTGCGAACTCGCCAATCGAGCTGATGCTCGTCACCGACTCGGTGCCGCAGGCCCACGGCAAGAAAGTTCGGGCCGTCTCGGTCGCGCCACTCCTCGCCGAGGCTATCGCCCGGACGCACTTCGGCGAGTCGGTCACCCGGCTATTCCAGGTGCCGGCTCTCGCCAAAGCCTGATTGAAAATCTGCCGCGCCAGCGCTTCGCTGGCGCGGCTTTTCCGTCTCTGCTAGGGTCGTGGAGTATGAGAACGTTTGCAATCTACGGGGCGATGTCCTTCTGGGCTGGCCCGCCGCCGCGCCACGCGGAGCGCGTTGTTTTCCACGGCAGAATCGACGAGGGCGGCGGCAGCCTAGAGGACCGCTACGGCCTCTCGACGCTCCGCGACGTGCGTCTCGGCGAGCAGGTGATCAGCTTCACCAAGTGCTACGAGGGGCGGGAGGAAATCCTCTACACGCTCTACCTTCAGGAAGACGGCACCTGGCTCGGCGACTACGAAGGGGAGAACGTGGAGGGCGGACGGGTGCGCGCCGTGCTGGTGCCCGTCTCGCCGGAATTCTTCCTGGCGGAGCCGCTCGGCAAGGACACCGCCACGCTCGTTGTCGAGACTCTTTTCCCGGAAGCCCAGCTAGCGCCGCCTCGGTTTTCCGACGACGACGACTAGCCCACAATCAGCTCGTCCCCGCGACGAGCTTTTCCTTTTCCCGTTCGCGTGCTACGGTGTCTGCCCCGGCCGCGCCGGTTTTTTGAACTCAAACGAAAAGCGGCGGCTGGGCGAGCGGGTCAGGAAGCGAGCGAGAGTCCGAGACGACGGCCGACGACGTGCCTT
>DATDYW010000010.1:0-3064 GCA_036516995.1 Minisyncoccota bacterium
GTGCACCAGCGTCGTCCCCTCGGCCTGGGTGGCGATGGGCACGAAGAACGGCAGGTTGTCGGCATTTATTCCCGGGTACGGCAGCGCGTGCAGCTTGTCGGGTGGCGCCACGAGGTTCGACGGGCGCGCGGCAATATCCACTAGGTCGGTGCGGCCGTTCTTCGCCTTGTACCGAGACGAAACGGAAAACTTTAGACCCATCACCGTGAGCTTCGCTAGCTCAACCGACAGGAAATCAATTGGCGCACGACGAACCGTGAGAGCCGAGTGCGTAGTCGCAGCCGCAGAAATGAAGAGCATCGCCTCGACCGGATCCTCGCTGTTCTCGTGCTCGACAGGAGCGTCGAACGACTCGACGCCGCGAACCACCAGTGTCGTCGTGCCAATGCCCTCAATCCGCACGCCGAGCCTCTCGAGGAAGAAGCAGACCTCCTGCACCTGGTAGTTCGGCGGGGCGAAGCGGATGGTGGTAACGCCAGGAATCATCGCCGCAGCGAGCAGCACGTTGATCGCCGCCGTGTCGCTGGCTTCGTAGAGAACAATGTCGGCGGGTTTGAGTTTTGCTGTTGAAATTTCGTAGTAGCGCTCCTCTGTCTCAGTCTTCACCCCGAGCGCCGCGAGGCCCAGCCGGTGCGCGGCGATGGTGCGGCTGCCCATCTTGCAGCCGCCGGCGTGCGGCAGCCGGAAGCGCGGCACGCGGCACGCCAGCGCGCCGATGAGCATTAAGCTTGAGCGGATTCGAGAGGCAGCCGATACATCAATCTTATCGAGCGCGAAGCGGGCTGGTGGCAGAATCTCTAGGCTGTTCTGCCCCGTCCAGCGCACGTTAACGCCAATGCTCTCGAGCACCTCAATCAGCCGGCTGACCTCCTCGATGCGGGCGATGCCGCGCAGCGTCGTCTTGCCGCGGTTGAGCAGCGCGGCGCAGAGCAGCGCCACCGAGCCGTTCTTCGAGCAGTTGACGTCGATGGAGCCGGAGAGCCGTTTCCCTCCGTTCACAACGAGATCGGCAGTCTGCGGCACCGAGAGCAGGCTCCTGCCGAGCGCCTTGCCAACCTTCTCTAGCTCGCGGGCGGTGAAGTTCTGCCGCCCGGCCTCCATTCGGGCAATCGCCGGCTGCGAGGTGCGTAGCGCCCGGGCGAGGGCCGCCTGGGTCAGCCCCTGCTCCTGCCGCAGATTACGAATACGGGAACCTAGGCGCAATTGAGTGTTGGCGGAGTCGGCCTTCATATACCAGATATGATATACGCTGACGCTCCGGCTGGCTGTGGAAAAGCCCCGCCGCACATTTGCAACCCATACGGTTGCAAATGTGCGGCGGGGCTTTTTGCCTAAAAACTTAGGCCTCGATCGCCAGAAGCTCCTTGAGCCGCTCCTCGTCGAAGCCGACAATCAGCTCGCCCTCGATGTCGATGACGGGCACGCCCATCTGGCCGGAGCGCTCGACCATCTCGTTCTTCTTGGCCTCGTCGGCCGAGACATCGATGCTCTCGAACGGCACGTTGTGCTGCGCCAGGAACTCCTTCGTCATCTTGCAGTACGAGCAGGTCGGTGTGGAGTAAACGGAGACTTTCTTCATTGTAACCGTGGTGAGCGCGCTTGATTAATCGTGAGCCGAGGCATTCTACACCAGCGAACCCGCTCCGTCCAAGCAGGCACGCCACGTGGGCTGTTCTGGACAAATTCAACTCGGAGTTAAATTATGGTCGAGAGAATCAATAAAAATGTGCAATAAAATACCCCCGAGTTGAGATAAATTTAACTCCGAGTTGAATTTGTTAAAAAAAGTCACTAATAGCAGCCCAGAATCGCTCCATTAGGCCCGGCGCGGCGGCCGGGGCGGCGCGGCTCGCCGGCGCCTCCACGATGACCACGGCCTCCTCCCCCGCCTTTGCGACGCTGAAGCGGGCCCGGAGCTCACCCTCGAGGCCCGCCGGGGTGGCCAGGGCCGCAGCCTCCCGGGCCAGGGCGTCGCGGGAAGCCTCAACGCGAGAAAGCTTCTCCTCGGCCTCGGCTTGGGCGGCGGCGGCCTGCTGGGCCTTGCTGAGCATCCCCCAGGCCGCCCGGCCAAAAAGGAAAATCAAGGCCAAGAGCAGGACGGTGAGCAGGGGCGAGGCGAAGACCCGTCTCCGGGTGCGGCGGCGGGCGGCAACTTCAGCGACTGGGTTCACGGCGGGAGGCGCGGCCGGCCTTTGACGCTTGGCGGCTGCTCGTTTAGGATTCTACCACTTATGCTTTTCACCAAACGCGGCCGGGCCTGGATTCGGCCGTTCTTCCAGGTGGTGGCGCTGATCACGATACTGGGAATGCTCGCGCTCTACGCGATGTAAGGAAAAGGCCGCCCGTTGAGGCGGCCTTAAATTCTTCAGGGCTCAGGGCTTCAGTTTGAGGTCGTTCACGGCCACAACTGGATTGCCTGATGGCCCAATCCCCACGTAGCGAACATGGAAGCGTTCGAAGCGAGCAGTCTCACCCGGCGAGAGCATCGACGAGGCGGTCGCCAGCGTAGGATTGCCCAACCCCATGAAACTGCCCGACACAATCGTGACTCGCTGCAGGTGCAGTCGCTGCCCCTCGAGGGCAAAGATGCCGGTAACCGAGCAGCCGTCGCCGCTATCGATGACCTTGAAGTCTAACGGCGTGCCGATGACGCATTCGCGTTCGGCACCGTCGTGTGCAACCAGCGACGGATCTAGGTGCGCAGCGGCATTTCTGAGCTTCTCTGCGGTCGATTGGCCACAGGAGGTCAGGAGGGCGAGAGCGGCAAAAGCCGCCACGGCGGTAAAGGTAACGATCTTCATGAACCGATTACTAGCACACCAAAAAGAAAAATCAATCAGACCAGGGACCGCTCCTCTCTTGCCTCTTACCCCCGCTCGCCCTTCACCATCTTCAGGAACACGTCGTGCGGGATGTTCACCGTCCCCTTCCCTCGCTCGAGCATCTTCTTCTTACCCTTCTTCTGCTTCTCGAGGAGTTTCATCTTGCGGGTGATGTCGCCGCCGTAGAGGTAGCCGGTCACATCTTTGCGCATCGCGGCTAAAGTTTCAGACGCGATAATGCG
>DATDYW010000011.1:0-7196 GCA_036516995.1 Minisyncoccota bacterium
CGACCAAAGGTCGCGCCCGTTTTCCTTTTCCTCGTTCTTGTGGCGCTTCGAGGTCGGACCTCGGGGGGTCACCGCGTAGGCGATAGTCGGACGGGGTGCAGTCAGAGGGCAGAAGTAAAAACGAGAAGCAGAAATCCGGGCCCTTGCCCGAACCTCTGCTTTCTGACTTCTGCCCTCTGACTTCTGCCTTCTGACCTCGTCTTAGGCTTGAATGGAGCCTCCCGCTACTCAACCGAAACCACGCTCCCTTCTCTATTTGCCGGGGATGGTACTGGGAACCTCCGCGCCAATGTTCTCCACAACCAGCCGAATTATCGTAAAGACAGAGACCATGATTGCCATCCCAACAATCCCCCAGAGCATGTGCTGCTGGCCCGTCTTCCGGGCACCGGGGTCGTCCGCGCTCCGCACGAACTTCGCGACGCCGAAGACGAAGGACGCGAGCGCCAGCGCGAAGAGCAGGTAGATAGCCGGGTTTATTAGACCCTTGGCAATCTTGCCGATTGCCTGGTCAACGTAGCCGGAGGCCGCCCCCGTGTGAGACACGGCGGGCTAGTTCGTCGTAATCGTCGGGACGGTCGGGTAGCTCTTGGCGGCCGAGGTCGAGACGCCCTGGAATACGGTGTCGCCGACGAGGTTGATGATGCCCCAGACGCCGACCATCACGAAGAGGCCGAGCAGGCCGTAGAGCATGACCTGCTTGGCGCCCTTCTTCGCCTCCTCGTTGCCGGCGATGACGTACTGGATGACGCCCCAGAGGAAGTAGACGAGGCCGAGGCCGATCAAGATCGGCACCAGCATGCCGATGACGTTGCTGATCAGGGACAGGATGTTGACGATGCCCGAGCTGATGCCGGCGGCGAGGGCCACGGCGGGCAGCATCGCGGCGGCGAGGAACGCGGATGTTTTCTTCATTGTGAAAAAGTTTGGTAGCGGTCGGATGCGGCGCGGGCCTGGGGCCGAAAGCGGCAGGGTAGCCCGACGCTCCAATTTTAGCACCTGTTTGACCAGCGGAAGGGGCCTAGCTGGCAAACTGTGGAATGTGGACATCGGCCCCTAAAAGAGCCGAGAGCAGGCCGACGAACCCCCAGGTGCCGACCAGAACGAGGAGCCCGATGAGGCCCCAAACCATATACTCCCGACCGAGCTTGCGCTGCGGCTCGCTGTCGGCGTTGACGAGGTAGCGAACCAGCCCCCAGAGGAAAAAGACGAGCGCCGCGCCGCCAATCAGCGGGATGATTCCCTGGCTGATCGTCAGCTGCACCTTCCCGACCAGGTTCGAGAAGGTGGAGGCGTAGGCAATTTCTGGGAAGAGCATGGGTGTGGTGCGCGGCGCCGCTATTCTACTTCAGCCCGAAGCCGCCGCCCTTCGTGAAGCCGAGCGCCTCGACCAGGATGGAGACCAGGCCCCAGACGGAGACGGCCACGAAGAGCACCAGCAGGCCGTACGAAATCATATGCACGCCGTTGTCGCCCTTGGCGTCCTTTCCCCCGCCGCCGCCGGCACGGCTGATGTAGCGGGCCACGCCCCACAGGAAGAGCACCAGCGCCGCGCCGACGAGCACCAAGAGGAGCGCGTTGTAGATGTTGCCGTGGATGTCCTTGGCGATGGCGAGAACGGTGCTGCCCGCCGCGAGTGCGGCAGCGGGCAGCGCCGCGAGCGCCGCCGCGGCGGCGGCGCCGAGAACCGGGGGCAGTCGTCGCGGCGTCATCACTTGAAGCTCGGGCAGCTGAAGGAGGAGCTGCCGGCGGCGTCCTTGATCGCCTCGCAGACGGCGGCGGCAAAGACGGTGGCGCCGAGCATCAGCAGCGTGCCGACGATCGCCCACTTGAAGGCGGCGTGCGCCGTACTGATTTTTCCCTCGTCGCCCTGCGCGGTGACGTAGAGGAAGCCGGACCACATAATGGCGAGCGCCGCCGCCACGCCGGCAATCTTCGCCGCCGCCTGGAGCGCCTTCACCAGGAAACCCCAGAGGTCGGTGCCGTTGCCGAGCGGATTGGTGAACACCGCCGCCAGGGCAACCGCCGGCAGGAGGGCGACCAGGAACGCCGCCGAGGCCGTCGCTGCGCCACGGAGCTTCCGCCCGGTGCCTCCCGTTGGTGTGTTGGCCATACACCTATTTTACCTTTATCCACTTCCCCACGGCACCCTCGCCGCCCACAGCCTTGATGATGACCTCGACGATCAGGAAGGCGGCAACCGCCAGCCCGATGCCGATGGCGACGTTCTTGAAAATTCGGTGGGCGGCGGTAATTTTGGCCGAGTCGCCGCCGGCGGTGACGTACTGCCAGCCGGCCCACATAAACATTCCGGCGGCGAAGGCCACGGCGAGCTTGATCATAAACGAGGCGACGCGCTGGAGCGTCTCGATGAACTCGACCCAGGTGTACTCCTTCGCCTCCAAGCTGCCGTCGATGAGCTCCTGGTCGGCGGCGGCGAGCGCGAGCACCGGAACGGCCACGAGCGCCACCGGGAGCGCGTAGGCGGCGAGCGCCCGCAGGCGTCGGCTCATCGCAGGTTGCCGCTTCACGCAATCAATCATCTCATATGGTCGGCGCCAGGGACGGCACCAGGTTCCCCGCCGCGCCCGCGCCGGCGCTCTGCTCCGGCTTGGCGAAGACCGGCAGGAGCTCGCGGGCCGAGCGGTCGGCGAAGTCTACGGCCGCGTCGATGCCGGAGCGGCCCGAGGTCACCGCCTCGACCATTCGCCCTACCACGCCGCTCATCCCCTCCGGGTCGGGCTCGAGCACCGGCTGGGCGACAATCGCCGAGGCGTAGACCGCGGCATCCTCCGCCCGGCTCGCGGCCGCGGCCCCGAGGAGCGCCCGGCGCGAGGGCGCGAGCCCCGTGGCAGCGGCGAACGCCCGCTGGCTCGCCTCGCCCGTGAGCGCCTGAATCGCGGCGTAGGCAGCCGCCGGGTCTTTCGCCGTGCGGACGATGGCCAGCGCGTACGAGCGGGCGTAGGTGGCCTTGGTATCCCGCGAGCGCGACTGCGGCAGCACGGCCAGATCGAACGGCAGGTTCGGGTTCGACTGGCGCAGCACCCCGCGCTCGCTAGCGAGCCCGAGGTACATCGCCAGGTCACCGGAGAGGAAGCGGTCACGGGTGGAGGGCAGCGAGCGGTTCCAGGTGTAGACGTCCTTCGACGGATCGACGAACTGGGTGAAGAACAGGAGCGCCGCGTCGGCGGGCGGCGTCGGGTACTCGAAGCGGGCGCCGAGGTAGACGTCGTAGCGGTCGCCGAGCCCGAGGTCCGTCTCCCCAGCCGGGGTGAGCCGCGAGACAATCGGCGTGCCCGCCTGCAGCGAGAGCGCGTAGATGATCTCCTTGGCGTGGGTGACGTTCTGGTACTCGCCGAGGCCGATCGCCGACTTCGCGAGCGCCAGGTTCTCTCCGCGCCTGGTGAGTTTCGGCGCAATCGCAATCACCTGGTCCCAGTACTCGGGAACCGTCGCCTGGCCGGCGGAGGCGAGCGCCGCGGTGTTGTAGTAGAGCACCAGCGGATCGAGGAGGAACGGCACGCCGTAGGTGCCGAGGCTGCCCGCCCAGGTCTCCGCGGTGGCGTAGGTGTCGCGGAAGTCGCGCAGCGGCACCGTGGCGTACGGAACCTGCACGATGCGCAGCGAGTGGCGAATCAGCTGGCCCGCCTCGATGAGAATAACATCCGGCCCCTGGTCGTTGGCAATGGCGTCGGTGAGCTCGCGATCGAACGTCGCGGCGTCCTTCTCGACGTAGGTAACCCTCCCCACGGGCTCGCCCTCGCCCTGGAGCTTCACCAGCGTGTTGGTGACAATTTCTGTGGGCAGCGTGCCCCAGACCACCGCCGCGGCGCCCTCCGCGCCGGAGTCGGGCCGGTAGAATGCGAAAACTAAAATTGCGCCGAGGGCGACGATCCCGGCGACGACCATCAGGATCATCTGGAAGATCGAGCTCTGCGGGTTCATCGTGGTTTCTCGGCGAGGAAGCCGTACTGGCCGCTGCCGACGGAAACCGGACTCGGCAGAGAGAAGCCCGCGGCGGTCGCAAGCTTCCGCGCTTCAGCTTCTGAAACTATTTTTCCTCCGATTGAACCTGGCGGAGTGGCCCACTCGACCACCAGCAGCTTCCCGCCCGGTGCGAGCACGCGGAAGGCCTCGGCGAAAACTGGTGGAGCGGCATCCAGCTGGAACAGGAGGTGCGAGGCGAGAACGCGATTGAGTGCGCCGTCGGCGAGGTTCGTTGCCCGCGGGCGCTCAAGGTCGGCCCATACGAAATCGGCGTTGCGAATCCCCTGCTCGGCGGCGCGAGCCCGGGCGCGATCCAGGAGATCTTTCTGGACGTCGATAATGTAGACGCGGCCGTTCGGCCCTACCGCCGCAGCGAGCGCTGGCAGGTGCATCGCCGAACCGGCGCCAAAATCAGCAACTTTCATCCCCGGTTCGGGGGACAGCGCATTAACGACGGCGTCCGGATGGGCGAGCATTAGCGTTATTCTAACAGCTAGTTGAGAGGCACGTGTCCTATCTAGTCCACAGGCAGGCGAAGTAACAAGGAACAAGTAATGAGCCGGAGCAGCAATAATCTGTTCAGCTTCTATCCGAACTTGTTACCTAATTCCTTGTTACTTGTTACTTGTTACTTGTTACTTGTTACTTGTTACTTCACTAAAAGCAAATTCCGCTCGCGACCGAGTCTCCCTCGCGGAGCTTCATCACGCGAACCCCCTGGGTCTGGCGGCCGAGCATCGGAACTTCGGCAACGCCGCAGCGAACAATCTGGCCCTTGCGGGAAATTGTGACGAGCTCCTGCTCCACGCCTTCCGTCACGACCGCCGTCGTGACGAGGAAGCCCGTCTTCGCCGTAATGTCTGCGGTCTTGATGCCCTGGCCACCGCGGCCCTGCACCTTGTACTCATCGAGTGCTGTGCGCTTGCCGTAGCCGCGCTCGCCCAACACAAGGAGAGAAGCCTTGCTTCCCTTTGGCACCGTGTGCGCACCAATGACCGCGTCACCTTTGCCGAGCGTAATCCCCTTCACGCCGGCGGCGGCGCGACCCATCTGGCGCACATCGGCTTCCTTGAAACGAATAGACTGGCCCTTCGCGGTTGCCACAATCACGTCGTCGCCCTTCTCGGCGAAGACCGCGCTCTGCAGCTGGTCGTTGCTGTCAAGGCCAATTGAGATGAGGCCGGAGCGGCGCACCTCGCGGAAGCTTTCCGCCGCGACCTTTTTCGCCGTGCCGTGCTGTGTGACCATCACAATCGAGAGACCATCCTGCGCCTTCTTGCCCTTCGGCATCGGCAGAATCGAGGTGACCTGCTCGTCGGTGGCGAGCGGCAGGAAGTTCACGATGGATTTGCCGCGGGTGGCGCGCTTACCCTCCGGCAGCTCGTGCATCTTCAGCTGGTAAGCCTTACCCTTGTTGCTGAAGAAGAGGAGGTCGCTGTGCGTCGAGGCAACGAGCAGGATCTGCACGAAGTCTTCGTCTTTGGTGTCGAGGTCAATCACACCAACACCGCCACGCTTCTGCTTGCGGTACTCCGCCGGGCTGGTGCGCTTGATGTAGCCACCCTTCGAGAGCACGAGTGCCTGCTCTTCCTCTGGCACCAAATCCTCGGCAGAAACATTTTTGACCGCGTGGCGCACGATCTTGGTGCGGCGATCGTCGCCGTGCATCCGTGCTACCTCGGCGAGCTCACGCCCGATGAGCGCCTCCATTTTCTTTTTGCTCGCCAGGATGCTCTTGAGCTCCGCCACCAGCGCCTGCACCAGGGCGAGCTCGTCTTCAACTTTCTTGCGCTCGAGACCGGCGAGCTTCGAGAGCTTCATCTCGAGAATGGCCGTGGCCTGCTTCTCGGAGAAGCCAAACTTCTTCATCAAATTGGCGTGCGCCTCGACGGTGTCCTTTGAAGCCTTGATGAGCTTGATGATTTCGTCGATGTGGTCGAGCGCCTTCTTCAGCCCGAGCAGGATGTGCTCGCGGTCCTCGGCCTTCGTGAGGTCGAACTGGGTGCGGCGACGCACCACCTCGCGGCGGTGCTCCAGGAAGGCGTCGAGCACGCCCTTCAAGGAGAGCGTCTGCGGCACGCCGTCCACCAGCGCCACGGTGTTGTAGTGGAACGTCTCCTCGAGCTGGGTGTGCTTGTAGAGGTAGCTGAGGATGGCCTGCGGGTGAGCCGAGGGCTTCACGTCCACGACGATGCGCACGTCGTCGGTGGACTCGTCGCGCAGGCCCCGGACGCCCTCGAGCTTCTTCGCGTGCACGTGCTCGGCAATCGATTCGACGAGCACCGCCTTGTTCACGCGGTACGGAATCGAGGAAATCACAATCTGGAAATTGCCGCTCTTCTCCTCCACAATCTCCGCCTCGCCGCGCACCACAACGCCGCCGCGGCCGTTTCGATACGCCTCGTGAATATCTTTTTCACTGAAGGCAAGACCGCCAGTTGGAAAATCTGGACCCTTAACAAACTGAAGAAGGTCGTCCACTGCCGCGTCAGGATTCTCAAGTAAGTGCGTGGCCGCAGCAACAACCTCGCGCAGGTTGTGCGGCGGAATGTTCGATGCCATACCCACTGCGATGCCGAGCGTGCCGTTGAGCAGGAGGTTCGGCACGGCCCCGGGCAGCACGGTCGGCTCCTTGCGGGTGTTCTCGTAGTTCGGGCGCCAGTCGACCGTGTCCTTGTCGATGTCGCCGAGCATCGCGGCGGCGACGCGCGACATTTTGGCCTCGGTGTAGCGGTAGGCCGCGGCCGGGTCGCCGTCCTGGTTGCCGAAGTTGCCCTGGCCGACGCCGAGCGGGTAGCGCGTCGAGAACGGCTGGATGAGGTTGACCATCGCCTGGTAGATGGAGGCATCGCCGTGCGGGTGGTACTTGGCCATCACGTCGCCGACCACCGCCGCCGACTTGCGAGTCTTGACGTTGGGTGCCAGGCCCAGCTCGTGCATCACGAAGAGGATGCGGCGCTGCACCGGCTTCAGGCCGTCGCGGATATCGGGGAGCGCGCGGTCGGTAATTACCGACATCGAGTAGTCGAGGAAAGAGCGCTTCATCTCGCCGGAAATGCCGATATCGACGGTGGTACCGGGCGTGAAGGCCGGGGCCGCCTGAATGCTGTGGTTACGTTTCGCTGACATTGCGGCTAGAACTTACCTCAAAAATGGCAGCGAGGCGAGCGGCTGTGGCGCCGAGCGAGCGTCCGAGGCGGCGGCCGACG
>DATDYW010000012.1:0-5481 GCA_036516995.1 Minisyncoccota bacterium
GATGCGCCCACGTTCGAGGTGAAGAGTAACGCCGTGCACTCTCAGGTTGAGGCGCACCGAGAGTTCGGCGGCGTGGTTCCCTCTCTGGCGAAGCGAGAGCACGCGAAGAACTTGGCAGCGGTGCTGGCAGAGGCACTGAAAAATTGCCCCACCGCTCCTACGGAGATCCGATCTCCGTATGGTTCCGGAGATCGGATCTCCGTCAATGGGGGCATTAGAAAGATTTTAGAGCGGGAAGGGGGCCTGGCCGACGCGCTGCTCGATTTGATTGCGAAGACGCCGAAGCCGGCGATTGATTTGATCGCGGTGACGGTTGGCCCGGGCCTCGAGCCAGCACTCTGGGTCGGCATCAGCGCAGCGAGAGCGCTCGCGCTCGCCTGGCAGGTGCCCGTTGTTGGCGCCGACCATATGGAGGGCCACATCGCCGCGTCACTCGCAGGCCGAGCCTCTCCCCCACTCCCCGCCCTCGCGCTCCTCATCTCCGGCGGCCACACCGAACTCGCACTAGTAAAGGGCTGGGGCGCTTACGAAGTGCTCGGCGAGACACGCGACGACGCGGTAGATGAGGCGTACGACAAAGTGGCGCGAATTCTCGGGCTCCCGTACCCGGGCGGGCCGGAGGTGGCGAAGCTGGCTGCAGCCGCTCGCGCCAATCCCCCGGTCGAGCGCGACGATGTGAAGCTCCCCCGCCCGATGATTGCCTCCGGCGACCTCGACTTCTCTCTCTCCGGCCTCAAGACGGCCGTGCTCTACGCCGCCCGCGACTTTGGCGAGCTCACCGAGGGCTTCAAGGCCTCGCTCGCCGCCGAGTTCGAGGAAGCCGTAGCCGATGTGCTCGCCGCAAAGGTCCGCGCCGCGATTGAGGCTCACGGCCCGAAATCCCTCATCGTCGGCGGCGGCGTCATCGCCAACGGCTACCTGCGCGAACGCCTTGCGGCCGTGGCGAAAGACGTCGGCCTCGAGCTCCTCCTCCCGCCGCCGGGCCTCGCCACCGACAACGCCGCGATGGTCGCCGCCGCCGGCTACCTCCGCTTCCTCCGCTCCGGTCCCGACGCCCCCGCCTCTCTCATCGCTAATGGCTCCCGCCGCCTCACCGATTCCTAACCCACGAGTTCAACTCGCTTAAGAGTCGGACTCGTTCACGAGTTCAACTCGCGGGCGAGTTCAACTCGAGTTTAGTGGGGCTTTATAAAAAGCTTATTTTGGCGTAGCATCGAGCGGCAATGGCGATTCCCGATAAGTTCCTGAAGCCCTACGCGCCGGAGGTAGCCGAGCCCGTAACCGAGCGCGAGTGGGAGGAGAGTGGGTTTGCCAATCCTGATAAGTGTATCGAGGCAGGTATCACCGCCGCCGACGCGGAAAAGTTTTCGATTATGCTGCCGCCGCCGAACGTCACCGGGATGCTCCATACCGGACACGCCATTATGCTCGCGATTCAGGACATTATGGTTCGCCACGCCAGAATGCAGGGAAAGAAAACCCTCTGGCTCCCTGGAACTGACCACGCTGCAATCGCCACACAATCAGTTGTTGAAAAACAACTTTCCAGAGAGGGGGTCCGTCGTACCGAGCTCGGACGAGAGAAATTTCTAGAAAAGGTTGAGGCCTACGCCGCCGCGAGCCGGGAGACCATCGTCAGCCAGATGAAGGCGATGGGCGCCTCGGTGGATTGGTCACGAGAGGCATACACACTTGATGCCACTCGAAATCTTGCTGTGCGCACCGCGTTCAAGAAGATGTTCGACGACGGCCTCATCTACCGCGGCGACCGCATCGTCAACTGGGATCCGAAGGGCCAGACCACCATCTCCGACGACGAGATTGTCTACGCCGAGGAGAAGACCAAGTTCTACTACTTCAGGTACGGCCCGTTCACCATCGGCACGTCGCGCCCCGAGACGAAGTTCGGCGACAAGCACGTGGTGATGCACCCAGACGACGCGCGCTACGCCGAGTTCAAGCACGGCCAAAAAATTGACCTCGAGTGGATCAACGGACCCATCACCGCCACCGTCATCAAGGACGAGGCCATCGACCCCGCCTTCGGCAGCGGCGTGATGACCATCACGCCGTGGCACTCGACGGTGGACTTCGAGATTGCCGAGCGGCACAAGCTCGAACGCGAGCAGATTATCGATAGGTACGGCAAGCTCCTGCCCATCGCCGGGGAGTTCGCGGAGATGAAAATTGCCGAGGCACGCGAGAAAATCGTCGCCAAGCTCGAGGCGAAGGGGCTTTTGGTGAAAATTGAAGACTACACGCACAACGTCGCCACGGCGGAGCGTACCGGCGGGATGATTGAGCCGCAGATTATGCGGCAGTGGTTCGTCGACGTGAACAAGGAGTTCAAAATGGAGGCACCGCTGCACGGCGCGAGCATCCCCGGCATCAAGCCCGGCTCGAAAACCACCTTCAAGAAGGTAATGCTCGCGGCCGTGGAGAGCGGCCAGATCAAGATTCTCCCCGGCGACCGCTTCGAGCGCATCTACTTCAACTGGATCGAGAACCTCCGCGACTGGTGCATCAGCCGACAGATTTGGTACGGGCACCGCATCCCTGTCTGGTATCGGGGTGAGGAAACGTACTGCGGCATCGAGGCTCCCAGTAAGAACTGGGAGAGCGAGGGCTGGGCGCAGGATGAGGACACCCTGGACACCTGGTTCTCCTCCGGCCTCTGGACGTTCTCGACGCTCGGCTGGCCGAACCTCGAGGCGGCAGACCTCGAGACCTACCACCCCACCGACATCCTCGAGACGGGCGCCGACATCCTCTTCTTCTGGGTCGCGCGAATGATCCTGATGAGCGGCTACTTCCTCGGCGAAATTCCGTTTCACACCGTCTACATTCACGGCCTCGTCCGCGACGCCAAGGGCCGTAAGATTTCCAAGTCGCTCGGCAACGGCCTCGACCCGCTGGTGATGTCGCAGACGCACGGCGCCGACGCGCTACGCCTCGCGCTCATTGTCGGCAACGGACCTGGCGCCGATATCAACTTTTCCGAAGACAAAATCCGCGCGTACCGAAAGTTCTGCAACAAGCTCTGGAACATCGCGCGGTTCGTCTACGAGAGCTGCGAAGATTTGCCCATTGGCGAGCACGAGGTGCTCGAGAACAGCCGCGACGCGGGCTACCTCTCCGAGCTCGACGGCCTGGTGGTCGACATCGACGCCGAGATGGGCCGCTTCCACTACCACCTCGCCTCCGAGAAGCTCTACCACTTCGCCTGGCACCGCTTCGCCGACGAGATTCTGGAGGAGCTTAAGCCAACAATTCAGAATAAAGAGAGCCACGAGCGCGCCTCCGCCCAGGCCACGCTCCTGCGCTTCCTCGACACCCTCCTCAAGCTCCTCCACCCGTTCGCGCCCTTCGTCACCGAGGAAATCTGGCGCCACCACCCCGCCCGCAAATCGCTCCTGATGGTAGAGCGGTGGCCGAGAAAAGCGAAGGAATAAGTAATAGGTAACAAGTAACAAGTTCCGAAAGATACATCGTATATCCTTTCTTGCTACCTGTTCCTTGTTCCTTGCTACCTGTTACTTGTTACTTGTTCCTTGTTACTTATTCCTTGTTACTTATTCCCTGTTACTTCGCTGTTAGAATGCTTCCGTGTCCGGCCCATGGCTTAATCTCATTCTCGCGCTCGCCGGCGGCTTCCTGCCTGCCCTGATTTGGCTCGCCTTCTGGCTGCGGCAGGACGCGGCGCACCCCGAGCCTAAAAAACTGATAATCACCTGCTTCTGCCTCGGCGCCGCGGCCGTGCCGGCGGCCCTGGTGCTCCAGACGGTCTTCGCCAAGCTCCTGATTGGCACCGGCGACCTCCAGGCAGTCGTCAGCTCGGCGCCGATGCTGGCGCTCGCCGTCATCGTCCTCTGGGCCCTGGTCGAGGAGGGCCTCAAGCTCGCCGCCGCCTACGCGGGCGGCCTGTTTTCTAAAGAATCCGATGAGCCAATCGATGCCACCGTCTACCTCGTCGCCGCAGCGCTGGGCTTCGCGTCGCTCGAGAACGTCCTCTACGTGGCGGGGCCGCTGCTCTCCGGCGACCTGCCCGGGGCGCTCTTGACGGGTCCGCTGCGCTTCGTGGGCGCCACCACGCTCCACGCCGCCGCCGCAGCCTGCCTCGGCGCCTTCGCCGGCTTCGCCCGCTTCCGCCGCCCCGGCGCCCGGCTCGGGATGTGGGTCCTAGGCTTCCTGTCGGCGGTGGCTTTGCACGTCACCTTCAACGCGGCTATAATTCGCGCCAGCGACGCGTCCCCCGTTGCCTACGCCGCCGCCTGGGTAGCCGCGCTCCTCGCCATCGTGGCGCTCGAGCAGGTCAAGGCGATGCGCGTCGAGGCGGTACGCCGCAGAACCGAAACCACCCGTGACTAGAAAGCGAACTTTTTTCGAGAGACTGACCGGCGCCATTCGCCTCGACGACGAGGTGGACGACCTCGACCTAGAACTCGACCCGCCGCCGCATCACGGCCGCCACCCGGCGCCGCCTGCACCGCTGCATGGTCACAAGCATCACGCAGCAACGGAAATTGATCCGTACGCTCTTCCCGTCACCTCCGACGAGGAGGGCGAGCTTGCCGTTGACGTTATTGAGACGCCCGACTCCGTCGTCGTGCGCGCGATGATTGCGGGCGTTCGACCAGCTAATCTAGAAGTTCAACTTTCTCGCGAGTCCGTGACTGTAATCGGTTCACGCGAGGAAGAAAGTTTTTCATCTTCCGACGAGGCCATCTGCCGCGAGCTCTACTGGGGCAGCTTCTCCCGTACCGTTCCCCTCCCTGCTGAAGTTGATATCGAGCAAGCTGTCGCAAAAGAAAAGCACGGACTCCTCACGTTGGTTCTTCCTAAGGTTGACCGACACCGAAAGACGAAGCTTTCTGTTAAGCCAGAGTAAAGTAACAAGGAATAAGTAACGGGTAACAAGTAAGGACGAGGGGTCGGACGGGTTTAGAAAAAGTTTATCGGTATTTTATAGCTGGGAGAGTAGGCTTTCTGGTATGCGCGATAATGATTTGCACTCACGAATACTCGCTTGGGTTAGGGAATTAATCACATCCCTCCGAGAGCTCCCTCGAGACTTCGTAACTTCCACCATAGTGAACCAGCTTGTTCGGAGTGGAACCAGCATCGGTGCAAACTACGCAGAGTCACAATATGGATCGTCACGTCGAGATTTTGCGAACTTTGTCCGACATGCACTCAAGTCAGCTCGCGAGAGTGAGTACTGGCTAAAGGTGGCGCTACACACTGTTGCCAAAACCAAAGACGGTAAGATTCTTTCGCTCGATGCGGAACTAAATCAGATAGTTAGGATTCTCTGCACAATTGTTTTAAAGACAAATCCTAAGTGACTGCGCCGCCTTTCTCATTACTTGTTACCTGTTACTTATTCCTTCTTACTTCTCTCTGTGTCAGGAGCCGGGTTCGAACCGGCGACCCCCCGCTCTTCAGGCGGATGCTCTACCAACTGAGCTATCCTGACGTGGC
>DATDYW010000013.1:0-2717 GCA_036516995.1 Minisyncoccota bacterium
ACTTTGTGGTTAACCACAAAGTCCGACTTTGTAGGGTTCGCGGCGTGACGGTGGGATATAATTCCCGCCGATGCCTCCCGTTCCCGGAAACCAGCCGTCGGGCCAGGTCCCCGACCCATCGCTGGGCCGCCTGCGCCGCGCCGAGGATCGGCTCTACTCGCCAGCCGCCGCCGGCGGGGAAATTCGCCGTCGCCGAACGCTCCGACCCACGAAAGAAAACACGCTGCCGGGTTGGCCCTCGACCGAATCCAGCCTCTCCTCCGACGCGTACATCGACTCGATCCGCGGCAAGCCGCGGAGCCCGTTCGCGAAGATTCTAATCGTGGCAGCGCTCTTCTTCCTGGCGGCTCTCGTCTACGGCGGCTGGAAGCTCTACGGCGGCGGCGCGCTCGCCGTCTCCGAGGGTTCCGAGGACGTGCGCATCACGGTGGCCGGGCCGAACGAGGCGCCCGGCGGCGACGCGCTCTTCTTCGATGTCGTGGTGCAGAACGCGGGGCCCGTGCCGCTGCTCCTGCCCGACCTCATCGTCAACTTCCCGGACGGCACGAAAGACCCGGAGACGAAGAGCCAGCCGCTCCAGGAGACCCGCGTGCCGCTCGGCGACGTCGCCCCCGGCGCCACGGTGCGGAAGACCGTCGGCGCGACGCTCTTTGGCGAGACGGGCGAGGTCGAGACCATCCAGGTGCGCGTCCAGTACCGCTCGCCCGGCTCCGACGCAATCTTCGAGAAGCGCCGCAGCTACGACGTGGCCATCGCCGAGGCGGCGGTGCGGGTGACGGTCGAGGCGCTCGAGCGCGTCACCTCCGGCCAGGCGATGCCGCTCCAGATTCGCATCAGCTCGGAGGCGCCGGTGCCCGTCACCGGCCTCGGCCTCTCCGTCTCTCTCCCGTACGGCTACACCGCTACCGGCTACTCCACGCCGCCCGCCTCCGGCAGCTTCTGGAACCTCGGCACGCTCGCGCCCGGCGAGGAGCGCACGATTCGCATCGACGGCACGCTCGAGGGTTCCGACGGCGACCGCCGCACCTTCAAGTTCCAGGTCGGTCAGGCGGCGAGCGGCACCGACGCCGTGGCGGTGCCGTACTCCGGCCGGCAGATTACCGTCGCAATCGAGAAGCCGTTCCTGGGCATCTCGCTCTCGCTCAACGGCGAGGCGAGCCCGGCGGTGGCCCGTCAGGCGGGCAAGACCATCGACGGCCTGCTGACGATCACCAACAACACCGACGCCACGATTCACGACATCGCGGTTGCCGCGCGGTTCACCGGCGCCGCGCTCGACGGCTCCTCCGTGCTCGTGCCCTACGGCAGCTACCTCTCGTCGGAGAACATCGTCCGCTGGGACAAGAGCGACGGCGCGGGCGGCCTCGCCTCAATCGCGCCGGGCAAGTCGGAAATTCTGGCGCTCTCGTTCGAGTCTAAGCCGCTCGTCGTCGCCGGCCGGGCGACGTTCCAGAACCCGGAGCTGGTGATTGATCTCGAGGCCGTCGGCCGGCGCGTTTCCGAGGAGGGCGTCTCCGAGGAAATCAGATCGGAGGCCGCCCGCCGAATTCGCTTCATCAGCGACGTGGCGGCGACGGCGGCGCGCAGCCACGTCTCCGGGCCGCGCCCGCCCGCGGTCGACCAGCTCTCGGTCTACAGCCTCGTCTGGACCGTCAAGAACAGCGCCAGCGAGCTCGCCGACGTCACGCTCCGCGCCACGCTGCCGCCGCAGGTCTCCTGGGTCGAGCTCGACTCGGGCGGCCTCCCCGGTCTCTCCTTCGACGCGCCGAGCCGGACGCTCACCTGGAGCATTGGCACGGTTCCCGCCGGCGCCGGCTACGGCCAGCCCGCGGCAATCGTGAGCTTCAACCTCGCGCTCCGGCCGTCGGTCTCCCAGGTGGGCTACTACCCGACGCTGCTCGGCGTCTCGACGCTCTCCGGCAGGGACACGTTCGCCGGGGTGAGGATTTCGGAGGCGGGGGAGGCGGTGGGCACCGAACGTCCCAAGAGCACCGAGTCAGATCCAGGGAAGGTGGTGCAGTAGGGAAGTAACAAGTAACAAGTAACAAGTAACAAGTAACAAGTAACAAGTAACAAGTAACAGGTAACAGGTAACAGGTAACAGGTAACAGGTAATAAGTTAGGACTAAGAAAATCACACGCCAAGTCTAGCCACCTGTCTCTGACTTGTTACCTGTTACTTGTTACTTTGCTCTCGGCAAGGCAGAATGACCCGACATGGCCGAACCCGAAGGTGTCATGGAGAAGCTGGTGTCGCTCTGCAAGCGCCGCGGCTTCGTCTACCAGGGCTCCGAAATCTACGGCGGCCTCGCCGGCACCTACGACTACGGCCCGCTCGGCGTCGCGCTCAAGGCCAACGTGAAGGCGCTCTGGTGGAAGCGCTTCGTCCTCGACCGCGACGACATGTACGGCCTCGACGCGGCCATCCTCATGAACCCCAAGGCCTGGGAGGCGAGCGGGCACGTGGCCGGCTTCGCGGATCCGTTGGTGGAGTGTGCGAAGTGTCAGAAACGTTTTCGCGTTGACAGTCTTATTGGGGAGAAAGAGTGGCGCACCCACCTCCAGATGCTTCTAGAGACTGGGGCTGCGCAGAAAGAAGACCCCGAATACGCTAATGCTCAGAAATTCATTGGCGGTTACGTTCGTAAATTTCTAAGCATGGAGGTTAAGTGTCCCAGCTGTTCTGCACAGCAGTGGGGAGAGGCGCGCCAGTTCAA
>DATDYW010000014.1:0-7967 GCA_036516995.1 Minisyncoccota bacterium
CGCGGTGTACAATCGTTGAGATGTTTGGCGCAGCCTACGACGCGGTCATCCACGAGCCGCTGCGGAACGCGATCGTCTTCCTCATCGACGTTGCGCCCGGCGCGAGCCTCGGCTTGGCGATTATTGCGCTGACGATCGTCGTTAGGCTCGTGCTCTTTCCCCTCTCGAAGCGGGCAATCCTCTCGCAGATACGGATGAAGGAGATTGAGCCGGAGATTGCGGCCCTGAAGGTGCGGCTGAAGGACAACCCGCAGCAGCTGGCGCTCGAGACAATGAAGCTGTACCGCGAGCGTGGCGTGAAGCCCTTCGCCAGCATCGGGATGCTGCTCATTCAGCTGCCAATCCTGATTGGCCTCTACACCGTCTTCCGCGAGTCGTTCGACTCAATCGATCCAGCCACGCTCTACTCCTTCGTCTCGGTTCCGGCGGCGGTCGACTCCATGTTCCTCGGCGTCGACCTGCGCGTCGCCGGCGGCGCCGGCCTCGTCTTCGCCGTGGTGGCGGGGATTCTCCAGCACGTCGCCTCGCGGCTGACGCTGCGCTACCAGGCGGCGCCCACGGGCAAGCCCGGCGAGTCGTTCCAGGCCGACTTCGCCCGGAGCATGCGCTTCCAGATGCTCTACATTTTTCCCGCGCTGCCGGTGCTGATTTCCATTCCGTTCGTTGCCGCCATTCCGCTGTACTGGGCCGTGGGCAACCTCTTCACCGTTCTTCAAGAGCTTTACCTCGCGAAGCATCGTAAGGCGGCAGTTCGGGCGAATTAAGAATGAAGAATGAAGAATTAGAAATTTTCAAAAACATCCCCCTTTGTTCTAAATTCTTCATTCTTCATTCGTCCCCACCCCAATCTATCGCGCCCGCAGATCCAAACTCCAGAGTGTCAGGTCCTGCTTGTTAGCGAACACAAGGAACTCGTCGTTGGGGGAAACCGTCAGCCTGTACGCATCGAACCGCTGCGGCTCCGTCGCCGAGTCGAACAGGAAATCGTAGCGTTCGGTGTCCACGTCGATGCGCCAGAGGTTGTCGGTGAAGGAAATTAGCCCCTGGTACCAGTTCGTTGGGTAGCCGCCACGGAAGAAGCGGTCGGGCGCGCCGCAGTAGACGGTCGCCTCGTCGACGCGGCTCCAGGCGCACTTGTCGGGGAGCCCCTTGAGCTCGAGCGGGCGATCCTCGCCGGTTGCCAGGTTCAGGGCGCGGAGGTCTAGGTCGCCGCCGCCGGAGGTTGAGTAGAGAATGCGGGTCCCTCGAGGGTTCACGAGCGCGACGAGCCCTGGCACCGCCTCGAGCACCTTCTCGCTCGCGCCGGTCGCCGGGTCAACCGAGAACAGGTAGCCGCCGACGCCCGGCGCCGGCTTGGTCGTGAGGCTGATTTGGCCGGTGGCCGGCCAGGACAGGTTCCACTCGGACAGCGGACTGGTAAAAATTGAAACGCCCGACCCGACACCGTCGAACGGCGCCACGGACACCGCTCCGCCCCCGGACAGCTTCGCAAATTTTGTGCCGTCCGGGCTCGCCGCCACCTGGGCGATACCCGGCTCCAGGAACTCCGTTTCAAGTTTGGTGTCGCTGTAGACGAGGCCGTCGCTGGTTGTAGTGGTCACCGCCTTCACCCGGCCCAGGGCGGTCTCGATAGTTTCGCCGTCTGGCCGGAGGTACCGCAGCAGAACCTTCTCCGCGTCGCCGGAGAAGACCGCCTCCTGCACGCTCGGAACCGTGGTGTTCGAGATGCGCGAGCGCGTCAGGTCGCGCTCGCCCGTCTCGAAGATATGGCCGGTGGCCCGCTCCACCCAGCGGAAGTAGACGGCGCTGCCGCCGGCACCGCCCGCCGACGGGCGGCTGTAGGCGATCGCTCCGGCGGTTGGGGTCTCGGAGAGCTGGCGGAGCGTCGGGATTCGGGTGCCGGCGTCCACGTCCTCGCCCTCCGGCGTCACGAAACCTCTCGGCAAGCCGCCGCCGGAAATTGGGAAGAAGCTGAAGCCGCCGCCCGCGCCGCTCGGCACGTTCCGGCTCTCTTCCTCGCCCTGCCCGAACAGCAGCCACCAGGCGCCGAGCGCGACGACGGCAACCGCGACCGAGCCGACGATGATCCAGTTCCTGCGGCGGGCGTTCACGTCGCTATTCTAGCGCAGACGGGCGTGGGGGGACGAACGAAGAATGCAGAATGAAGGATTGAGGACGAACAGCCTATTTTAAATTCTTCATTCTGCATTCTTAATTCGCCTAGTTCGGCACCCAGCGGACGTAGACGGTGTCGTCGGTCTGGGCGCCGAGGGCGGTGAGCGCGCCCTGGCTCGTGTCCCACGAGCGTCCGGTGGCGACGTCCGGTCCCCAATCGAACACGCGATCGCCGCGAATCTGGATGCTCCGATTGTTCGCGGGGTTCACAATTTCAAAGCGACCGTTCGATACGCTGCCCAGCTGCGACGCGTCGTACCGGTACGCCAGGTAGTAGTTCGAGGAGTTGTAGTCGCGGTTCAAATCCGCGAACGTGCTGTATCCGTTGTGGGCGTTCGCTAGGCCCTCGGACATGTTGTCGTCTGTCCCGGCGAAGCTCCCAATTTTTCCGCTGGCGTAGAGGCTGCCGCCGCTGGAAACTGGCCGCATCAGCGTCTCGTAGCCGCTCGTGTTGGACCAGCCGAGCCGCTGCGCTTCGCTCGCCAGCGTCGGGTTGTAGCCGTTGCCCGAAACGAGACCCGGCACGGCGCCGCTGGCTGGCGCTCCCGCACCGCCACCGGAACTCCCGCTGGTGCCGCTACCAGACGAAGCACCCGCGCCGCCGCTAGCGCTACTGGGAAGGTTGCTCTGGCCCCCAGCACCTTCCCCGACCCCCGCGGTCGCCGTGCCGCCGAGTCCGCCGCCGCCCCCCTCCAGGAACTCTGCCTTCTGGAACGAGGTGCTGATGGTGGTGAGAATGGTCATCGAGCCGAGCGCGAGCAGGAGCCCCCAGACGGCGTTCCAAATTTTCTCTTTGCCGCTGCCGACCTTTATGACGCTCTCGCCCACAATTTGGATGGCGCCCCAAATAATCATTATGACGGCGAGGACGGCCACGGCGCCGACGCCGGCTAGGTAAATTTTGTTGAGCAGATCGCCGACGTCGACAGCGGAGAAGAGGCCGGCGACCGGCCCGTTGGCCTTGTCGCCGCTGATCGGGACGAACGCGGCCAGCGCGATGACCGGCAGCGCCGCTGCAACCCCCGCCGAGAAACAAGCCAGTGCCGCCCTCGTTTGTTTGCTCATGGTTTTAAATAGCTGTGCCGGGAACCGCCACCGCTTCCACCGGTCCGAGATCCACAGACGCCTCCGAGGCGGCGTACTGGGCGAAGTTTCCGGCGTGCTTGAGCGTCGTGGCCACCCTCGCCACCCCGCCGCCCTCCTTTCGAAACGTGGCGATTGGGCCGGCTTGCCCAGACGCCTCGCCGTTAACTCGCCAGCTGTACGAGAGCCTCGGGTCGGATGCCGCCGCCGCGTCGACGAAGTACGGCACCGCCGCGAGCGAGAACTCGGTGCCGGCGAGCTCGCTGGTCTGGTCGCTCCAGGAGCGCTCGAAGAGCGTGCCGAGGAGCGGGTCCTTCCGGTAGAGGAGCATCTGCGGCGAGGCGTAGTCGACCGAGAGGCGCGCCCTAGCCTTGGCCGACGAACGAACCGCCCCCACATCCACCTCGATGTCGATGCCGTTCACAACTAGGGCGCCGCGCACCACGAACGACTGTCGGCCGTAGCCGGAGGCCGACTGCACCACCCGGCCGTTCTGCCGCCAGGTGTAGACGAGGGACTCCGGTGGCACCGCCGCGCCAGCAACCACGAAGTTCGGCATCGCCACGAACTTGATGGCCGCGCTGTTCGTGAAGAGCGCCTTGCCGCGGTAGAGGGGCGGCGTGTACGTCAGCGCCTCGTAGAGAATATCCACGTCGGCCGGGGCGACGGTGAAGCTCCGCTCGATGGTGCCGCCGCCCTCTTTGATCGCCCGGAACACGACTGTCGTGGACTCTCCTGCCGCTGGCGCCACGAAGCTGAAGCTCACAATGCCCGTTCCCTCGGAAACGGTCACGCCGTCCTTTAGCCAGAGCGTGGCCGCCTTGTTGAGGTCGGTCGAGTAGCTGTCGATGCGAATCCGAACCGTATCGCCGGGGCTAGGCACGCTCGGGAGCATCGTCACCGAAACCTGCTCCTCGACGCCGAGCGGCAGGCTGCTCTGCCTGGGGGCCGGCGCCGGCTCGGCCGCCGGGGCGTAGTCGATGGTTTGCTCCCCGGGCAGCGTGTCGGAGGACTGCGCCTCGCCGTAGGAGCCGAAATCAAACAGCGGGTTCGTGGCGGCAAGCGCGATTAGCGGCAAGGCCGCCAGTGAGGCTATCGCGGCTAGGGCGGCGGTTCGCACGCTGGCGATTATACCGTGCCAGGCAGCGCTAGCCCCGCCTTGCTCGGATGACCGCGCTTTCCGCGGCCCCTCCCGCTAGCCGCTGGGGATTCGTTACCGCTGCACGCACGGTGTCGATGACCTCGTAGAATTCTTGGACAAACTTGTTCTGGTGCTTCCAGGCTAAAAACACAAACAGCACCTGCGGAAAAACAACACTGAGAACGGGAATGAACGACCCGAGGCAGAGAACCAAGAACCAGCGCACGAGGCGCTTCCTAATGAACCCAATCTTCCCCCACATGTAGGCGAAATTTGCCACCCAGAGAGGAATCGTAATCAGTATCACCTTGAGCACCCACCCAACGACACTTACATCTGAGAACATGAACAACATCTCGGCGATGTCGTAGCTGAGGTTTGCCAGGAAGAGGAACAGCGGGAACGGGTTGCTACCCGGCCCGCCCTCGAACGTGGCCTCGATTTCCTCGGGCGTGATGCCGATGCCCTCGTCCTCCAGGGCGTCCTGAATTTTCTGAATGTTCCGGCTCGCCATAGCGAACTAGCCCCCGAGCGGTCGCTCCGCCGCCTCCTGGGTGCCTGCGAACTCCGCCTTCGCCTTCCGGATGGCGAGGATCTGCGACGGATCGGAGGTGATGATTTGGTCCTCGGTGTGCGAGCCGATGACCTGGATGGCGACGTGCTTGAGGCCGGCGAAGAAGATGCCGTCGCCCACGCCGGACTCGAGCAGCAGGAACTTTTCCTCGTCAGAAAGATTAAACGTCTGTTGAATCATATCTATCGATGATGGCGATTGCTTCATCAAAAGCTGCATCGAGGAGTTGGTGATGATCGGTAGGCCGTAGGGCGAGCGCAGGAAGTCCTCCACGTCCTGGGTGATGGTCGACATTCCGAGGAAGTACTTGCGGCCACGCTTGGCGAGGCTGAAGAGAAACGACGCAGTGTCCTCCGACTTCATCATCCACCAGGCCTCGTCGATGACCATCAGCCGCTTCTTGAGCTCCTTCCGGATGGCGTTCCAGATGAAGTGGGTGACGATGTACATCGCCACAGGCTTGAGCTCGTCCTCCATATCGCGCAGCGAGAAGACGACGAAGCGCTTGTTGATGTCGATGTTCGTGGGCTTGTTCACGAAGCCCGCCCAGGTTCCTTTTGTGTACTTTGAGAGTTTTTGCACCAAACCTTCAGCCCCATCCATTCCGGCGAGCACCAACTCGAAGTCGGAGAGGAGTGGCGGCTCGGCGCGGGAGAAATCGGAATCGGGCGTGATGTCTTTGAGGGCGTATGTTTCGGTGATGGCGCGGTCAATGATGGCATCCTCCTCCGGGGTCAGGCCTCCGAGCATCAGCCGGAAGAGGCCGACGAGGTTGACGATGTTGCTCCGCAGCACGTCGGAGGCCGCCTCGTCCTCGCGCGCCGCCGGCAAATCGAACGGGTTGATGTGGTGGTCAGAGGTTAGCGAAATGTTGAAGTAGCGGCCGCCGGTCGCCTCGGCCAGGAACTCGTACTCCTTCTCCGGGTCAATGACGATGACGTCGGCGTCGAACATCAGCGTGCGGAGAATCTCGAGCTTCGAGAAGTACGACTTGCCCGCGCCGGCCTTGGCGAACGTCACCGAGTTGTAGTTTTCGAGCGAGAAGCGATCGAAGAGCACCAGCGAGGAATTGTGCTTGTTGATGCCGTAGAGGATGCCGCGGTCGGAGGTGAGGTCGAAGGATGTGAACGGGAAAATGGAGGAGAGCGGCGAGGTGTTGAGCTTGGTGCGAATGCCGATCTCGTCGGTGCCGATTGGGATAGTGCTGCGGAACCCCTCCACCTGCTGGAAGAGCGAGGGCTTCACGTAGACGAGCTGGGCCTCGAGGATGGAGCGAACTTCGGACTCAACTTTATCGACATCCTCTTTGGTGTCGCCGTAGACGGAGAGGTACAGACCAACCTCAAAGATTCTCTCTTGGGCCTGCTGTAGTTGGTCGCGCAATGCCTCAAGGTCTTGGTAGGCAGTATCAAGAATCGGATCACGCACCAAACCCTTCTCCTCTCGGCTGTGAATCTGGGCCTGGACCTCGGTGACCTTGCGCTTGAAGGTGCGCAGAATCTCCTCGGTGTCGATCGGGTGAATGAAGAAGGAGATGTCGAAGACCTTGTCCAGGTTGATGATGGGCGAGAACCAGCCGTCGGTCAGGTAGCGCGGATAGGAAATCACAAACATGTTCCGCACGACCTTGTCGCCGAGGTAGATCTCGCGCGAGGTCACCTTCAGCGCCGGCGGGGCAATCACGTCTTTGAGCTCGAGGACGTTGGAGCGGTAAATTTCCTGCGGCAGGATGGCGGCGATTTTCTGCACGACCGGGTCGCGCGTCGGGCTAGCCGCCGCGGCCGGAGACTTTCGTTTGAAAAAATCGAGTAGCGCCATAGCGGTTAGCGGGCGGTCGCGATCGGCTGCTCGACGTCGCCCGGGTTGAAGAGTCGGTAGAAGAGCTCGATCACCTCCTCGGTGCCGAGCTGGGCGGCGCGCACCCCGCAGCGGGAGAGGCCCGACTGGACGACGCCGACCCGCTGCTCGAGCTGGGTGCGGTGCTCCTCGAAGCGCTCGGCCTCGGTGCCGGCCGCCCCCCGGCCGATTCCCGGCACGCCCGTGACCGCCGGCAGGTACGGCACCACCACGAAGAAGCTCTTCGACATGATGCTGTTGCGCTCGGTGAAGCGGCGGATGAAGTTGGCGTACTCGCGAATTTGAATCTTCATCAGGTCGTTCGTCTGCTCGCGCTCGCGGGCCTCGAGGGTGGCGACGTACGGCCGGATGTCGAGCCGCCGCGACTGGACGAAAATCTGAACCGGGAAGTTGATGGAGTTCAGGAAGCTCTGGAACTGCATCACGATGCCCTGCTGCTCGTCGGCAGACTTGAGCGCGAAGTTGACCGCCGAGGTGATGAGGATGGCGCGGTAGCCGCCGTCCTTGAGCACGACGATGCCGTCCCGGACCTCCTTGATTGGGACGATATCCTGCGTCGGCTTGGCAGACTTCGCTGCGCCCGCAAAAGTGGCAATCATCGCTCGTCGAATTATAGCCTACGAATTAAGAATGAAGAATGAAGAATGCAGAATTACCAAGGGAGAGAAGAAGCCCGGCCCCTTCCATCCGAGCCTTTAATTCTCGGACAACTCTGCACCCTTCGTTTTTCATTCCACGCTCGCCTCACTCGGCGAGGGGGTCGCGGAGACGGGAGGGGCGGGCGAGCTCGGCGGAGCGCGGGAGGTTTCCAGCGGAGAGCGCCTCGTGAATGTCGAGGCCCCAGGCGAGCGTCTTGAGCTTGCTGTCGGAGAGTCGCGGCACCAGCGGGCTGCCGCCGACGAGCGCCGCCGCCTCGGCGGCGCTCGTATCCGGCGACTTGGGCGCGCGGCGCCAGAGGTAGAACTTGCGCGAGACGGCGTAGCGGGCGGCGGCTTCCAGGGTAATCAAAAAGGGACGGCCGTTGGTGTTGCCGAAGGCCAGCGCCGCCGCACAGATGGCGATGAGGGCGGCCACGGCGTAGTTCCAGGGGCTGGGCATCATTGCCCAGGTGAGGTAGGCGCCGCCCGCGCCGCCCGC
>DATDYW010000015.1:0-15284 GCA_036516995.1 Minisyncoccota bacterium
GTCGAGGGCAAGCTGAAGGACTACCTCGCCGAGCGCTGCCTCCTCACCCAGCCGTTCTTCAAGACGCCGGAGGTGACGATTGGCGCGATGATCGAGCAGGCAATCCAGAAGTTCGGCGAGCGCGTCGAGGTTGCGCGCTTCATTCGGTACGACGCCGCTTAGAGACACTTCCAATGTTTATTTTTGCCGTCACCTTCGGTGCCGCGGTTGCGCTCATCGCGGCACTGGGTTCCTTGCGTGCAGCTGAACTTGCCTCTGGGCACCGCTTTTTCCTTGAACGCGCTCGGGTGGCAGCCGACGGCATCGTCGAGCGTGCTGCTCGTCGTGTCTTTGCTCGCGTCGTGGCAATCGAGCATCGAGTGGTTGCGTACTTTCGCGCCTCGCCGCACCACGCCGCCGATTTTGCCGCGGCCGCGCTGCGCTTCGTCGCCACTCGCTCGCTGCGGCTGCTGCGCGTCCTCCACGAGCGCCGCCGCCCGAAGGGCACCTCGCAGGGATCCATTTCCTTTTTTGTCAGCGCACTGGGAGACGCGAAGCGGCCGGCTGGTCGCACAACAGACCGCTAGCGCAACTCGTACAGAGGTCCGACCTCCCGGAACTCGAGGTCGGACCTCGAAAGTGGTAACTTTAGGTCGGACCTCGGGTCTTTTTGAAAAGCCGCCCTAGCTCAGTTGGTAGAGCAGCTGTTTTGTAAACAGCAGGTCCTCGGTTCGAATCCGAGGGGCGGCTCCATAAAAAGAAAAGCCCGGCGCGGTACGCGCCGGGCGGGTCATTCTTAACGAGACCGCGCCAACACCTCGTTGCGGAACTCGCGCTCGCTCGTCACCTCGCGGGAGACCTTGATGAAGGGCGGCGGGACGACGGTCTCGCCGCGCTCGGGGGTTTCCGCCTCGAGCAGCACCAGGCCGCCCGGGGCGAAGAATTCGTCGAGCTCCCAGCGGTAGCTGCCGTGGTCGAAGATGAAGCGGCGCTTCGCGATGCTCCGGGCATTACGGTGGCGGACGCGCGCCTCCTCGAACTCCGAGGCTGTGATTGGCCTAGAGGTCTCCGTGCGCGCCTCGCCGCTGCCGCAGCCCTCCTCGCGCTTCCAGGTTCGGGAGAACGACACGGTGCCGTCTGAGAGCTCGCGTCGGCGGTAGCGGGAGCCGTCCTCCTCGACGTAGAACTGGGAGATGTCCACCTGGACGGGGCTGCACTCCGCCAGCGCCTTCGGGTCGTAGCTGACCACCAGAAACTTTCGCTCAATCTCGAGCGGCTCCGGGATTCCGACGATGCGGCAGACGGCCCCAATTGCGCGACGAATCTTCACGTCGAACGGAGACTCGTTGGCGATGCGGAAGCGGTGATCAGCGGGCTGGTAGACATCGACGAGCGCACGGTCGCGCTGTCGGGCCTCCTCGGGTGACTCGAAGCGTGCCTGGTTGTTCTCCAGCGTGTAGTACGCCTCGGCGCCGTCGGCGGCGGTCACTAGGTGCACGATGCCGTCGTAGCCTGAGAGCGGAGCAAGCTTCTTCGCGTCTGCCTCCTCCATCATCTCGCGCCACAGGTCTTCTGGCGTGTAGGCACCGCCGTCGTGCCAGGCGCGGTCCATGAGGACGACGACCGGCTGCTGGCGCTTCTGGGCGAGTCGGTGGGCGATTCGCCGGAAGCTCATCTCCTTGGCGAGCTCGAAGTCGAGCAGCGCCCACTGGAAGAGGCGGGGGGTGAGCTGAGTGGGCGAGACGCCGTTGAGGATGAGCGTCGTGGCGCCCTCGGGGCAGACGACGACCCGGTAGCCAGCTCCCTCGAGCCACTCGGTGATGGCTACCAGGGCGGTGGTTTTGCCGCCGCAGGGGCCGCCGGTGAGCACGACGTAGTGAACGGTTGGTTTCATTGAACTCATGTTTCGACCCTAGCACGCGTCCCAAACGGGTGCTAGATTCAGTGCCCTGCATGGCTGATTTGACCGTTACAGCAGCTAGCCCAATTGGCGCCCCCGGCTTTCACGCCGGGCGGGCCGCCGACCTGGTCGCCCCACGCGACCAGCGGCTTTACCGCTCGCTCGAAATCCTGCCCGGCGTTCTTTCCTGGGGCACGCTCGTCGGCGCCGCCGTCCTCGCCTGGACACTTCCGGTTTGGGCGGCGTTCTTTATCATCGCCTTCGACCTCTACTGGCTCTCGAAAACCGCCTACCTCTCGGTTCACCACTTCCACAACTGGCGACGAATGAAGCGCGCGCTCGCGCTCGACTGGGCAGGAGAGATTAGAAAACTTCCCGGCACCGCCGCCGAGCGATTCACACATCTCGTGCTTCTTCCGTACTACCGCGAGAGCGAGGCGGTGATTCGCGGCACGCTCGAGTCGATTCTGGCGAACGACTACGACCACCGGAAGATTTTTGTGGTGCTGGCTGCCGAGGCGCGAGCGGGTGAGGAGTTTGTTGCGCTCGGCCGACAGCTCGCGGCCGAGTACGCGCCACGATTGGGCGCTGCAATTTGCACCGTTCACCCCGCAGGCCTCCCCGACGAGATGCCCGGCAAAGGTTCGAACATCGCCTACGCCGCTGACGAGGCACGATTGGCGCTGGTTCTGTCGTGCGGGCTCCGCGAGGAAGAGGTGCTGGTCTCGGCCTTCGACATCGACACCGTCGTCTTCCCGCGCTACTTCTCCTGCCTCGCCTGGCACGCGGCCACCGACCGAGACCCCGCCGCAGCCTCGTTCCAGCCCGTGCCGCTCTACAACAACAACCTCTGGGACGCGCCGTCGTTCTCGCGCGTCGCCGCCCTCTCCTCTACGTTCTGGCAGATGATAGAGCAGGAGCGTCCGGAGCGGCTCGTTACTTTTTCCTCTCACGCCTGCACGCTTAGCGCCCTGCGCCGCGTCGGCTACTGGCAGCGTAATATGGTCTCGGAAGATTCACGAATTTACTGGAATCTTTTCTTTGCCACAGGCGGGAAGCATCGTGTTGTACCAATGGCGTACCCCGTTTCGATGGACGCCAACCTCGCCTCTACCGTTGCAGGAACGGCCGCGAACATCTACCGCCAGCACCGTCGCTGGACGTGGGGCGTCGAGAACGTGCCGTACGTCCTTTTCCACTCGATTCGAGGCACTGGCGGCGTGTCGCTTCGTCGCCGTCTCCTAGCCTCGTTCGTGCAGCTCGAGGGATTCTGGTCGCTCGCCACGAATCCGTTCCTCATTCTTCTCCTCGGCTGGCTACCGCTTTTGCTCGGCGGCAACGCCTTCAACGAGACGGTGCTGGCGTACAACCTGCCGAAGGTCACGAGCCTGCTGATGACGCTCGCGATGTGCGGCGTGCTGCTCTCGGCGATCGTCGGCCTCTCGCTCCTGCCGCCCTACCCGGAGCGGCTGCCGGGCAAGTTCCGTCGGTACGCCGCGATGGTGCTGCAGTGGGTGCTCGTGCCGATTCACATTACAATTTTTGGCGCCATCCCAGGATTAGATGCCCAAACTCGGCTGATGCTGGGGCGCTATATGGGATTTTGGGTAACGCCGAAGCACCGGAGGGAACGAGAAACGGCGCCCGCCGCCGCGGCGGGCGCCGTTTCAGTGCAATAATTCTCCTACTGTGACTCCCGTTTCCCCTCGTCGACGCGCCTTTTATCTCACGCTCGCTGCGCTGCTTGTGATTGTTGGCGCGCCGATTCTTATTTTGTACGCTCAAGGATATCGGCTTGCTGATATCGGAGATGCTTTCACGTTTCGCGAGACGGGTGGCGTGTACGTCGCCGCGGGTCTGTCGGGTGTTTCCGTTTCTGTCGACGACGAAGCGCGCGACCAAACGTCTTTCCTCTCGCACGGCGTCCTGATTCAAAACCTCACGGAAGGGGAGTACCTAATATCAACCACAAGGCCCGGGTACTTTAATCTCGGAAAGGCGCTGCCGGTCTATCCGTCGATTGTCACCGAGTGGCGGCCACTTCTCTTGCCAGACCCAGTGCCGTTGCGTGAGATTCCGGAGTTCGTCGCCACCGCCGCGACGTCATCTTCGGTCAAGGTGATTCCGTTCGTGAAGAATCCGGAACGCACGTCGGTTCTGGCGCTCTTTGCCCCAGCAACATCAACACCGAAGGCTGGCGCGACTTCAACATTAGTGGCCGCCAACCCCAACCTTGTGGAACTTCTCGTTGAAGCGGATTTGCCGTCGCTAGTGAGTGAACCAACACTGCGCCGCTCCAATGATCTTATTGTTTGGATAGATAACCTCGGTGCTGTTCGCCTAGTATGGTTAGGCTCAATTGATTCAACACCCCAATACCTTTGCTCTCCGACGGGGTGTAAAGAGGGGGATATGATTCGACTCCCATTGGGCGTTAATTGGCTCGACTTTTTACCAGGCCGCACTGATGCTCTTATTGCCATTACCCCCACCGGTGCTTACGCCGTTGAAATTGATGGTCGTGGAGGACGGGCGATTCTCCCAATTTTGGAACAACCAGGCGTCGAGGCACGTGTTTTCGGCGGTAGCTTGTACCTCAAGCTGGGCCAGAAGGTCTGGGAGGTGGAAATTTAGGTTTACGGTATAGTGGCAGAACATGGCTGAAATTACTGCTCCCAAGGGCCACGTCCACCCAATTTCTAGGGTTATTGATGATCTAGTTAAGGTTTTTGCTGATCAAGGGTTTTCGGTCGCCTCTGGCCCCGAGATCGAGGACGAGTTCCACAACTTCGACGCGCTCAACGTGCCGAAGGACCACCCGGCGCGGGATATGCAGGACACATTCTGGATTGCTGACGTGCCGAAGTTGCTTCGCACGCACACCTCTAACGTCCAGATTCGCTATATGAAAGACGAGGGCCACAAACCGCCGCTGAAGATTGTTGTGCCAGGAAAAGTTTTTCGAAATGAAACAACTGATAGAACACACGAAGTGCAATTTCATCAGATGGAGGGATTGTGTGTGGGGGAGGGTATCTCGATGGCGCACCTAAAACACGCCCTCCTTTCGTTCGCGAAGGCGCTCTGGGGCGACTCCACCAAGATTCAGTTACGCCCGAGCTATTTTCCGTTTGTTGAGCCAGGGATTGAGCTAGCGGCATCCTGCTTTGCCTGCGGGGGGAAGGGCTGCTCTACGTGCAAAGGTTCTGGCTGGGTTGAAATTCTCGGTGCCGGAATGGTTCACCCGAACGTACTCAATGCTGTGGGTATCAATCCGCGTCTCTACACCGGATTCGCGTTCGGTATGGGTGTCGATCGCATTGCGATGATGAAGTACGGCATCGACGATATCCGCGTGCTCTACTCGGGCGATCTGCGCGTCGTGAATCAATTCTGATGAGGATTTCTCTCGAGTGGCTGCAGACGTACTTTGAGGAGCCGCTCCCGGCGACAAAAGATTTGGCGAACCTAATCGAGGTTCACTCGTTCGAGGTGGAGGGTATCGAGGGCGACGCTATAGACATTGGCGTGCTGCCGAACCGCGCGCACGATTGCCTTGGCTACAACGGCATTGCCGCCGAAATCGCGGCGATTACGGGTTTGTCCCCAAAACCCCCCGAGAACATTAACGAGCGACCGCTCGTTAATGTTTCCGAGAGATTCTCGTCTAAAATTGAGTGCGCAATTGAAGATTCTCGGTGTATTCGTTTTACCGCAGCTGAAATTCGCGGCGTCTCCCCGAAGCCCTCGCCCGCGCTCTGGGCCAAGCGCCTCGCAGTGCACGATTCTCGCGCTATCAACGCGGTTGTGGATGCCACGAACATGGCGATGCTTGAAACTAACCAACCGACGCACGCTTTCGATGCAGATAAAATCCAAGGGAAAGTTGCTGTGCGCGGCGCGAAGGCGGGGGAGCGCGTCGTGACGCTCGACGGCAAGGACATCGAGCTCGAGGAAGGCGCGCTCGTCATTGCTGACGACGCGGGGCCGCTCGACCTCGCGGGCATCAAAGGTGGCTCGCGCGCAGGCATTTCCGAATCCACCAATCGCATTCTGCTGACCTCGTGCAATTTCAATGCTCCCGCTATTCGCAAGTCGTCACAGCGACACAACGTGCGCACCGACGCCTCGAAGCGCTTCGAGGGCGAGCTCGCACCCGAGCTAGCAATGCGCGGTCTCGAATCGGCGCTCCGGTACCTAGCCGAAGGCGCCGCGGGTAAAGATTTTTCTGCCTCCGAGCGCATCGATGTCTGGCCCAGGCCCACGCGACCGTTCCGCACGGGTCTCTCGTGCAGAGAGTGCTCGGCGCTACTCGGCTACGACGTCACCGAAGTCGAAATTGCCGATAAATTGAAACTGATTGGCTGCGAGGTGGAGACGGGCGTCAATCCGCAGGAGCGAATCGTGGAGGTGGTAATCGCCGCGCTCGGAAAGCCGTACGTCTACGGTGCGAGCACCCGCTTCGATGCCCCGGATGAATTCGACTGCTCCTCGCTCGTAGCCTATGCCTGCTCCTTGGCTGGCCTCTCCTCGCCGCGCATTTCAATCGATCAGTTCGGCTGGTCGGAGCGAGTCGGCGCCGATGATCTCCAGCCGGGCGATCTCGTATTCTCACAGATCGACGGGCGGGACGCTCCGAAGCCGCCACGGTACGCTACCGTCGAGTTTCTGCCCGGCACGCCAATTGATCAGCTTGGTGCTCCAGCGGAAATGGGCATCGACCACGTGGGCATCTATATTGGCAACGGCGAGGTTCTGCATGCCACGATGCGTGGCGGTGGCTTCGTTAAGCGCGAGCCGCTCGCCGGGAGCGGTCAGTTCAAAAACATCGTCGGCTACGGGCGCGTTAGTCCGCTTGGCGAGACCCGCGTCGTCGCCACGGTTCCTCCCGAGCGCCCCGATCTGCGGTGGCCCGAAGATTTGATTGAAGAAGTCGGCCGGCTCCTCGGCTACGAGCGCGTTCCCGAGACCCCGACTCCCGACTGGGGCGCGACGGGAGAGGGTAGCGCCGAGTTCCGGCTCGGCCAGGCCATTCGCGCCGCGCTTGTGGGCGCGGGCTTCTCGGAGGTAATGACGTCGAGCTTTGCCGTCATCGGCGACCTGAAGGTTTTGAGGCCGCAGAACGAGGAGAAGCCGTTCCTCCGCACCTCGCTCGCCACCGGTGCCCAAGCGGCGCTCGAGCGGGCCGCACTGGAGCGCGCCTGGCTCGGCCAAGACTACATCTGGATTTTTGAGATTGGCCACGTCTTCTCGGGCGAGGGGAAGGAATCGCTGCGCCTGCTCATTGGCGGCATTCAGCCAGCTGACGAGAAGCGTTACCCGCTGAGGTCGCCGCGAGCGACCGGCCACGGCCTCGTGCTGGAAGCGCTCGGGGAGGAGGCGGCCGACGCGATGTCGGAAGTGGCGCACGGCGACATTGAAATTTCAAACGCCACCGGCGGGTCGTTCGTCGGTAACTGGGTCGAGCTCTCGCTCGATGCCGCGCTCGCCGTACCGATTTCCGTGCCATTTCCGCTCCCGCCGTCAGCCACGACGCGCTACCAGCCCCTCTCGCCGTACCCCTACGCCATCCGCGATGTTGCCGTCTGGGTTCCAGACGAAGGAGGCGAACGTGAGAAGGTTGCCGATGTCATTCGCGCCGCCGCCGGCTCGCTCCTGGTAAAACTCTACTGCTTCGACGAGTTCACGAAGCCCGGCAAGGACGGCGCCCCGACGCACACCTCCTACGCCTTCCGCCTCATCCTGCAGGCCTCCGACCGCACGCTCTCCGACACGGAAATCGCCGCCGCCACCGATGCCGCCTACGCTGCGCTGCGCGGCAAGGGCTGGGAAATTCGCTAGCGTATGAGAGGAGCTGTCATCGCCGAGAGCCTCGCCGACAGTCGCGCGCTGAACGCGGTGCGCGTTACAAGCCTGGAGGTTACCCCCGAGGAAAACGTGGTGGAGCGATGGCACATTTTTTCCGTTGAGGCCGACAGCGCGGGTGTTATCGCAATTGCCGCGGCGATCAAGCCCGGCTGGTACGCGCACTTCTGGGACGGCAACCGGGTAACGGTCGTCTTTTCCGATGGCGCACTCTCGTTCTCGAAGGACGATGCCGCCGGCCGCGCCGCGGCAGTAGAGCGCGGCCTCGCCCACGGCATTCCCGCCGAGCAGCTAGACTTCAAGACCAACTGACTGACATGGCCACCATTCCGTACCTCTCCCAGTGGCGCGACATTTCTGACGAGGAGTGGGCGCCGCGCGCCTGCGGCGTGGTGTGCGCGGCGATGCTGCTCCGGGCTCACGGCATCGAGGCAACGCCCGACGAGCTCCTGGCCGAGGCCCGGGCGATGAAGGGTCACCTCGCCTGGACATCTGACGGCATTCCGCACGCCACCCTCTGCGGTCTCTTCCGCAACCGCGGGCTCCACAGCTACCACGAGGAGTTCCGGGGCCGCCGCTTCGATGCCGTGCTCGGCCGATGGCAGGACGACCTCGCCCTCGACCGCGCCCACCTAGACTTCGGTCTCGCAAAAATTCGAGAGTCGGTCACGCGCGGCGAGCCGTGCCTGGTGTCTATGGCCGCCGGTTTCAGAACGAATCGCGAGAGCCACCTGATCGCCGTGGTAGACACCACGGCCGATAGTGGATTTGTGGTGCACGATCCCGACGATCGCTCGGGCAGCGGCGAGAGCGTTGAGGTTCCGCTCGACCGCTTCGAGGAGTTCTTCCGGCGCCTCGTCGTCTTCTGCCGGCGCTGAGCGAAGCAAATAAAAAATCGGCCGTCTCCGAGCGCGCGAGCGTGCTCGGGAGACGGCCGTTCTCGTCGGACCCCGTCGGCTGGCGGGGCGGTCCGGCTCAAAGAGGGGGCCGGGGCGCCGCGGGCACAGCAACCAACTGAAGCGCCGCGGGCCCCGGGAGACAATCTCGGACTCCGCTGCGCCTCGGAGGAAGCGCCGCGTGGCTAAGCTAAGAAGGCCGCCAAGTCGTCCAGGAAGGATCGCTCGGCCGAAAGAGTAGCGTCAGGGGGCGCCAAAGTCAAGGTGTACTCGGGAAGCTGGAAATGCTAGAATAGCCCAGCTAACCTTACGTTTCTTCGGGAATCCTTATGGCCAAATCAGTAGCAAAAAACACCCCCTACGGCGCCGACGAAATCACCGTCCTCGAAGGTCTCGACCCGGTGCGCAAGCGCCCGGGAATGTACATCGGCACCACCGGCCCCGACGGCCTGCACCACCTCATCACGGAGATTTTCGACAACTCCCGCGACGAGGCGATGGGTGGTTTCGCCAGCCGTATCGAGGTGGCGCTCCTCTCGGGCAACGTGATCAGGGTGGCCGACGACGGCCGCGGCGTCCCTGTCGACATCCACAAGACCACCAAGGTCTCGGCGCTCGAGACAATCATGACCACGCTCCACGCCGGCGGCAAGTTCGGCGGCGAGAAGTCGGGCTACAAGGTTTCCGGCGGTCTCCACGGCGTCGGCGCATCTGTTGTTAATGCACTTTCGAGGTACGTCCGCGCCGAGGTGCACAAAGATGGAGGGCGGTACTTACAGGAGTACGAGCGCGGCAAGCGAAAGGCGGCGGTGAAGAAGGTTGGCTCGACAGAAGCCCACGGCACAGTAATTTTCTTCGAGGCCGATCCGGAAATTTTCAAAGAGATCGCCTACGACTTCCGGCGCGTCGTCGGCCATATGCGCCAGCAGGCCTACCTCGTGAAGGGTTTGCGTATCGTGGTGATTGATGCCCGCGAGGCCGGCAAGGTTGATTGGGAGAACGGCGGCTACTGGCTCGAAGACCTCGCCCTCCCCGTGCCCTCCTACTCGTTCTACTTCGAGGGCGGCCTGCGCTCGCTCGTCGCATTCCAGAACCGTCACCACCAGGCGGTGAACTCGAACATTTTCTACGTCGACAAGGAGCAGGACGGCGTGAACGTGGAAGTGGCGCTGCAGTACGTCGACGACATCGCGCCGCGCATCTCCGCCTTCGCCAACAACATCAGTACGCCCGAGGGCGGCACCCATATGACCGGCTTCAAGACGGCGCTCACCCGGAACCTCAACGCCTACGTCAAGAAGCAGGCGAAGAACGGCAATGGCGAGGACACCTTCACAGGCGACGACGTGCTCGAGGGCCTCACGGCGGTGGTATCGGTGAAGATTGCCGAGATTCAGTTCGAGGGCCAAACCAAGGCGAAGCTCGGCTCAGTGGAGGCGACCGGTGCCGTGAACGCTGCCTTCGGCGAGGCCTTCGCCAGTTTCCTGGAGGAACACCCGGACGACGCCCGGAGCATTGTCGCCAAGGCAACGCTCGCGATGCGCGCCAGGAAGGCCGCCAAGGCCGCCAAGGACTCGGTGCTGCGCAAGGGCGCGCTCGAGGGGATGACGCTGCCGGGCAAGCTCGCCGACTGCCAGACGAAGAGCGCCGACGAAGCCGAGCTGTTCATCGTGGAGGGCGACTCGGCCGGCGGCACGGCCAAGAGCGGCCGTGACCGGCGCACCCAGGCCGTGCTACCGCTGCGCGGCAAGATTCTGAACGTCGAGCGGGCGCGGCTCGATCGCATGCTCGGCTCGGAGCAGATTCGCAACCTCGTCGTGGCGCTCGGCACCACCATCGGCGACACCTTCGACCTCGCCAAGCTGCGCTACGGCAAAATCATCATCGCCACCGACGCCGACGTGGACGGCGCGCACATCGCCACGCTCCTCTTAACGCTCTTCTACCGCTACTTCAAGCCGCTGCTCGACAACGGCAACATCTACATCGCCCAGTCGCCGCTATTTAAGGTAACCAAAGGGAAAGAAATCAAATACTTCTACTCCGACGCCGAGAAGGACAGCTACCTCGGCAAGGACGCGGCCGCTGCCGGCGATATTCAGGAGGTGGAGGGCGGCATTGGCGAGGGCGCCGAGCCCGAAGCCGGAGAGGAAGAAGGCTCCGAGCCGGGTTCGAAGAAGAAGGGCGGCGCCAAGATTCGCGTGCAGCGCTACAAGGGCCTCGGCGAGATGAACGCCGAGGAGCTGCGCGAGACCACGATGGACAAGACCAACCGCATCCTCAAGCGCGTGACCATCGAGGACGCGATGGAAGCCGACCAGGTCTTCGACATGCTGATGGGCGACGACGTGGCGGCGCGCAAGTCGTTCATTCAATCCAACGCTAAGCTCGCCGAGGTCGACCTCTAGCTTCTGGGCCGCCGAGTCGGGGCTGCGAGACCCAGATTTCTCGCTCGTCGTACAGTTGTACGCCGTCACTCGGCATCTGAGCCTCTCGCCCCGTCTGTCGGCCCAGAAGTTCCCGTGGTATTTTTTGCTGATGAAAATTGTTTCACTCAACCTCTGGGGCGGCCGAGTGCGCGAGCCGCTCGCGTGGTTCCTCGAGATGTACCGCGAGTCCATCGACATTTTCTGCTTCCAGGAGGTGTTCCACGATGCCAGTCTGAAAACGCGCGGCGGCAACGCCGCGAAGGGCTCCTATGTTCATCTCAAAGTTGACCTCGACCTCTACGAGCGCCTGCGCGTCGCGCTCCCCGAGCACGTCGGCTACCTCTGCCCGACGGGCGTCGACTACTACGGCATCGCCACCTTCGTGCGCCGCGGCCTCGAGGTGCGCGCCTCGGGGGACCTCTCTATCTACGACAACCTCGAGTACACCGGACGGAGCGGGAACCACGGGCGCAGGCTGCAGTGGGTTGACATCGGCACGGAGCCGGGTGGGAGCCTGCGCGTGGTGAACCTGCACGGCCTCTGGAACGGCCAGGGGAAGACCGACACGCCGGACCGGCTCGAGCAGTCGCGCCGCATCCGGAGCTTTATGGATTCCACCGATTTGCCGCAGGTCGTGTGCGGGGATTTCAACCTGAACCCCGAGACCGAGAGCCTCCGGATTGTGGCCGAGGGCATGCGTCACCTGATTGAAGAGCACGAGGTTGCCTCGACGCGGACGAGCTTCTACGAGAAGCCGGGGCGCTTCGCCGACTACGTCTTCACGTCGCCCGGCCTCGAGGTGACGAGCTTCGAGGTGCTGCCGGAGGAGGTGTCTGACCACGCGGCGCTGCTCGTGGAGGTGGAGCTGCAAAAGAAAAGCCGCCACTAGTGGGCGGTGGCCACTCGGCGTTGCGCGAGCAGCCGACGCGGCTCATCGAACCAAATTCGACGGCGGTCTAGGTCGTGGAGCGCTCGCTCGAGCGCGTCGATTGATTCCGCTGCGTTCGGCAAGCTCACGAGCGCGAACCCCGTGACCAGCGCCATTTCGTCGTTGATTTTTTTGAGGCGAACGCGCAGGCAGGACGCGAACATCGCGCAGTGGGAGCGGAGGTCCTCGTGCCGGAAGGCAACGAGGCCGCTGGTCATGGTGCCGAGGAGTCCAACGACCTGGCAGAGTTCGAGAAGGCTGAGGTCGCGGCCGGCCATGCTGCCCGCCGCCTCCAGGGCCCCCGCCTCATGAAACAGGTGCCAGTAGCCGCCGAGCCGGGCAATGTTCTGTGAGTACTTCATACCCAAGACTCTGCCGCAGGCGAGGGAGAATGTCAAAGCCCCGCGCCGTCTGCGAAAGGCGGCGCGGGGCTTTGAATCAAACTGTTTTACGGCTTAGTTGACCTCCAGGTCTGCCGAGTCCTCGTTGTCGTCCTCGTCCTCCTCGTCCACGTCGTCGTCGGAGTCGACGGTGACCTCGATGTCGTAGTCGTCGGCATCGAGCTCGCCGAGGTTGACCGTGATGGTTTTCGTCTCGCCCGGGTCGAGCGAGCCCTGCGAGCTGGAGCGGTAGTCGTCGCCGCTGCCGGGCAGGTCAACCTCGTAGCGCCAGGAGCCGGTGTCCTCGTCGCCGTCGTTCTGAACCTTGAACTTCACGGCGGCGTCTTCGTTGTCGGAAATGGTGTCGTCCTCGTCGAAGTCGTCGTCAGAGTCGATTCGGCCAACCTCGAGCCCGTAGAGGCGGAGGTTCGCGTCGTCGTTGCCGCTCGAGCTGCCGCCACCAGAAGAGGAGCCACTGCGGCGAACAGTCATCAAGAGCACATTGTCAGCCTCAACCGTCTCGGCGATGTGGCCGTACGGGTCGATGCGAACCTCGACGCTGTGGCTGCCGGAGTCAACCTCTGCGAAGCGGATGCGGACGCGCAGGCCCTCGCCGGGGTTGAGCGAAATCATCGCGGGACCGTTGAAGGTGTCCGACGGCGAGGTCGGGGTGGTGTAAATAAAATCCCAAACGCCAGTGGCACGGCCGCCGGTGTTGCGGACATCGAAGGTGAGATTGCCGTCGCTGTCGATGGTGGCGCCACCAACAGAGAGGTTCGGCAGGCCGCCGGTGTAGGTGGCGCCGGAGCCGCCGGTGCCCCAGTTCACGGTGTAGCCGCTGCCGCTCTGGACGGCGCCGCCGGAAGGCTCGGAGGTGACGGTGCCCTCGGAGGCGGCGCTCTCGCCCGGATCGGGGGAGCCGTAGCCGGAGCCGTCGGTGACGGTGAGCAGCTGGCTGCCCTCGGCAACGTCTTTGCTGTCCTGTCGGTAGGCGACGCGCAGATCAACGTCGGCGAGCGAGCTGCCGGCCGAGAGCTTCGGGGTGACGGTGGCGAAGCCGGCGTCCTGGCCGAGGCTGTAGCCGGTGCCGCAGGCCATCGTCTTCTTCGCCGAGCCGTCGCGCTCGAGGGTGAGCGTGGCGTCGCTCTTGCAGTTGTAGGAGAGGGAGTAGACGCCGCTGCCGTCGGCATCGTCGTAGACCCAGGAGACGTTGGCCGGCTCGCCGGAGCGCACGGTGTCGGGGGAGACGGCGACGTCGAGCGCGCTGCCGCCGAAGAGGCCGGAGACGGCGCCGCCGACGCCGGCAATGCCGGAGACGACCTTCGGGACGAACTTCAGAATCGCCCAGGCCAGGAGGCCGAGCAGCACGAGAACGCCCACGACGAAGAGGAGCTTCGTGGCGAGGCTGCGGGCGAGCGACGGCGAGTCCGAAGGCATAAGGTCGTTTCGGCTAATGTTTGTAACGCCCATACGCTATCAGACTTAAAGGCGAGTGTCAATAGGGCGGGGAAGAGGCACGAGGCGCGAGGTGCGAAGGCGAAGATATTGACATATAGCTGTATAGATGATACAATTGTAAAGATGTTCATCCACGGTACAAATTCAATGACCCCGTAGCCCACAGGCCGACTACGGGTGACCAGACAGGAGGCTAGCCACCTCCGGGGCGCCAGCTGCGGCAAAGCTGGCGTCCATTTTTTATTTCTTCTGGATACGTGTTGCTAGGTTCGAGGTCGCGTGCTAGATTCTGCGGGCCTAAAAAGAAGCTATGTCGCAGGACAACCTCATCATCCTCCGCAACGCCTCCACCGGGGAGCGAATCTACACGCGCAAGAACAAGCGCAAGCACGCCGGCAAAATCGAGGTGAAGAAGTACAGCCCGAAGCTGCGGAAGCACGTGATGTTCAAGGAGGTGAAGAAGTAGGGAGGAGCGCCGCCGAAAGGCGGCGCTCTCGTAGAGGATCGGATGTAAATAGAAAACCACCCGCCAGTGCGCGGCGGGTGGTGAAGCGGGCAGGATTGCACCGAGCGTAGCTAGGCTCGGCCGTGTACCTGCACGGTTTACCTCACTTCCGCTTCGACCGGTTCCCAGACCAGCTCTGCCTGTTGGCTTTTGCCCCTGCACGCACTAGCGTCCTCTCGCTGGCGGGCTGTTCGCCTGAGGGAGAGGAGAGCACCTTGGGGCTAAGTGAATTCGGTCGGTGAGTCCCAACTCCGTCGAGGCAATGTTTTAACGCGCTTCGCCAGCAACCTACCGACACCAGGGGCCGCGGTCAACCCCTGACTTTTCTGCTTGGGCAGCGATCGCCCCAGTAATGCAAAGGGGAGGTGAGGGGAGGATAAGGAAAAGATGAGGGAATCGGCCACCCGTTCCCTCGCGCCGCCACGAACGATGGAATCGGTCACGAGTCACTAAGCCTCCTGCCGGCAAAGCCGGCATTCAGCTAAGTGCTCGCGACCCCGCCTCGGCGCCGGGCCTCCCCTGGGGGTCGGTCCGGACCCTCGCTCCGCTCGGCTGCGCTGCGGCTTTCGATTCCCTCATCACCCGCGACAGCAGAAAAACCGGGGCTTTGCCCGGTTTTTCGCTGGCGGGTGATGAGGGAATCGAACCCCCGACGGCGGTTTTGGAGACCGCAGTTTTACCACTAAACTAATCACCCGAATTGAGAACAGGCCGCGGGCATCGTACCCCAGATGGGGTATTTTTCAATCGACGTTTCTCCGGTGCTACTCTTTTCCTGTGCCCCCCACTCCCGAGTTCACCATCGGCTTCTGGCATCCTTTCGGTCCCCACGCCGGAGAGACTGCCGAAGAAATTATTGGGAGGAAGCGACGCGAAATCGAGAAAAATGGCTGGACCCTCTGGTCGTTCCAGTTCAGGAACACCCTCGCGCTCTGGCGTCAGGA
>DATDYW010000016.1:0-6734 GCA_036516995.1 Minisyncoccota bacterium
TGCGGGCTCCAGCAGTGCTTGGAGTAGACCCACGGCGCGAGGCCCTGCGTCCTGTGGAGGTGCCGGGCGAAGGCGAGGTTGCCCTCCAGCGTGCCGAGGTCGAGGCCGAGCGCCTTCGCCTTGGCGGCGTGCGCCTTTCGGTTGATCTGCATCACGCCGATGTCCTCCGGGTTGGCCCAGCCCAAGAGCGGCTGGCCGTCCTCGCCGAACTGGCGAAAGTTTGACTCGCAGGAGGCGACCTTCACCATAATCGGCTCGTCCGCCCAGTAGGCGCGGACCGCGGCGGGAACGCCGTCGTTCGTCGCCACGGGGAGGGCAGCGGCGGTCGAGGTGGCGGGGGCGGCAGCGGGCATCACCCCCGCGAGGGGGTCGAAGCCGGTGGCCGACACGAGCATGGTGAGACCGACGGTGAAAGAAACGATAAGCCTGTTTGCTAGGGTTTAATCTGCGCGCGCATCCGTAACGTTCGGGCGCAGGCTGGGCCGGTTTTCGTCCCCTCGCATCCGTGGCGGTCGTGGGGTCGGAGCCGGAGCAGCAGGTAGCCTCGGGACTTCCCGAGGCAAAAGAAAAGCCAGGACAGGTCATCCAGGCCAAGGTGCAGCCTAGCAGGTTCGGGGCACCAAGTCAATGGGAAAATTTACGGCCAGCACCAAATAGAGCTTGCAAAATAAGGATTTTTACGGCAGAGCCTCGCTATTTTGACCGCCCCTTTAAAGGGTATTTTGAGGGCAAATTAAGAGTTAAAAATGAAAAATTAAGAATTCTAGACTTTCAGGAAATGAGGTCGTTCCGAGTTCGAAATTCTTCATTTTTAACTCTTAATTCTTAATCCGCCCGAATGCATCCTTTCGCCGCCCCGTACCCTGCCCCCTCTGCCTCCTCCACCGAGCAGAAGCGCCGCAGGTTGGCCGGCGACAGGTTCGCGGCCTGCTCGCACCAGCTGAAGTAGTACGACCTGCCTCGGCTGGAGGCAATAATCGGCAGACAGCCGTCCGCCCAGAGCGGCTCGACGCCCGGCGCCCCGCCCGGAACAACAAAAACAGGTGCTGCCTCCCCTTCCGTAGATAACCAGAGTGTGACAATCCAAAACACCATTCCCACCAGCCAGAAAATCTCTCGCCGCCAGCGACGAGTTGATGTTCTTACTGAGACCGATTTAACTTTTTCCCTCTGCCCTCTGGCCTCTTCCCTCGTCATTAAGCCCCCACCCCGCCGCTTGCCTCCGGCTGGTCTCTCTGCTAGATTCGGCACCACCCGACCCTAGCCTACCCGGGACTCTGGGCGCGTAAACAAAAACTATGTCAACGGTAAAGGCCGCCGGCGCAACAAAGAACCTCCGCGACTCCAACCCGAAGTATTTGGGCACCAAGCTCTACGACGGGGAGGCCGCGAAGGTCGGCTCCATCATCGTCCGCCAGCGCGGCACCCCCATCATACCGGGCAAGAACACCGCCCTCGGCAAGGACCACACCATCTTCGCTCTCAAGGCGGGCATCGTGAAGTTCCGCACCGTCCGCAAGGAGTGCTTCGACGGCACGGTCGTCAAGAAGCCAATTGTGGACGTCCTCGCGGCGTAGGCGTCGAAGTCACAGGAAAGCCTGGCTCTCCGGAGCCAGTTTTTCTTTTGGGGTGGCGGTGCGTAGAATGGAGCGGTATGGAACATCCCAAAGCACCCCAGCCAGACGATGCGGCCGTCGACGCCGTCTACCTCGAGCGTGGCATCGTCTCGATTGACGGCCTGGCCGAAGGCCTCACCCTCGAGCAGCATCGCCGAGTGGCTGTCCTCGGCAGCGAACTGGCCAAGGAGCATTTCACTGCCGCCCATCAGGCTGGGCTAATCTGAAGCCAAACCCTCGCCCATCGGCGAGGTTTTCTTTTAGGGTTTGGTTACGGAGATCCTATCTCCGTCATTGACAGAGATAGGATCTCCGTAAGGTTGCTGGGCTTGACGCAGCAGTAGAAATGTAAGAGAAAGAGCCTATGAAGCACATTGAGCTACCAACATTTTTGTTCGGAGTCCTGGGCGACGCCGACTCCCCGGCCCAGGTGGTCGAGCGCGGCGAGAGCGTCACCCGCACGGTGCGACGGCTCGAAGGCCGGCGCCGCCTCTGGCTCGCGCTCCGCGTGAGCAGCAGTCCCGAAGCACCGTTCCAGCAGCTCCTGGTTTGCCCAACCGAGCGGGCCGCCAGCGGGAAGGCGCCGAGCGACGGCTGCCTCGTCTGCGTCACGGCCCACCCGGCCGACGACGCGCGTGAAGCTGAGCACGCTGACCAGGACGGCATCGTCTGCGAGGTCGGCGCCATGGGCGTCAACGGCCCCACGGTCTTCCCTGGCCGCCAGGACAGCCTGCAGACCATGCAGAACGTCGAGCGCGCCTTCTGGGACGCGCTGCACCGCGCCGAGCGGGCCGCCCACGCCGTCCTCACCTAGCAACCCCACCCTTCAGCCCCCACCGCGGGGCTTTTCCTTTTACGCCGCCGTTCTCCACACCGGTTCAATCGGTGGCACCGGTTGAACCGGTGTATTTTTAACTTTAATTTAATTGCCGGCAGAGATGCTCTACGCGGCACTGACTACGAGCGTTACTGCCGCTTTCTCCCCCGCCGCTTCAACGGAAACTTTGTGCTCACCTGTTACGCGAATATTTTCTGCACCAACAAGCCACGACGAGTTCACCGTCGCGCCAGTAGCCGCGTGAATTGCTGTAATAATTTCGGGGACGTGAAGCTTGGCGAAGAGGTGCCCTTTCTCGCTCGCCTTCGCGACAATTGGCACCGTCTTGCCGTCAATGGCGGCGAGCGTCTCGCGGGCAATCTCGTCGGAGACCGCCTGCTCCCCCGCCTCGCGGGTGGCCCTCGCCGTCGCCTCGGCGATTGCCCGCGGCGTCGCCTCGACGGCCAGCTGCCGCGGAATCAGAAAATTGCTGGCGTAGCCCTGCGGCACGTCCTTCACCTCGCCCTTCCTCCCCGCCCCCTTCACGTCCCGCAGCAGGATGATTTTCATCTAAGCGAGGTAAAAAGTAACAGGTAACAAGGAACAAGTACAGACTAATGACCCCGTTTTCTAACTTGCTACCTATTACTTGTTCCTTGTTACTTTCCTAGAAGATAGTCCACCGCCGCCTGCCTCACCTCATCTTCTTTTGTTTCAGAGAGATCATCAACTTCCACATCCGGTTCAAGACCGTCGGGCGAAATCGACTTGCCGGCGGGCGTGAGCCACTCGGCCACCGTCACCTTCACCGCGCCACCCTCGGGCAGGTCTACTAGCTCCTGCACCGTGCCCTTGCCGAAAGTGCGCTCGCCGAAGATCCGGGCGCCCGCCCGCTCGGCCAGCGCGCCGGCGAGAATCTCCGCCGCCGAGGCCGAGCCACGATCAACCAGCACGGCGATCTTCGGGCGGACGAAGAACTCCCGCCCCTTGCTGCGCAGCACCTCCGAGGGCTCGCTGGCCGAGCGCTCGCGCACCACCGGCTCGCCGGCCGCGAGGAACCAGCTGGCAACGTCGACCGCGCCGCCGAGGTAGCCGCCCGGGTCGCCGCGCAGATCGAGCAGCACCTTGTCGCTCGGCGTCGCCTTGGCCTCGGCGAGCGCGTCCTCGAACTGCTCGCCGAGATCGTCGGTGAAAGACGCGATGGAGATTTCGAGGATGCCCCCGCTGATTCGCTTCGCCTCCACCGACGGCACGCGGATGCGCTCGCGGGTGATCACAATTTCGATTGGCTCCTCGACGTCCTCGCGCAGCAGGGTGAGCCCAACGGTGGTGCCCGCCTTGCCGCGAATTCGGGAGACCGCCTCGGAGACGTCGAGGTCGGCCGCCGGCTCGCCGTCGATCTCGGCCACGATGTCGCCGGCTTTCACCCCGGCACGCTCGGCGGGCGAGCCCTTGAGCGGCGCGATGACGGTTAGCTCGCCGTCGTCGTTCTTGCCCAGCTCCATCCCGACGCCCTCGAGCGAGCCCGACAGCGTGTCCTCGAAGCGGTCGAGCTCCTTGGGCGAGAGGTAGGTGCTGTAGGGGTCGCCGAGCGAGTCGACGAGCCCGCGAATGGCGCCCTCCACGCGCTCGCTGTCGGTCGGCACCGTCGTGGTGCCGACGGGCTGAAACTTTTTATCGATCAGCTGCCAGACCCGCCAGAACTCCGAGAGATCGGCCGGCTCGCTCGCGGCGGCCTCCCCGTCGAAGATCGGCAGCGACAGGTTCTGCCCGCCGAGGTAGTAGCCCGAGGCGAACACGGCTAGGACGAGGCCGACCGAGGCGGCGGCGTTGGCGAGGCTGCGGAGGAAGGCGGGCACGGTTCGGGCATTGTTGCACGCCCGCGCGCGGCGACGCAAACGGTGGCGGCGCGCATTTGCTTTTTATATATAAATATGCTATCGTTTTGTGCAAATGTTCGACTCAATTTTCAAATTCGAAAACACGGTGACCTGGTGGTGTGGCGCAATCGCGGGGTTCATCAACCTCCTCGCCTTTCCGCCCTACCTGCGGCACATCATCAGAAAGACGCACAACCCGTCGCTCATCGCCTGGATCATCTGGGCGGCGCTCGGGTGGATTGCGCTCGTGTCCTACATCTTGACCGACGAACGCCACGATGCCGTCTGGGTCATCCTGCTGGCTGCCGTGTGCCCGACCATCGTCATCAAGATGGTCTGGTCCTCCGGCACGTTCCAGAGGCTCGGGCCCGCCGACTACTTCGTGGGCGCGCTGGCCGCAACGGCAATCGGCTTCCTGCTCGCGACCGGCTCCGGCGACGTGGCCATTTGGCTCGCAATCGCAGCGGACACCCTCGCCGTGTACGTAACGGTTGTCGGCTTCAGGGGCAACCCGCGCGCGGAGCCCTGGGGCCCGTGGACGACGTACGGCCTCGCCGCCGTGGTGAACCTCGGCGCGACCAACTGGTCGTCCGCGACCGCCGCCGCTCTGCCCGTCTACACGGCGCTCGCCGTCGTGGCCATCTCGGCTAAGGCGATGAGCTGCCAGCGGGACGACGTCAGGGCATTCCTCAAACGTCGCCGCGAACGGTTACGGCCATCATCCTGAGCCTCAGCGCACCCCCGCGCTGAGGCTTTTTCGTTTCCAAAGCTATGGTTTGTGCTCCTCCTGCTGTTACTTACTACCTATTACTTACCACTTCTCCTTCTCCCCACCCTCTCCCCCGCCCATCCTCATTTCAGGCGCACCCTCGGCCTGACCCCCTCTGCTAGAATCCGGCAGCTATGGCAGCCAGCAAAGGTATGAAGGTCCCGCCGCAGAGCCTCGACTCCGAGCGAGCGCTCCTCGGTGCTTTGCTGCTGCGCCCCGAGGCGGTGCACGACGCCATCGAGAGCGTCGGGATGGAGTCCTTCTACGGCGAGCGGCACCGCGTCATCTTCACCGCGATGCTCGAGCTCGCCCAGAGGGGCCAGCCGCTCGATCTGGTTTCCGTCTCTGGACGACTCCGTGAACTTGGAATGCTCGAAGCGGCCGGTGGCCCCGGCTACCTCGCCGAGCTCGCCGAGGCTGTCCCCTCCCCTTCCAACGCGCAGCACTACGCCGAGACCGTCCAGCGCAAGTACGCCGCCAGGAACCTCATTCGCGCTGCGGAGGATGTTCTCGCCCAGGCCTACGACGAGTCATCGGATCTCGAAGTGCTTCTCGATCGAGCGGAGAAAAGAATATTCGAGGCGACGAACCCGCAGCGGAGCGGCGCGAACCTCCGCGAGATGCGCAGCATCGTCCCGGGCGCCATCGAGCAGATCCAGGCGCGGCGCGAGCAGGGCGGCGGGCTGCGCGGCGTCTCGACCGGCTTCAAGAACCTCGACCACAAGCTCTCGGGCCTGCAGCCGTCCGACCTCATCATTCTCGCCGCGCGCCCGTCGATGGGTAAAACGTCGCTCGCGCTCGACATCGCCCGGCACGTCGGCATCGGGATGCAGCTGCCGGTGGTGATTTTCTCGCTCGAGATGTCGAGCCAGCAGCTCGCCGACAGGATGCTCGCCGCCGAGGCGAAGGTTGACTCCTGGAAGCTGCGCACAGGCAAGCACCTCGACGACCACGAGGAGCAGAGCCTCGTGGAGGCCGCCTCGAAGCTCTCCGAGGCGCCCATCTTCGTGGACGAGCGGCCAATGCTCACCGCCATTTCCATTCGCTCCGCGGCGCGTCGGCTGAAGGCCGAGCGCGGACTCGGGCTCATCGTGGTGGACTACCTGCAGCTCCTCGCGCCCGTCAACTCCCGCGGCTACGACTCGATGGTGCAGCAGGTCACGGAGATTTCCCGCGCGCTCAAGGGCATCGCCCGCGAGCTCGACGTGCCCGTGCTCGCCCTCTCGCAGCTCTCGCGAAAGGTGGAGGACCGCGGCGGCAAGCCTCGCCTCTCCGACCTGCGCGACTCGGGCTCCATCGAGCAGGACGCCGACGTGGTGATCTTCATTCACCGAGAAGATAAATACAAAGATGATTCCGATCGCCCCGGCATCGCCCAGATAATGATCGAGAAGCATCGAAACGGCCCCACTGGAGTTATTGATCTCCACTTCGACGAGAAGCACGCCTCGTTCGTTGAGGTCGACCACACCTACGCCACCTCGATTGACGCGTTCTAAGCTGGCCTCGGACACTCTGTCTTGGACGACACGCCCGCGAGGCAAAATCAACTAAAGATAAAAGATCCGATCTTAAAGATCGAATCTTAAAGATTCGATCTTTTTAGACACCTTGACTTTTTCGGCCTCGTGTCCCGCAAACTCAGTGTACGT
>DATDYW010000017.1:0-19742 GCA_036516995.1 Minisyncoccota bacterium
CTACGTGCGCGACTGTGAGGACTACTGCCCGCCAAACGGGTTGGCTACGTACAAGGTTTGGCAGCTCAGTGCCGCCGATTTTGGGCGCTGCGCAGATGATTCTTGCGACGCCGAGTGTACCTCGGGTGAAATTGCCTGCGAGGCTGTTCCTTGCGATGCGGAAGAGGCGGACTGCTCGGGTACGGAGTAGGGGGTAACGAGAATCAGGGCGCGACACCTCCGGCAGTAACCTGCCTTGCTTTTTTTGATACTCCTTGTATCGTTATGATAAATGAACCCTTCTTCCATGCTCAAGCGCATCAACGAAAAAGTTAAGGAGCACACCGGAGCCCCCCTCTGGCTCCTGACCGTTGTGCGTGGCCTCTACCAGGTCGTGGATTGGCTGTTCGACAATCCGCTCTACGTGGCAGCCATTGTCTACTTTGGCCCCGTGAAAGCTTTCGCGGTGATGACGCTGGCATCGGCGGCGCTCAACAGCACCTACCTGCTGATTCACCAGAAAACCGGCATTGACTGGCTCGGGATTTCCGCCATCAAAACCGCCGCGCTGGCAACCGAGGAGCACTCCATCATTGACCACTTCTGGGGCAAACGCTTCAGGTTTCCGCCGCTCACCTGGATTTACAGGGTCATCGTGGCGTTGCCCGTAGCTGTGGCGAAAATAATCCTGTGGGCAATCAACCGCGGCCACGGAACGGCCTTCGTTGTGCTGAGCATCTTCCAGGATTCCTTCGTCACCACCGCCTACTTCAGGCATGGGAAGACCGGCCCGCTAGACCGCAGCGACTGGAAAATCTTCCTCGCTAGCCTGGTGATTTCGAACATTTACTGGACCGTCCGGTGGGGTGTTATCGTCGAAATCGCCATTGCCCTGTGGAAACGCTTTGGCGCCCCGCTCGCCGAGGCGGCGAGCAGCCTCTTCCAGTACCTAGCGCCGTGACCGTGGCGCTAGGTTTTCCTTTTCCCAGCCGTGCTAGCCTTGCGTCATCGAGATGATCAAATACACAAGGCTCTCCGAGGCGCTTGATCAGTTAGAGAAACGCAAGCATTTAAGGCCCAAGGTAGAGGCTCTATTGCTTGATCGTGGAGTGGGGCTCCCTTGGAGCCCCGAGCTTTGTAAGGGCAAGCCGCTAGCTATTTTCCATCGACAGGTAGCTACTCCGAACTACGAAACCTTACGCTTCTTAAGTATTGCTAGTGGGTTTGGGCTAGAACCACTAATTCTGGAATATCACGACGATCTCCACTCAATGGCGAATGTATTCAAAAAATCACTTGTTCGGCTACCAGTAATTAGAAAAATTAGCCTGCGTGGGTGCCTAAACTATAAAAACGAGTGGGTTATTCCCCACACTTTAATTAACAAGAGACTACGTCTTAACGACATCACCACATGTACCGGCCAATCACTGCCCGAACTACATAAGGACCTCTTCCGGGCCGTAAACTTTTCGTCCCTCGCAAACTCACTCGACCTCTCCTCTTGGTATCGTTCGGCGGGAGGAAAAGCAGAAATATATTACTCACCCTTTCTTAGTCTGTTTGTTGCACACGCCATCCTATTTGAAAGTTTCTCCTATTCTCGCGAGGAAATAGAGTTCACTGAGAAAATAGTGCAACCCGCCATAGACGAGTCGGTCAGATCGTTCGGGGTAGCGCCATTAATCGTACCTTTAAATCCAACCGGCATCGAAGACGCCCAATTTTGGACCTGCTACCCACCAGAGGTGGGACAGGCCCTCGAAACAAAGTGCTCGCTTGAGAAAAGACGGGAGGCTGTTGCTCACCCGCGCGTGACACAGAAGAGTCAGATACAATAGAGCGGTACGAGTATGGAGAGGCGCAAAATATGAAAACCCCAAGACGAGTACCCGTTTTCTTGTTTATGATCGTCGCCACTGTTCTTCTTATTGGTGCCCGCAGATTTCAGAAAGATTATATCGAACGTGATTATCCTCTAACGGTTTATGCGGATTGCGACCAAGAAAAACACAATTGTTTTATTGCCGACGAAGAGTCTGCCGATAGCGATTTCCAACAGGAGCCTTACATGAAAATTTTAATATCTGCAGCTGACGCTCCTCTGTGTCTCGAAGAACATGTATGTCAAAATTTTGAATGTCCCCCAGACGCAGACCTCTGTGAAATAACTTACTGCTCGACAGAGTCTCTAGAAGAAGGGGAGGGGTGCACGGGTGATGTTGAGGCTTCTTCAACTAGAAATGGCTGATTTAATTAACCTCCAGTACTGCTACGACTACACCGTCAACCAAATTTCTTTTGGGCTACTTCTCTATTCACACCTACCCGCAGCAGTAATTGCGCTGGCTCTCGGTGTCTTCATACTAATTAAAGCCAAAGACCTTTCTAGTGTCCTGTTCTTTTCTATTTGCTTCACATTCGCCCTGTGGTGTGTCTTAGACTTGAGTAGTTGGTTCTCTTTCTTTGGTTCAGCCAACACCCTTTTCACGTGGTCGCTTCTAGACCTTCTGGCTGTGTTGATGTTCTTTTTTACATATTGGTTCTTGTACGTATTTATAACAGGAAAAGACTTGCCTAAGTGGCAAAAATGGGCTGCATGCATTGTAATTTTACCTACTGCTGTCATTGCCCTTACGGGTAACAATCTACCTCTTTACGATGCAAATATATGCGAGGCGGTTGAAAATGAAAGTCTCACGAGATACGCCTATTTTGCAGAGGCAATATTTATTCTTGCAATTGCTGTTTTTGCTATTTCTACATATCGAAAAACAGCGAAGGGTAAAGCTAGGAAACAGGTCTTTCTGGCGAGCATAGGAACTCTTGTTTTCCTTCTTTTCTTCTTCTCCTCTACCTTCTTGGTCAGTCTCTTAGCTGAGAGCGACGCCTGGGAGTACGTCTACAATTACGAAATTTATGGCCTTTTCGGTATGCCGATTTTCTTGGCGTACTTTGTATTTCTCATTGTTCGTTATAGCGCTTTCAATATAAAAATGTTTGGCGCTCAAGCACTAACCACTGCCCTTTTGTTAGTTCTCGGATCAGAACTTGCCTTTGCGAATAGCCTCACAGACCAAATTCTAGTTGGGGTAACACTTATTCTGACCTCGATTGTGGGTCTTATTCTCGTAAAAAGTGTGCGCCGAGAGATTCAGCAGAGAGAGAAAATTGAGACCCTCGCCGAAAACCTAGAGACCACGAACGTCCGGCTACTAGAGCTCGATAAGCAGAAGTCGGAGTTCGTGTCGCTCGCCAGCCACCAGCTGCGTGGGCCACTCACCGCCATCAAGGGGTACGCCTCGATGCTGGTGGAGGGGGACTACGGTTCGATTGGATCGGAGGTGGGAGAGATACTCAAGCGCATTCAGATATCGGCGCACGACATGGCCAGGCTCATCACCGACTACCTCGACGTCAGCCGAATCGAGCTCGGCCGAATGAAGTACACCAGCGAGCGGTTCTCGATGCGCGATTTGGTGCAGGAGGTGGCAAAGGAGATCGCCCCGAACATTCCCGCCGACAAGGTTAAGCTCTCGATTAACATCAGCGCCGACTCGATCGATGTCGTTGGCGACCGCAACAAGCTCAAGCAGGTGGTCGGAAACTTCATCGACAACGCGGTGAAGTACACGCCGCAGGGCGAGGTGCAGGTGTCGCTCGCGCGGCAGAACGGCAAGGCACGCTTCGAGGTGCGCGACAACGGCCTCGGCATCTCACCGCAGTCGCTCGCCGGCCTCTTCCAGAAGTTCGCCCGCGCCCAGAACGCCTCGAAGTCCAATATCCGCGGCACCGGCCTCGGCCTCTACATCGCCAAGACCATTGTCGACTACCACAAGGGTGCCGTCTCGGTTAAGTCAGACGGGGAAGGGAAGGGCTCAACGTTTGCCTTCGAGATTCCCCTGGCAGCCTAGCCGAGCGCGGGTTAGGATTGGCCAGCTATGGCTCAGAAAATCGTCCTCACCGGCATCCAGCCCTCGGGGCAGCTGCACGTCGGCAACTACTTCGGCACTATCGTGCCGCTGGTGGGGCTACAGGGCGAAGAGCGCGAGGTGCGGGCGATGATTGCCGACCAGCACGCGCTGACCACCGTGCGCGACGCGGCCGAGCTTCGCGCCTCGACCCCCGAGATTGCCGGCATCCTGCTCGCGGCCGGGCTCAAGGACGACGTCGCCCTCTTCCGCCAGTCCGACGTCCCCGAGCACGCCGAGCTCGCCTGGTACCTCTCCTGCCTCACCACGGTGCCGTACCTGATGCGAGCCCACTCGTACAAAGACGCGGTGGCGAAGGGCGTCGAGCCCTCCGCCGGCACCTTCTACTACCCGCTCTTGATGGCCGCCGATATCCTCGCCGAGGATTCTGACCTCGTGCCGGTGGGTAAAGACCAACAGCAGCATATTGAGTTCACCCGTGACTTCGCGCAGAAGTTCAACAACGCGTATGGCGAGACATTCAAGATGCCGGAGGGTCTCATCTCGGAGGATGTGGGTACTGTTCCGGGCACCGATGGCCGAAAAATGAGCAAGAGCTATGGCAACGTCATTCCACTCTTGGCCACGCGTGATGAGCTGGCGAAACAGGTGATGTCTATCGTCACCGACTCCTCGGGCGACGTCCCGCAGAACGTCTACGCTATTCACGCACTGCTCAAACCAAAAGCCGAGCTCAACACCCTCTACGCCGAGAAAGCAGGAAAGTACAAAGATCTCAAGGAGGCGCTGCTCGAGGACCTCGGTGCCTTCCTCGCGCCGCTCCGCGAGCGCTACGCCGCCATCGCCGCCGACCCCACCGCCCTTGAGTCTCGCCTCGCCTCTGGTGCCAATCGCGCCCGCGAAGTCGCTGGCGGAGTTCTTTCCCGAGTACGGAAAGCTGTTGGCCTCCGCTAAAATAAATTCCCAATAAACCCAGCCTTAGCCTCGCCGACGGGACAAAAAATCAAAAAACCATTCTGGGGTGAACGGAAAGCTGTTGGCCTCCGCTAAAATAAATTCCCAATAAACCCAGCCTTAGCCTCGCCGACGGGACGCGGGGTGCTCAAAAAATCAAAAAACCATTCTGGGGTGAAGCCGAGTGCAATGATATCGGCTATGAATTTTTCACCAAGAATTCGCCGTTCAGGCCTCTCAACAGCAAGATAGTCCGGTAGGCTAGACCAGCCATATCTTTTTAGCACTTCGAATATTTCCTGCGGCGAACAGTTTGTATGCTGGGAAATTTTTTTTGGGTTTGCGTGGATATAGCCGGCTAAGTGGAGTAGATACCGATTATCTTTAACCTCTTTGGCCCTATAGGGTCCTTGAAATAGCCTGCCGCCTCGACGGTGGCGGGCATTGAAGTAGCAGCTGTACCCAGTAGTAAATTTATGCACGAAGCGGGCGACACCGCCCGGCTCAACCTCTCTAAGGGTTAAGTGTAAATGGTTCGGCATCAAACAATAGGGACCAATTTCAACGAGTGGGTTGCCTCGCTCTAGCCAAAGTTGATCACCAAGACTCAGTCCGGGCTTTTCGCTCAACTCAATGTTCGTAGTCGAATTCGCAATGTACAGACCAGCAAGACATCGCTCATAGTCTAATTCGTCTTCGAAAACTGTCCGTTTTTCCGTACCGCGATTGCAAATGTGGTAAATGCCGCCAGGGCGAAACTTCTCCTTTCTTGGCATTCTCCCAACCTAATCTATTCCACCTAAAGCGCCGATAAACCCAGCCTTAGCCTCTGATAAACAATAAACAACCAGGCTAAGGCTGGGTTTATTAGTGGTAGAATCGGCCGGCTCCGAAAAGGGCGCTTAGCCAGATTAATCAGAGGGGCCAAAAATTAGACTAAACGCCACAAAAATGCGAGCTCTATCCATCTTCGTCCTGGTCGTCGTAATTGGGGTAATCGTACTTTGGGCCATCCAAACAAAGGCTCCGGATAGCGTGCCCGCTGCCAAGGTTGGTGATGAAGCTGCCACCACGACCGCCTCCACCACAACTCTTACCGTTCCCTCGAACAAGCAGGCAACGCTCACATCCTTCAGTTTCACGGGGTACGGTCCGGGAAAAATAGAAACTGGAACATTCAAAGAAACCTCGGTTAGCGGCGTGCAGTTTGGCCAGAACGGGCTTCCCGTTGCCGGTCGCTTCACCATCAAGACTGCCACCGTTTCGACCGGCAAAGACGGGCTCGACAGGCACCTCTGCACACCAGATTTCTTTGACTGCACGGCGAACCCGGAGATTGTCTTCGATCTGAAATCGATTCAGGCTGGCTCAGGTGCCAACGTCTACTCTGTTTCTGGCAACCTCACCTTCAGGGGCAAGACGCAGCCGATCCAGTTCGACGCAACCGCGACCGGCAGCACCTTCGCCGCAGACTTCAAGTTCGACACCACGTTCTTCGATTTCAAGTACATCGGCATCGACCGGGACGTCCGCATCCAGTTCGCCGGGGAAGTGAGGTAGCCCCTTCCACAGAGAGAGCCGGCCCCGCTTCCGCGGGGCCGGCTTTCTGCTAAACTGCCCCGCGCTTATGGAGCGAACTAGTATTGCCGACCTAGCGGGCAAGGTGGGTGAGGCTGTTTCCATCTCTGGCTGGGTGGACGTACGCCGCGACCAGGGGAAGCTCATCTTCCTCGATTTCCGCGATGAAACCGGCCGGGTGCAGGGGGTCGTGCTGCCGAGCGCGACGGATGCCCACGAAGCTGGCTCGCGGGTGCGACCCGAGTGGGTCGTGCGGGTCAGCGGCAAGGTGAACGCCCGACCAGAGCGTAATGTGAAGCCGGGCGAATTAAATGGCGCGATTGAGCTCGAGGTCGCCGACATCGAGGTGTTGAGCGAGGCGCAGACGCCGCCGTTTGATGTGCGCGGCGACGGCAGAGAAATTGGCGAGGAGGTCCGCCTCTCGAAGCGCTACCTCGACCTCCGACGTCCGCGCCTGCAGGCCAACATCCGCCGCCGCGCCGAGGTCGCCCTCTTCGCCCGAAACTTCCTCGCCGCCGAGCGCTTCGTGGAAATCGAGACGCCGCTCCTCGGCAAGGCGACGCCGGAGGGCGCCCGCGACTACCTGGTGCCGTCCCGCCGCGATCCCGGCTACGTCTACGCCCTCCCGCAGGCGCCCCAGCAGTACAAGCAGCTCCTGATGACCGCGGGCTTCGAGCGGTACTTCCAGTTCGCCCGCTGCATGCGCGACGAGGACACCCGCGGCGACCGCCAGCCGGAGTTCACGCAGCTCGATATGGAGATGGCCTTCGTCGAGGCGGAAGATGTTATTTCCCTCAACGAGCGGCTCCTGATTGCGCTCGTGGCAGCCGTCGTGCCTCAGATGCGTATTCAGCAGGTGCCCTTCCCGCGCTTCACGCACGCCGAGGCAATGGAGAAATTTGGCAGCGACAAGCCGGACCTCCGCGAGAGCAAGGAGGATCCGAACCTGCTCGCGTTCTGCTGGATCGTCGACTTTCCGTTCTTCGAGAAGACCGAGAAGGGCAGCTGGACGTTCACGCACAACCCGTTCTCTGCGCCGAAGCCCGAGCATATGGCTTGGCTAATGGCGGGCGAACGCATTGGCGAGATTCTGACTACACAGTACGACATCGCCCTCAACGGCTCCGAGATTGGCGGCGGCAGCATCCGCAACCACACGCCGGAGGCGCTGACCAAGGTGCTCGAGATCATGGGCAGCACGCCGGAGCAGATTCAGGCGAGCTTCGGCCACATGCTCGACGCCTTCTCGCACGGCGCGCCGCCGCACGGCGGCATCGCCTGGGGCTTCGACCGGCTGATGACCGTCCTCTGCAACGAGCCGAGCATCCGCGAGGTCATCGCCTTCGCCAAGACGGGCGAGGGCCGCGACCTCACCACGGGTGCGCCGGCGCTGGCCACCGCGGAGCAGCTCCGCGACCTGGGGCTCGAGCGACGGCAGGGAAAGGCGTAGCCATGGCTGAGTACGCGGCCCGCACGACTGCCGGCGCCTGCCCGTTCTGCGAAATTGCCGCGGGGCACCTCTCGACGCCAGGTGTTTTCTGGCAGAACGAGGGCTTCATGGCCTTCCTCACCCTCGATCCGAACACGGAGGGCTTCTCGTGCGTCATACCGAAAGCGCACCACGGCAGCGATGTGCTCAAGCTGCCAGACGACGTCCTGTGGCCGCTCATTCAGGCCTCGCAGAAAGCCGCGGCCATGCTCGAGCGTGCCTTTCCCGATGTGGGCCGGGTGGGTGTCATCGGCGAGGGAACCGGCATCGACCACGCCCATATCAAGCTCGTGCCCATGCACGGCACCGAGCACCTCAGACGAGGGGAGTGGCGTCAGACGCTGTCGGGCAAGGAGCACTGGTTCGATAAGTACGAGGGCTGGATTTCGTCAGCAGACGGGCCACGCTCTGATCCGGATCAGCTAGCGGCGCTCGCGGTCAGAATCGCCGACCGGAAAAAGTAGCTTCGCGGCGCTCGCCGGTTGTCCACAGGTAGCGAAGCCTCGAGGGCGGCGCGGCGTTACACTCCCTCAATGACGTTCTCTGAACTCCCCCCGCACCGCCAAGCCGCGCTCCGGCGCGTCTTCGGCTCCGACGCAACCTCGCTCATTGGCTTTGGCCCGGGTGGCCTCGTCATCTGTAGGCACCCCATCAGCGGCGGCGTCCTCGCCGTCGAGACCGGCGGCTCGTTCGCCGGCGCCGAGGCGCACGACGCCCTCGGCTGGGCCAGGGGGGTTCTCGATGGCTCCCTGCTCGCGCCCTACACCGGCCGGTCGTGGCCAGGCTCCGGCACCCTGATGCTGCGGGGGCACGACAGCGCCAGGCAGGCGCTGCTGGTCTAGCACCTGACAACGTTTTATTTTCCAGCCCGCGCTCGCCGCGGGTTTTCCGATGGCCCGCGAACACTGAGTGTTCAAGGCGCTAAACACTCAGTGTTCGCGTGCTACGATGCCGCTAATGGCTAGAACTCATTTCGGAACTGGCGGCCAGGCGAGCGGTCCGGGAGCCGAGCGAGCGCCGAGTAGGAGGCGAGGCGTGCTGATGCACGACAGAGCCGACGCTCGAAGGCGCGTAGCCGGCTCCTGGGGCGCGCAGCCGCCGAGCCGCATGGTTAGTTTCAAAATGGGGCGGCCAGTTTCGAAATGAGTTCGGGATTCGCGGTGAAAACGGCCTCGTTCGAGGGCCCGCTCGAGGCGCTGCTCGAGATGGTCGAGCGTAAGCGGCTCTCCATTTCTGACGTCTCGCTGGCGACGGTGGCCGACGAGTTCATCGCCTACTCGCGGTCGCTGCCGGAGCTGCCGATGGGGGAGGCGGCGCAGTTCGTGTTCGTTGCCTCGACGCTGCTCCTGATCAAGTCGCGCTCGCTGCTGCCGGGCTTCGAGCTCTCGGCCGAGGAGGAGCAGTCGGTCTCGGATCTCGCTGCAAGGCTGCGAGCGTACCAGGCGCTCAAGAACGCCACGAGGGGTGTGGCGCGCGACTGGCTACTGAAGCCGCTGGCGTTTCGCTCGGGCCGTGCACCGCAGGAACCCGTTTTCGCGCCGGCACTTTCCTGCGTGCCGGCGCGACTACTGGAAATGGTCAGCTCCATACTCCGCGCCGCGCCGAAGCTCGAGCGCGTGCCCGAGGCAATAGTGCGGAAGATTATCACTATCGAGGAGGCGATTCGCGGCCTCGCCGAGCGCGTGAGGCAGGCGCTAAAAATTTCCTTCCGCGAGTTCGCCGGGGTGGGAAAGGCGGAGAAGGTCGAGGTGGTCGTGCGCTTCCTGGCGCTGCTCGAGCTCGTGAAGCAGGGTACAATTCACGCCCGCCAGGGCGACACGTTCGGCGAGATTCATATGGAGACCACCGAGATGGATACGCCGAAGTACGCCTAGGATCAAAATGGACGAGCAAAACCAGGCAGCCGACACTCCTCTTCCCGAGGTTCCACCTAGGGAAGCTTCCCTAGGTGGAACCTCGGGAAGAGGAGTGTCGGCTGCCTGGTTTTGCTCGTCCATTTTGATCCTAGGCGTACTTCGGCGTATCCATCTCGGTGGTCTCCATATGAATCTCGCCGAACGTGTCGCCCTGGCGGGCGTGAATTGTACCCTGCTTCACGAGCTCGAGCAGCGCCAGGAAGCGCACGACCACCTCGACCTTCTCCGCCTTTCCCACCCCGGCGAACTCGCGGAAGGAAATTTTTAGCGCCTGCCTCACGCGCTCGGCGAGGCCGCGAATCGCCTCCTCGATAGTGATAATCTTCCGCACTATTGCCTCGGGCACGCGCTCGAGCTTCGGCGCGGCGCGGAGTATGGAGCTGACCATTTCCAGTAGTCGCGCCGGCACGCAGGAAAGTGCCGGCGCGAAAACGGGTTCCTGCGGTGCACGGCCCGAGCGAAACGCCAGCGGCTTCAGTAGCCAGTCGCGCGCCACACCCCTCGTGGCGTTCTTGAGCGCCTGGTACGCTCGCAGCCTTGCAGCGAGATCCGAGACCGACTGCTCCTCCTCGGCCGAGAGCTCGAAGCCCGGCAGCAGCGAGCGCGACTTGATCAGGAGCAGCGTCGAGGCAACGAACACGAACTGCGCCGCCTCCCCCATCGGCAGCTCCGGCAGCGACCGCGAGTAGGCGATGAACTCGTCGGCCACCGTCGCCAGCGAGACGTCAGAAATGGAGAGCCGCTTACGCTCGACCATCTCGAGCAGCGCCTCGAGCGGGCCCTCGAACGAGGCCGTTTTCACCGCGAATCCCGAACTCATTTCGAAACTGGCCGCCCCATTTTGAAACTAACCATGCGGCTCGGCGGCTGCGCGCCCCAGGAGCCGGCTACGCGCCTTCGAGCGTCGGCTCTGTCGTGCATCAGCACGCCTCGCCTCCTACTCGGCGCTCGCTCGGCTCCCGGACCGCTCGCCTGGCCGCCAGTTCCGAAATGAGTTCTAGCCATTAGCGGCATCGTAGCACGCGAACACTGAGTGTTTAGCGCCTTGAACACTCAGTGTTCGCGGGCCATCGGAAAACCCGCGGCGAGCGCGGGCTGGAAAATAAAACGTTGTCAGGTGCTAGACCAGCAGCGCCTGCCTGGCGCTGTCGTGCCCCCGCAGCATCAGGGTGCCGGAGCCTGGCCACGACCGGCCGGTGTAGGGCGCGAGCAGGGAGCCATCGAGAACCCCCCTGGCCCAGCCGAGGGCGTCGTGCGCCTCGGCGCCGGCGAACGAGCCGCCGGTCTCGACGGCGAGGACGCCGCCGCTGATGGGGTGCCTACAGATGACGAGGCCACCCGGGCCAAAGCCAATGAGCGAGGTTGCGTCGGAGCCGAAGACGCGCCGGAGCGCGGCTTGGCGGTGCGGGGGGAGTTCAGAGAACGTCATTGAGGGAGTGTAACGCCGCGCCGCCCTCGAGGCTTCGCTACCTGTGGACAACCGGCGAGCGCCGCGAAGCTACTTTTTCCGGTCGGCGATTCTGACCGCGAGCGCCGCTAGCTGATCCGGATCAGAGCGTGGCCCGTCTGCTGACGAAATCCAGCCCTCGTACTTATCGAACCAGTGCTCCTTGCCCGACAGCGTCTGACGCCACTCCCCTCGTCTGAGGTGCTCGGTGCCGTGCATGGGCACGAGCTTGATATGGGCGTGGTCGATGCCGGTTCCCTCGCCGATGACACCCACCCGGCCCACATCGGGAAAGGCACGCTCGAGCATGGCCGCGGCTTTCTGCGAGGCCTGAATGAGCGGCCACAGGACGTCGTCTGGCAGCTTGAGCACATCGCTGCCGTGGTGCGCTTTCGGTATGACGCACGAGAAGCCCTCCGTGTTCGGATCGAGGGTGAGGAAGGCCATGAAGCCCTCGTTCTGCCAGAAAACACCTGGCGTCGAGAGGTGCCCCGCGGCAATTTCGCAGAACGGGCAGGCGCCGGCAGTCGTGCGGGCCGCGTACTCAGCCATGGCTACGCCTTTCCCTGCCGTCGCTCGAGCCCCAGGTCGCGGAGCTGCTCCGCGGTGGCCAGCGCCGGCGCACCCGTGGTGAGGTCGCGGCCCTCGCCCGTCTTGGCGAAGGCGATGACCTCGCGGATGCTCGGCTCGTTGCAGAGGACGGTCATCAGCCGGTCGAAGCCCCAGGCGATGCCGCCGTGCGGCGGCGCGCCGTGCGAGAAGGCGTCGAGCATGTGGCCGAAGCTCGCCTGAATCTGCTCCGGCGTGCTGCCCATGATCTCGAGCACCTTGGTCAGCGCCTCCGGCGTGTGGTTGCGGATGCTGCCGCCGCCAATCTCGGAGCCGTTGAGGGCGATGTCGTACTGTGTAGTCAGAATCTCGCCAATGCGTTCGCCCGCCATTAGCCAAGCCATATGCTCGGGCTTCGGCGCAGAGAACGGGTTGTGCGTGAACGTCCAGCTGCCCTTCTCGGTCTTCTCGAAGAACGGAAAGTCGACGATCCAGCAGAACGCGAGCAGGTTCGGATCCTCCTTGCTCTCGCGGAGGTCCGGCTTGTCGCTGCCAAATTTCTCCATTGCCTCGGCGTGCGTGAAGCGCGGGAAGGGCACCTGCTGAATACGCATCTGAGGCACGACGGCTGCCACGAGCGCAATCAGGAGCCGCTCGTTGAGGGAAATAACATCTTCCGCCTCGACGAAGGCCATCTCCATATCGAGCTGCGTGAACTCCGGCTGGCGGTCGCCGCGGGTGTCCTCGTCGCGCATGCAGCGGGCGAACTGGAAGTACCGCTCGAAGCCCGCGGTCATCAGGAGCTGCTTGTACTGCTGGGGCGCCTGCGGGAGGGCGTAGACGTAGCCGGGATCGCGGCGGGACGGCACCAGGTAGTCGCGGGCGCCCTCCGGCGTCGCCTTGCCGAGGAGCGGCGTCTCGATTTCCACGAAGCGCTCGGCGGCGAGGAAGTTTCGGGCGAAGAGGGCGACCTCGGCGCGGCGGCGGATGTTGGCCTGCAGGCGCGGACGTCGGAGGTCGAGGTAGCGCTTCGAGAGGCGGACCTCCTCGCCAATTTCTCTGCCGTCGCCGCGCACATCAAACGGCGGCGTCTGCGCCTCGCTCAACACCTCGATGTCGGCGACCTCGAGCTCAATCGCGCCATTTAATTCGCCCGGCTTCACATTACGCTCTGGTCGGGCGTTCACCTTGCCGCTGACCCGCACGACCCACTCGGGTCGCACCCGCGAGCCAGCTTCGTGGGCATCCGTCGCGCTCGGCAGCACGACCCCCTGCACCCGGCCGGTTTCATCGCGGAAATCGAGGAAGATGAGCTTCCCCTGGTCGCGGCGTACGTCCACCCAGCCAGAGATGGAAACAGCCTCACCCACCTTGCCCGCTAGGTCGGCAATACTAGTTCGCTCCATAAGCGCGGGGCAGTTTAGCAGAAAGCCGGCCCCGCGGAAGCGGGGCCGGCTCTCTCTGTGGAAGGGGCTACCTCACTTCCCCGGCGAACTGGATGCGGACGTCCCGGTCGATGCCGATGTACTTGAAATCGAAGAACGTGGTGTCGAACTTGAAGTCTGCGGCGAAGGTGCTGCCGGTCGCGGTTGCGTCGAACTGGATCGGCTGCGTCTTGCCCCTGAAGGTGAGGTTGCCAGAAACAGAGTAGACGTTGGCACCTGAGCCAGCCTGAATCGATTTCAGATCGAAGACAATCTCCGGGTTCGCCGTGCAGTCAAAGAAATCTGGTGTGCAGAGGTGCCTGTCGAGCCCGTCTTTGCCGGTCGAAACGGTGGCAGTCTTGATGGTGAAGCGACCGGCAACGGGAAGCCCGTTCTGGCCAAACTGCACGCCGCTAACCGAGGTTTCTTTGAATGTTCCAGTTTCTATTTTTCCCGGACCGTACCCCGTGAAACTGAAGGATGTGAGCGTTGCCTGCTTGTTCGAGGGAACGGTAAGAGTTGTGGTGGAGGCGGTCGTGGTGGCAGCTTCATCACCAACCTTGGCAGCGGGCACGCTATCCGGAGCCTTTGTTTGGATGGCCCAAAGTACGATTACCCCAATTACGACGACCAGGACGAAGATGGATAGAGCTCGCATTTTTGTGGCGTTTAGTCTAATTTTTGGCCCCTCTGATTAATCTGGCTAAGCGCCCTTTTCGGAGCCGGCCGATTCTACCACTAATAAACCCAGCCTTAGCCTGGTTGTTTATTGTTTATCAGAGGCTAAGGCTGGGTTTATCGGCGCTTTAGGTGGAATAGATTAGGTTGGGAGAATGCCAAGAAAGGAGAAGTTTCGCCCTGGCGGCATTTACCACATTTGCAATCGCGGTACGGAAAAACGGACAGTTTTCGAAGACGAATTAGACTATGAGCGATGTCTTGCTGGTCTGTACATTGCGAATTCGACTACGAACATTGAGTTGAGCGAAAAGCCCGGACTGAGTCTTGGTGATCAACTTTGGCTAGAGCGAGGCAACCCACTCGTTGAAATTGGTCCCTATTGTTTGATGCCGAACCATTTACACTTAACCCTTAGAGAGGTTGAGCCGGGCGGTGTCGCCCGCTTCGTGCATAAATTTACTACTGGGTACAGCTGCTACTTCAATGCCCGCCACCGTCGAGGCGGCAGGCTATTTCAAGGACCCTATAGGGCCAAAGAGGTTAAAGATAATCGGTATCTACTCCACTTAGCCGGCTATATCCACGCAAACCCAAAAAAAATTTCCCAGCATACAAACTGTTCGCCGCAGGAAATATTCGAAGTGCTAAAAAGATATGGCTGGTCTAGCCTACCGGACTATCTTGCTGTTGAGAGGCCTGAACGGCGAATTCTTGGTGAAAAATTCATAGCCGATATCATTGCACTCGGCTTCACCCCAGAATGGTTTTTTGATTTTTTGAGCACCCCGCGTCCCGTCGGCGAGGCTAAGGCTGGGTTTATTGGGAATTTATTTTAGCGGAGGCCAACAGCTTTCCGTTCACCCCAGAATGGTTTTTTGATTTTTTGTCCCGTCGGCGAGGCTAAGGCTGGGTTTATTGGGAATTTATTTTAGCGGAGGCCAACAGCTTTCCGTACTCGGGAAAGAACTCCGCCAGCGACTTCGCGGGCGCGATTGGCACCAGAGGCGAGGCGAGACTCAAGGGCGGTGGGGTCGGCGGCGATGGCGGCGTAGCGCTCGCGGAGCGGCGCGAGGAAGGCACCGAGGTCCTCGAGCAGCGCCTCCTTGAGATCTTTGTACTTTCCTGCTTTCTCGGCGTAGAGGGTGTTGAGCTCGGCTTTTGGTTTGAGCAGTGCGTGAATAGCGTAGACGTTCTGCGGGACGTCGCCCGAGGAGTCGGTGACGATAGACATCACCTGTTTCGCCAGCTCATCACGCGTGGCCAAGAGTGGAATGACGTTGCCATAGCTCTTGCTCATTTTTCGGCCATCGGTGCCCGGAACAGTACCCACATCCTCCGAGATGAGACCCTCCGGCATCTTGAATGTCTCGCCATACGCGTTGTTGAACTTCTGCGCGAAGTCACGGGTGAACTCAATATGCTGCTGTTGGTCTTTACCCACCGGCACGAGGTCAGAATCCTCGGCGAGGATATCGGCGGCCATCAAGAGCGGGTAGTAGAAGGTGCCGGCGGAGGGCTCGACGCCCTTCGCCACCGCGTCTTTGTACGAGTGGGCTCGCATCAGGTACGGCACCGTGGTGAGGCAGGAGAGGTACCAGGCGAGCTCGGCGTGCTCGGGGACGTCGGACTGGCGGAAGAGGGCGACGTCGTCCTTGAGCCCGGCCGCGAGCAGGATGCCGGCAATCTCGGGGGTCGAGGCGCGAAGCTCGGCCGCGTCGCGCACGGTGGTCAGCGCGTGCTGGTCGGCAATCATCGCCCGCACCTCGCGCTCTTCGCCCTGTAGCCCCACCAGCGGCACGATAGTGCCGAAGTAGTTGCCGACGTGCAGCTGCCCCGAGGGCTGGATGCCGGTGAGGACGATTTTCTGAGCCATAGCTGGCCAATCCTAACCCGCGCTCGGCTAGGCTGCCAGGGGAATCTCGAAGGCAAACGTTGAGCCCTTCCCTTCCCCGTCTGACTTAACCGAGACGGCACCCTTGTGGTAGTCGACAATGGTCTTGGCGATGTAGAGGCCGAGGCCGGTGCCGCGGATATTGGACTTCGAGGCGTTCTGGGCGCGGGCGAACTTCTGGAAGAGGCCGGCGAGCGACTGCGGTGAGATGCCGAGGCCGTTGTCGCGCACCTCGAAGCGTGCCTTGCCGTTCTGCCGCGCGAGCGACACCTGCACCTCGCCCTGCGGCGTGTACTTCACCGCGTTGTCGATGAAGTTTCCGACCACCTGCTTGAGCTTGTTGCGGTCGCCAACGACATCGATCGAGTCGGCGCTGATGTTAATCGAGAGCTTAACCTTGTCGGCGGGAATGTTCGGGGCGATCTCCTTTGCCACCTCCTGCACCAAATCGCGCATCGAGAACCGCTCGCTGGTGTACTTCATTCGGCCGAGCTCGATTCGGCTGACGTCGAGGTAGTCGGTGATGAGCCTGGCCATGTCGTGCGCCGATATCTGAATGCGCTTGAGTATCTCTCCCACCTCCGATCCAATCGAACCGTAGTCCCCCTCCACCAGCATCGAGGCGTACCCCTTGATGGCGGTGAGTGGCCCACGCAGCTGGTGGCTGGCGAGCGACACGAACTCCGACTTCTGCTTATCGAGCTCTAGTAGCCGGACGTTCGTGGTCTCTAGGTTTTCGGCGAGGGTCTCAATTTTCTCTCTCTGCTGAATCTCTCGGCGCACACTTTTTACGAGAATAAGACCCACAATCGAGGTCAGAATAAGTGTTACCCCAACTAGAATTTGGTCTGTGAGGCTATTCGCAAAGGCAAGTTCTGATCCGAGAACTAACAAAAGGGCAGTGGTTAGTGCTTGAGCGCCAAACATTTTTATATTGAAAGCGCTATAACGAACAATGAGAAATACAAAGTACGCCAAGAAAATCGGCATACCGAAAAGGCCATAAATTTCGTAATTGTAGACGTACTCCCAGGCGTCGCTCTCAGCTAAGAGACTGACCAAGAAGGTAGAGGAGAAGAAGAAAAGAAGGAAAACAAGAGTTCCTATGCTCGCCAGAAAGACCTGTTTCCTAGCTTTACCCTTCGCTGTTTTTCGATATGTAGAAATAGCAAAAACAGCAATTGCAAGAATAAATATTGCCTCTGCAAAATAGGCGTATCTCGTGAGACTTTCATTTTCAACCGCCTCGCATATATTTGCATCGTAAAGAGGTAGATTGTTACCCGTAAGGGCAATGACAGCAGTAGGTAAAATTACAATGCATGCAGCCCATTTTTGCCACTTAGGCAAGTCTTTTCCTGTTATAAATACGTACAAGAACCAATATGTAAAAAAGAACATCAACACAGCCAGAAGGTCTAGAAGCGACCACGTGAAAAGGGTGTTGGCTGAACCAAAGAAAGAGAACCAACTACTCAAGTCTAAGACACACCACAGGGCGAATGTGAAGCAAATAGAAAAGAACAGGACACTAGAAAGGTCTTTGGCTTTAATTAGTATGAAGACACCGAGAGCCAGCGCAATTACTGCTGCGGGTAGGTGTGAATAGAGAAGTAGCCCAAAAGAAATTTGGTTGACGGTGTAGTCGTAGCAGTACTGGAGGTTAATTAAATCAGCCATTTCTAGTTGAAGAAGCCTCAACATCACCCGTGCACCCCTCCCCTTCTTCTAGAGACTCTGTCGAGCAGTAAGTTATTTCACAGAGGTCTGCGTCTGGGGGACATTCAAAATTTTGACATACATGTTCTTCGAGACACAGAGGAGCGTCAGCTGCAGATATTAAAATTTTCATGTAAGGCTCCTGTTGGAAATCGCTATCGGCAGACTCTTCGTCGGCAATAAAACAATTGTGTTTTTCTTGGTCGCAATCCGCATAAACCGTTAGAGGATAATCACGTTCGATATAATCTTTCTGAAATCTGCGGGCACCAATAAGAAGAACAGTGGCGACGATCATAAACAAGAAAACGGGTACTCGTCTTGGGGTTTTCATATTTTGCGCCTCTCCATACTCGTACCGCTCTATTGTATCTGACTCTTCTGTGTCACGCGCGGGTGAGCAACAGCCTCCCGTCTTTTCTCAAGCGAGCACTTTGTTTCGAGGGCCTGTCCCACCTCTGGTGGGTAGCAGGTCCAAAATTGGGCGTCTTCGATGCCGGTTGGATTTAAAGGTACGATTAATGGCGCTACCCCGAACGATCTGACCGACTCGTCTATGGCGGGTTGCACTATTTTCTCAGTGAACTCTATTTCCTCGCGAGAATAGGAGAAACTTTCAAATAGGATGGCGTGTGCAACAAACAGACTAAGAAAGGGTGAGTAATATATTTCTGCTTTTCCTCCCGCCGAACGATACCAAGAGGAGAGGTCGAGTGAGTTTGCGAGGGACGAAAAGTTTACGGCCCGGAAGAGGTCCTTATGTAGTTCGGGCAGTGATTGGCCGGTACATGTGGTGATGTCGTTAAGACGTAGTCTCTTGTTAATTAAAGTGTGGGGAATAACCCACTCGTTTTTATAGTTTAGGCACCCACGCAGGCTAATTTTTCTAATTACTGGTAGCCGAACAAGTGATTTTTTGAATACATTCGCCATTGAGTGGAGATCGTCGTGATATTCCAGAATTAGTGGTTCTAGCCCAAACCCACTAGCAATACTTAAGAAGCGTAAGGTTTCGTAGTTCGGAGTAGCTACCTGTCGATGGAAAATAGCTAGCGGCTTGCCCTTACAAAGCTCGGGGCTCCAAGGGAGCCCCACTCCACGATCAAGCAATAGAGCCTCTACCTTGGGCCTTAAATGCTTGCGTTTCTCTAACTGATCAAGCGCCTCGGAGAGCCTTGTGTATTTGATCATCTCGATGACGCAAGGCTAGCACGGCTGGGAAAAGGAAAACCTAGCGCCACGGTCACGGCGCTAGGTACTGGAAGAGGCTGCTCGCCGCCTCGGCGAGCGGGGCGCCAAAGCGTTTCCACAGGGCAATGGCGATTTCGACGATAACACCCCACCGGACGGTCCAGTAAATGTTCGAAATCACCAGGCTAGCGAGGAAGATTTTCCAGTCGCTGCGGTCTAGCGGGCCGGTCTTCCCATGCCTGAAGTAGGCGGTGGTGACGAAGGAATCCTGGAAGATGCTCAGCACAACGAAGGCCGTTCCGTGGCCGCGGTTGATTGCCCACAGGATTATTTTCGCCACAGCTACGGGCAACGCCACGATGACCCTGTAAATCCAGGTGAGCGGCGGAAACCTGAAGCGTTTGCCCCAGAAGTGGTCAATGATGGAGTGCTCCTCGGTTGCCAGCGCGGCGGTTTTGATGGCGGAAATCCCGAGCCAGTCAATGCCGGTTTTCTGGTGAATCAGCAGGTAGGTGCTGTTGAGCGCCGCCGATGCCAGCGTCATCACCGCGAAAGCTTTCACGGGGCCAAAGTAGACAATGGCTGCCACGTAGAGCGGATTGTCGAACAGCCAATCCACGACCTGGTAGAGGCCACGCACAACGGTCAGGAGCCAGAGGGGGGCTCCGGTGTGCTCCTTAACTTTTTCGTTGATGCGCTTGAGCATGGAAGAAGGGTTCATTTATCATAACGATACAAGGAGTATCAAAAAAAGCAAGGCAGGTTACTGCCGGAGGTGTCGCGCCCTGATTCTCGTTACCCCCTACTCCGTACCCGAGCAGTCCGCCTCTTCCGCATCGCAAGGAACAGCCTCGCAGGCAATTTCACCCGAGGTACACTCGGCGTCGCAAGAATCATCTGCGCAGCGCCCAAAATCGGCGGCACTGAGCTGCCAAACCTTGTACGTAGCCAACCCGTTTGGCGGGCAGTAGTCCTCACAGTCGCGCACGTAG
>DATDYW010000018.1:0-19202 GCA_036516995.1 Minisyncoccota bacterium
ACCATCCGCGGCATTCAGCTCGTCGGTGTTGATCGAAAAACAGGTGAGCCCGCGCTGGTCTACCCGTCGGTCGACTACAACCGTAAGTTCTTCGAAGACGCTATCGCCGAGAATTCCTTCGGTACACCAGAGGCGACGCAACAGTTTGTGAGTACAGCGGGCTCGGTCCTCTCCATTAGCAACCTGCCGGCGGAGTCGAAGGAGCGCTTCCTGGCCTCGGCGGAGAAGGCCATCCTGTCGCTCGTGGCCGCCCGCCCGGACGACTCCAGGGTTCGGGCGCTGGCCGGGAACTTCTACGGTCGCCTGCAGCTCTACTCCCAGGCGATCGAGCACCTCGAGGCTGGCGTAGCGCTGGCGCCGCGCAAGCAGAGCGTACGCATTCCGCTCGCCGCCACCTACTTCGCGCAGGGCCAGACGGAGCGAGCCGTCGCCTTCGCCGGGGAGACGTACGACATTAACCACAACAACGATTCCGCTTGGCTAGCGCTCGTTAGACTAGCTGCCCGTCTTCCAGACTCGGCTACGTTTGACGCACTGATTGCAGAGGCCCAGGCCGAGGGTCGGCACGATCGCGTTGTCAGTTACGCTGAGCTCTCCGTTTCAAGTAATCCTGGCGAGCCACAGAATCGCGCGGCGCTCGCCAAGGCCCTCGCCGACGCCGGGCGCCACGATGACGCGGTGGCGGTGCTCGAGACGGCTAAGGCAGATTTCCCGAAGCTCGCCTCGCAGTTCGACGCGATGATTGTCCAGATTGAGACGCTGAAGAAGGCAAATTAAGAACGCAGAACGCAGAATGAAGAATCGGGGGCGCGGCTCCTTTTTCTTTTGGTCGGCGGTTTCCTTCGAAATTCTTCATTCCGTATTCTTCATTTTTAATTCACCCGCTTGACACGCCCGTGTCGTTCTGCTAGGATGCCCGCGTGAGTGCAGGAACACTTCTCGCAAGGGAAGAGCGTTAGCACGAGCGAATGTCTGCGATAGCCCCGCCGCAAGGCGGGGTTGTCGTTTCTGGCCTTTCGGCTGCGGCCGCCGCAGCCGAAAGGCCAGAAACGACGCAGGCTAGCCCCGAGGTCCGACCTCGGACTCACCGTTTCTATTCACCGCAGACGCAGACCCCCGGGGCGGGACGCTACCAAATTGGTGGTAAATAGCGGGTAAGGAAAAGCTAAAATCTGGTTTCTCTTGCCCGTAAAGTTTCGGTAAAGTCGTCTCCACAGCGCCACTTTACTTACCCTCCGGCGCTGCTACGATTCTCCCCCGGGAGGTTGTCCCGGCCCGGCCGGCGACTGCACTCACTTAAGACACTCGCAAGGAGCTCGCGTCCGCCGGCCGGACCGAGCCCGCCTCCCACCGAACGTCGCGCGCGAACGCGACGTTCGCGTTCTCCGAACCGCCGCCCTCCCGTTTCCGTTTTCAGTTTTGAATTTTTAATTTTGAATTCGCCGCGCCGCTGAAAATTTTTGCCCGGCGTCGCGCCGTTGCGCGCCGCATAGTTATCCACAGTGTCGTGTCAAAAAAAATTGTAGTTGCGCTCCACTAGGAAGATAATAGAGAAGTACGAGGTCGAACTTTAACCGTATCAAGTTGCGCGCTGCGGCGAAACGAGAAGCGGCGGACGCGCACAACGAGCATGGCTAAGAGGAAGAAGGCTAAGGCCAAGAAGGGCAAGGCCAAGAAGTCGAAGAGAAAGAAGCGCTAAGCCGCTGCTTCGACCTGGCAAAAAGGCGACGGGTGACCGGCGCCTTTTGCTTTGGCGAAGTAACAAGTAACAGGTAATAGGTAACAAGTCCGGATTAGAACCAGCTCCTACTGTTACCTGTTCCTTGTTACTTTTTCCTTCGCCAAATGCTAGGCTCTCCGCGCCGTGTCCCTGCTCACCAAAATCTTCGGCGACGGCTCCGGCCGGGCCGTCCGCCGGTACCTCGCCAGGGCCAAGGAAATCGGGGCCCTCGAGCCGGCCGTCCGGGCGCTCGACGAGGCTAGCCTCCGCGGCAAGACGGCGGAGCTCCGGTCGCGTCTCGCCGGCGGCGCGCCGCTCGACGCGCTCCTGCCCGAGGCCTTCGCCTGTGTCCGCGAGGCCGCCCGGCGGACGCTCGGCGAGCGCCACTACGACGTGCAGCTCGCGGGCGGCGTCGCGCTCCACGAGGGCAACGTCACCGAGATGCGCACCGGCGAGGGTAAAACGCTCGTCGCTACATTGCCGGTGTATCTCAACGCGCTCCCGGGCGAGGGCGTGCACGTCGTCACCGTCAACGACTACCTCGCGCGGCGCGACGCGGCGTGGATGGGGCAGGTTTACCACGCGCTCGGCCTCTCCGTCGGCGTCATCGGCCACGACGGCGCGCACCGATACGATCCAACGTACACAACTGCTGCCGATGACCAGGCGCGCGACGCGGCGGGCGATTTCCGCGTTGCCCACGAGTACCTGAAGCCCTGCACCCGTCGCGAGGCCTACGAGGCGGACATTACCTACGGCACCAACAGCGAGTTCGGCTTCGACTACCTGCGCGACAGCGTCGAGTACCGCGCCGCCGATCTTCGGCAGCGCGGCCACGCCTACGCCGTGGTCGACGAGGTTGACTCCATCCTCATCGACGAGGCCCGCACGCCGCTCATCATCTCGGGGCCGGCCGCCGAGCCCGAGAGCCTCTACCGCACCTTCGCGGAGATGGCTCGCGGCTTTGCCGAGGGCGAAGACTACGAGGTCGATTTGAAGCACAATTCCGTGGCCGTTCTGGCCTCCGCCATCGAGAAGGCGGAGCGGACGCTCGCCGCCGGCAGCCTCTACACCGAGCGCGGGGCAAAGCTGGTTCTGCACCTCGAGAACGCCATCAAGGCCAAGGCGCTCTACCTGCGCGACAAGCAGTACGTCGTCAGAAACGGCGAGGTGGTCATCGTCGACGAGTTCACCGGCCGGATGCAGCCCGGCCGCCGCTGGTCGAAGGGCATTCACCAGGCGGTGGAGGCGAAGGAGGGCGTCGCCATCGGCCGCGAGTCGCGCACCTACGCCACCGTCACCTACCAGCACTACTTCAAGCTCTACAGGAAGCTCGCCGGCATGACGGGTACCGCGGAGACCTCCGCCGAGGAGTTTCTGAAAGTCTACGGTCTCGAGACCATTGTCGTGCCGACCCACCGACCGAGCGCCCGGCTCGACCGCCCCGACCTCGTCTTCCGCACGGAGGCGGGGAAGTGGCAGGCGGCGGCGCGGAAGATTAAGGAGGTGCAGGCAACCGGCCGGCCGGTCCTCGTCGGCACCGCCTCAATCGAGAAGAACGAGACGCTCTCGGCCCTGCTGAAAGCGGAGGGTGTGGCGCACGAGATGCTCAACGCCAAGAACCACGAGCGCGAAGCCGAGATCATCGCCGCGGCTGGGCGGGAGGGGACGGTCACCGTCGCAACGAACATGGCCGGCCGCGGCGTCGACATCAAGCTCGGCGGCGTGCCGTACGATTCCGAGAAGCGGTCGGCGGTGGCGGCGCAGGGCGGGCTCTTCGTCCTCGGCACCGAGCGGCACGACGCCCGCCGCATCGACAACCAGCTTCGGGGACGCTCCGGCCGCCAGGGCGATCCTGGAGAAACCCAGTTCTTCGTCTCGCTCGAGGACGATTTGATGAAGCGCTTCGCCTCGCCGGCAATCGGCGCGATTATGGCGCGGGCGAGCATCCCGGAGGATCAGCCGCTCGAGAGCCGGATGGTCTCCAAGGCCATCGCCTCGGCGCAGTCGCGCATCGAGGGCTCGAACTTCGACGCCCGCAAGAGCCTGCTCGACTACGACTCGGTGATGAACACCCAGCGTCAGTCTGTGTACGGCCGCCGCCGCAACCTACTTTTAGCTGCGCCAGAGGTGGCGCTCTCCCTGGTTGATGACCTGGTTGGCGGCGCGCCGCCGGAGGCGGCCGAGGCGGCGCGCGCCGCGGTTCGGCGGCTGGCCGAGGCCGTCGGGGAGCCTGCCGCCGCCGAGGCGGCGCGGCAGGCGGCGCTCCGGGCCATCGACCGCGGCTGGATCGACCACCTCGAGCTAATGGACTACGCCCGATCCTCCACGAGCCTGCGCGGCTGGGGCCAGCGCGACCCGCTGGTGGAGTACCAGAAGGAGGGGCGGAGCCTCTTCGATGAAATGAGCGCACTCGTTGCCGCTGGCGCCGCCGGGATGATCAGCCGGCTCGATGCCAAGCAGCGGTCGGCGGCAGACGAGGCGGCGGCGCGCACCGTTGACGCTGCTCGCGCGGCTGTTGCCGCCGCGGCCGGCGCCGACGCCGGGTCCGGTAGCCGAAAAATTGGCCGCAACGAGGCTGTCACCATCGAGAAGGACGGCGCCCGGCAGACGCTGAAGTGGAAGCGGGCGGAACGACTGCTCGCAGAGGGGTGGAAGCTCACGAATTAAGAATGAAGAATTCAGAATTACTAAGCCAGGCTAGGTCTCAATTCTTCATTCTTCATTCTTAATTCGTCCTTGTGCTAGAGTGCCCTTGTGAAGCGTCGGCGCGTAACCTTGGTCGCCGCTCTCGCTGCTGTCGCCCTCGCCGCGACGGCGCTCTTGCCGCTCTCGTTGCTCGCCGCGACGGTCCGCTCCGGCGGCCAGCTCGTGGTAGCCGAGGGCGAGACGCTCGCGGGCAACAGCTACCTGGCCGGCGTCTCCGTCGAGGCTCGCGCCACCACCACCGGCGATTTGGCGGCCGTCGGCTACAGCGTCCGGGTGCAGGCACCCGTCGGGGGAGACCTCACCGTCGTCTCCGGAAGCGGCCAGGTGCTCGCGGCCGTCGCCGGCGACCTGCGCATCGCGGGCGGCTTCGTGGTCGTCGACGCGGCGGTCCAGGGCGACCTGGTCGTCGTCGGCGGGAACGTCCAGATTGGCCCGGGCGCCAAGGTCGGCGGCGACCTGGTGCTGGTCGCCGGCGCGGCGGTTTTCGAGGGCGACGTGCGCGGCGTCGCCAAGGTCGCCTCCGGCCAGGCGCGCATCGACGGCAGCCTCGGCCGCGGCGGCGATGTCACCGTCGCCCGCGGCGTCACCTTCGGCCCGAAGGCCGCGGCCGGTGCAGCGGTCGCGTACTTCTCGCCAGCCGAAGCCGTCGTCGCGCCCGAAGCCTCGGCGCTCCGGAGCCTCCTGCGCCACAACCGCATCCCGTCCATCTCGGAGACCGGCGTGGCCAAGCGGGCGATTCTCCAGTTCCTGGCCTTCTGGCACCTCCTCTCGTTCATCTCGAACCTGCTCCTCGGTTTGGCGATTGCCTACGGCAGCCGGGCGTTCGCCGGCGACCTCTCGCGCGAGTTTCGCAAGAAGCCCGGGCGGAGCCTCCTCGCCGGCCTCGGCGTCTTCGTGCTCGCGCCAGCCGCCGCCGCGCTCGCCACGGTCTCGCTCTTCGCCATGCCGGTGGGGGTTCTGATTCTTCTCGCGGTCCTCGCCGCGGGCGTCCTCGCCGCGCCGCTCGCCACGGTGGCGCTCGGCCGAGCCCTTCTCTCCTGGCACGGCGAGCCCGCCCGGAAGGTCAGCTTCCGCGAGGTGGCCGTCGGCGCCGTGGCGCTCGCCCTCCTCGGCCTCGTGCCGCAGGCCGGCTTCTGGCTCCGGCTCGTCCTCGGCCTCGTCGCCGTCGGCGCCGCCACGCGCGTGCTCCTCGCCCGGGTGAGAGGACCGTCGCCGCTCTTCCAGGCGCTCTCGGCAATTCGGGGCGAGAAGGCGGACGGCGACGGGAAGGGCGGCGCCGGCCAGAGCTAGCCGATGCGCGTCGTCGTCCACAACGGCCGCTGCCACGCCGACGACGTCTTCGCCGTCGCGACGCTCCAGCTCCGGTTCGGCGAGGGGATCGAGGTCGTGCGCACGCGCGACGAGGCGACGATTGCCGGTGCGGAGATTGTTGCGGATGTCGGGCACACCTACGACCCCGCGGCGCGGCGCTTCGACCACCACCAGCCTGGCGGCGCGGGGGTGCGGGAGAACGGCGTTCCGTACGCGAGCTTCGGGCTGGTGTGGAAGGCGTTCGGCGAGGAAGTCTGCGGCTCGGCCGCGGCTGCCGAGCGTGTCGACCGGAGCCTCGTCCAGCCGATTGACGCCGCCGACAACGGGTTTCCGATTGCCGATTCCAGGCCCGGTATGCCGCTCGAGTTCGACTTCGGCGAAATCGTGAAGGCGTTCCTGCCGACGTGGCTCGAGGACGAGGCGGGGCAGGATGCGGCGTTCTTTGAGATTGTGCCGTTCGCACGAAGGCTGCTCGCCCGGGTCATCGAGCACGCCAAGGCTCGGGTGAAGGGCAACGAGCTCGCGGCCGCCGCCTACGCTGCCTCGCCCGACCCGCGGCTCCTGGTGCTCGAGGGTCCGTACTCCTCGGGCGAGGTGACGGAGGCGCACCCCGAGATTCTCTTCGTGGTATCGCCCGACGTCTTCGCCGACCGCTGGAACCTGAAGACCGTCCAGGACGCGCAGTACAAGAACCGCCTGCCGCTCCCCGAAGCTTGGGCCGGCCTCCGCGACGCCGACCTCGAGGCGGCAACGGGCGTTCCCGGGGCCACTTTCTGCCACCGCGGCCGCTGGTTCTGCGCCGCCCAAACCCGCGAAGCCGCCCTCACCCTCGCCACCCTGGCGCTCGCCTCCGCGCCCTCTGAGTTATCGAGTTGAACTCACGCACGAGTCCAACTCGCCACTGAGTCCAACTCGTTTGGGCGGAGCGCCACGAAGTCTCGTAGGGCATCTAGGTTTGGGAAGGGTTCGAGAAAGCGCTCCTTTTTTGTCACGAGCGGCAGCTGTCTGTCGAGGTAGTAGTCGGGCAGGCTAGAAAACTTGTAGCTCGTGGCTGCGGCGATTAGCTCGTCCGAGCTCGACCATTCGCGGGATGCACCGGCAGCTTCGGCGGCATTAACGACCGAAATGTAGGCGAAGACGATCTGCGCCTGGCCCTCGCTTTTTACCGGCCTTACCCGGTAGCCGGCCTCGAAGAGCTGTCCGGTAGTCTCGTACTTACCGTGCCAGCGTGTCGTGAAGCTGGAACCTAGTCGCTGCATGAATTTCGAGCCATCGGTACCGTTGCGCGTCTCGATTTCTAGGTGGTAGTGGGTGTCGAGCACGCAGAATGCGCTGATATCGACGAGAGGATCAGGGTGGACGGTGGCACCGGGCAGGAACAGCGCGCCGGGTTCGAGCGGCGCGGGGTCTCGTCGGTTGGCGCGGTAGGCTGCGTCTAAGAATGCCCAGCGATCCTCGTCATCATCGACTATCGGGAGCCCACGGGCGCCACGGAGGTAAATGTGAAGGGTCGCATTGTCTGGCAGGGTGGTTCTGTTTGGCATGCGCCAAGGCTAGCGTCTGGCTCCTAAAGCCACGATAAACTCGAGTTGAACTCACGCTCAAGTCGGACTCAACCACGAGTTGAACTCGCGCGTGAGTTCAACTCGGGGTAGAGTGCCGCGGCTATGTTTGTAGACGAGCTGCAGCTCCACCTAGAGGCCGGCAAGGGCGGCGACGGCGTCGTGCGGTGGCGGCACATCAAGGGGAAAGACCTCGCGGGGCCGTGCGGCGGCAATGGCGGCAAGGGGGGCGACGTTTTCGCCGTCAGCGGCGCCGACGCGGGCCTGCTCTTCCGCTACCGCAACGAGAAGGAGTTCCGGGCCGGGAACGGCGGCGACGGCGAGTCCGGGTCTCGGCACGGCGCGGACGGCAAAGACCTCAGCCTCGAGCTGCCCGTCGGCTCCGTTGTCACCAATATCGCCACGGGGCGCAGCTGGGAGTTGCTCGAGCCGGGTGTGAAAATAAAAATTCTCGCCGCCGGCCGCGGCGGCCGCGGCAACGAGACCTACAAGAGCTCGACGAACCGCTCGCCGGAGGAGTTCACTCCCGGCGAGCCGGGCGAGGCGGGAGACTTCCGCATTGAGCTGCGTCTCATCGCCGACGCAGGCCTCGTGGGGCTCCCGAACGCCGGCAAGAGCACGCTCCTCAACAAGCTCACGGGGGCCGCGGCGAAGGTCGGCGACTACGCATTCACCACGCTCGACCCGAACCTCGGCGCCTACTACGGCAAAGTGCTGGCCGACCTGCCGGGCCTCATCGAGGGTGCGGCCTCCGGCAAGGGGCTGGGGCACAAGTTCCTGCGGCACGCCGCCCGGACGCGGCTCCTGGTGCACTGCGTCGCCGTCGACTCGGCCAACCCAGCGGTCGATTACCGGGCCGTCCGCGCCGAGCTCGCCGCCTACGACCCCACGCTCGGGAAGAAGCCGGAGCTCGCCCTGCTCACCAAGGCCGACCTAGCCTCGCCGGAGACGATTGAATCTGCCGCCGCGGCGCTGCGGGGGGCCGGGGCGGGGGAGGTTGTTTCCGTTTCGGCCCTCGACCGAGAATCGATTAAGGCTCTCGGTCGCATCTTGCTGCTTAGGCTTGAAAGTGAGTCCAACTCGCGCGCGAGTTGGACTCGTGAGTGAGTTCAACTCGGGGTTTGGGTTTGGGGGGGTAAGCCTGGAAAATCAAGTCTGCCGCCGCGGCGCTACAGAAAGCTGGGGCAAAAGAGGTTATTTCTGTTTCAGCCCTCGAACGCGAGTCGGTGAAGGCGCTCGGCCGAACCCTGCTACTTAGCCTCGAAAGCGAGTTGGACTCGCGCGTGAGTTGAACTCGGGCCCGAGTTCAACTCGAGGTTTTCGTTTGAAAACGAGTCTGACTCTCGCGTGAGTCAGACTCGCGCACAAGCCTGACTTGGGGTTTGGGCTTGCGGGGTAAGGGTGGGATGGGGGGTGCGGCGAGGGCTGTGGAAAAGTAAGGGTGAAGACGGCTAATTTGGCCACGGGGGGCGTATAATTGAACAGAATTTGCCAGCCCACCGGTAATGGCTGGCAAATTTACGGAAACGTTTCTGCTCTGATTCTTACTCCCTAAGTTTTCGAAAGTTAACCTCATTATGAAAAAGTCTGTTTCCAAAGGCTTCACCCTCATCGAGCTCCTGGTGGTGATTGCCATCATCGGCATTCTCGCCTCGATCGTGCTGGTGAACCTGAACACGGCCCGCGCTAAGGGCGGTGACGTTGCCGTCAAGAGCAACCTCGCCGGCATTCGCAGCCAGGCCGAGATTCTCTTCGACAGTGCCGGTGACTACGACGGCGTCTGCACTAACACCACCATTGCTGCTCAGCTTGCCGCTGCAGAATCTGCTGGCGGAGGTACCGCAGTGTGCAACGAGGCCACGACCCCCGCTGGCGCATGGGCGGCGTCCGCTCCGCTGAAGACAGCCGCAGACGGTCACTGGTGCGTTGACTCGACGGGTGCATCGAGGGGTATTGCTGCTGCCCTTGTTGCTCAAACTGTCTGCCCCGCTGCCTAGTCTAGTTCGTTAGGTTTTTACAGAGCCGCGCCGCGAGGCGCGGCTCTGTTCTACCTTCAGGTTTAAATGCTGCCCGTCACTGTTCTTTCTGCGTGATACGATTTCACCGTGCAAATCGGTGTGCCAATTTTCATTTTTCTCCTCGGCCTCATCCTCGGGAGCTTCGCCAACGTGCTCGTCTGTCGGCGGGGGACGGGGCGCACCGTGAGCGGCCGCTCGCGCTGCCTCTCCTGCAGCCGCACGCTCGGCGTCCTCGATTTGGTGCCGGTACTTTCTTGGATTTTTCTACGGGGAAGATGTAGAGGCTGTAGTGCGAAGATTTCTTGGCAGTATCCGTTGGTGGAGTTGGCTATGGGATTGGGGTTTTTGGCGGCGTACGGGACGGCGGCGCGCCTCGCGCCGCCGCCCTTACTTTTTCTTTTCTTTACTCTTGTCGCGGCAGTCGTTTTTTTGTGGGTAGCTATCTCCGCCTACGACTTCCGCCATATGGCCATTCCAGACTCTTGGTCCTACGCCGCCGCGGCGCTCGCCCTCGGTTTCGCCGTCCTCGCCGGCGTCGGCTCGCCGCTCCTGCTTGCTCTCGCCGGCCCGCTGGTGGCGCTCCCGCTCTACCTGCTCTGGCTCGTCTCCGGCGGCCGCTGGCTCGGCGCGGGCGACCCAAAGCTCGCGCTCTCCGTTGGCTGGCTCCTCGGCGCCTCGGGCGGCTTCCTGGCGCTCTTTCTCGCCGTCCTCGTCGGCGCGGCTGCGGGTCTCGCCTGGGTGGGCCTTTCCGCCATGCGGCGACGCGGAAAGGCGGTTACAATGAAGGCAGCTATGCCCTTCGGCCCCTTCATCGTTCTCGGCGCAATCGTCGTCCTCGGGACGGGCCTCACCTTCGCGCACCTCTTTTCGGGGGCTGAGCAGCTCTATGGTCTATAAGATGAAGGAAGAGGGAAGAAGGAAGAAGGAAGAAGTTGGCGTTTCTTCGTCTTTACTTCTACCTTCTACCTTCTACCTTCTACCTTCCCGTGTCTCCCGAGGCTTCACGATGATTGAAATGATGGTCGTCGTGGCCATCGTCGGCATCATGACGTCCATCATCGTCTGGAACTACGGCGACTTCCGCTCCGGCATCATCGTCACCAATATGGCCTACGAGGCGGCGACCTCGGTTCGCCAGGCCCAGCTCTACGGCCTCGGCGTCCGCGGCGCCTACGGCGCGGACGGCTACGAGTTCGGTGGCACCTACGGCGTAGAGTTCCGCGTCGGCGAGTCCACCTACAACGTGTTTCGGGACGCCGGCGTCGTCCCCGACGGCCTCTGCGAGGACCCCTGCGCCTGCGACGGTGGCGACGGCGAGTGCGTCGAGCGGGTGACGATGCTCCAGAACGTGACCGTCGCGGCCGTCTGCGCCACGAGCGTCGCCGATTCGCCGGAGGCGCTCCTGGCCGCCTGCGAGAATTTCGACATCCTCACCGTCACCTACACCCGGCCGCGGCCGGAGGCCTCCATTATGGTCGGCTCCTCCGGGGCGCTCACCGGCGATCAGTACGCCATCGGCGCCCTGGTGCTCCGGGGCGGCAAGCACTGCCGGCTGGTGACCGTCTACCAGAGCGGGCAGGTATCCGTCTCGGGGCTGCCGAATGACACCTGCGGGCAATGAGAACGAATTGCGAAGGGCGAGGGGCGAGGGGCGAGTCGCGAAGGGCGCGCGACCAGGGCTCGGCTCGTTCCTTCTTCTCTCGCCCGTCGCCCGTCACCCCCTGCCCCTCCTCTCCCGGCTTCACGCTCGTCGAGCTCCTGGTGTCAATCGCGCTCTTCTCGGTCGTGGCGCTGGTGATAATGGGTGCCGTCACCTCCATCATCAACGCTAACCGCAAGGCCCAAACCATGATTTCGGTCATCAACAACCTCAACTTCGCGCTCGAGAGCATGACGCGCACAATTAAAACGGGCTCGAACCTCGAGATTGACCCCGACGGCACGGGCCTCGGCACCGTCGTCTCCGTCTGCGACGAGGACGGTCGCGCCACGACCTACTACTTCGACGAGCCGGGGATGCGGATTATGGTGCAGCGCGAGCTCGGGAACGACTGCGACGATGCCGCGGCCGCGACGGAGATGGCGCTGACCGCGCCGGAGGTGAAGATTACCGGCCTCGCCTTCTACGGCTTCCCGGCCGCGGGCGGCGGGGGCGGCGCAGCCACTCAGCCGGCGGTGCTGATGTCGACGCAGGGCTTTATGGAGCTCGCCGGCGGCATTCGCTCGGACTTTAACGTTCAGACGACGGTGGCGATGCGGGCCCTCCTAATCGAATGAAGACGAACCTCTCGCGAGCGCCGGGAGAGAGGAGCGCGCGCCGCCGCGGCGCGCGCCGGGCCACCCCCGCCTTCTCAATCATAGAGACGCTGGTGGCAATCAGCATCCTCACCCTCGCGGTCACCGGCCCGATGGCCTTCGCCCAGAGCTCGCTCCGGGCGGCCGCCTACGCCCGCGACCAGGCCATCGCCTTCTTCCTCGCCCAAGATGCCGTCGAGTTCGTCAAGCACGTCCGCGACGAGAACAGCCTGACGGACCTCCGCGCCGACTGGCTCTCGGGGCTCGCCAGCTGCCTCGGCGCGGAGTGCATGGTCTCCTCAACCGACGTCGCCATCGGCGACGGGGACGACGACAGCCTGTACGCGGAGCCCTGCCAGATGGCGTCTCCGCCGCCGGCGAGCTGCCGGCTGTGGATCGAGGACCAGGGTTTCGACCCCAGCTACCTGTACGGTACCGCCGGGCAGGACCGCACCCCCTCGAAGTTCATCCGCACGGTGCGCATCGATCCGGCGCCCGGTATGGACGAGACCGACGAGGTGCAGGTCTCGGTGAAAATCTACTGGCGGACGCACCCGCTCCTGCCGGCGCGAGAGATTGATGTGCGGGAGAACATAATGAACTGGATACAATGAAGAAGACGCGAAGGCAGAGGGCAGAAGGCAGAAGGCAGAAGGGCGGAGCCGCCGGCGCGGCACCTGCCTTCGTGCTGCTCTACGCGGTGGTTGTAGCCTCGATGGTGCTGGCCGTCGGCATCTCCATCATTTCTATTGCCACCAAGCAGGTGGCCATCTCCGGCCTCGGCCGCGAGTCGCAGTACGCCTTCTACGCCGCTAACACCGGCACCGAGTGCGCGCTCTTCTGGGACCTCCACGGCTACCTAGAGGAGATCGCCGGCGCCGCGGCCGGCACCTACTCGCGCCTCTCGGTGTTCCCGAGCCCGCTCACGAGTAACGGCGACGACTCGGAGGTGCCGGCGGGCGAAATCATCGGCGGCGTGCCGACGGGAAGCCTGACGGTGCTCTGCTCGGGCACAGAAATTATGTCGGAGGACGCGGCGAAGGGGGCGTGGAGCACGGTCGCCGGCGAGGCCGGGGGCGAGCCCTACAACGCCACCACCTTCACCGTCCGCCTCGATCCCGACGTGCTGTCGAGCGCCTGCGCGGTGGTGACCATCACCAAGCAGCTCGTCGGGCTCTACGAGCTCGAGACGGTCGTGGACTCGCGCGGGTACAACACCTGCGACGAGAACAGCTTCCGCCGCGTCGAGCGAGGCCTACGTTACACGTACTAGAAACGGGAGGCTCCATTCGGGCCGCAAACCGTGCCGCTACGGCTCGGAGTACACGCGTACACCGTCGCCTAGGCGGCAGCGGTTTTCGGCTCCGACTGTCGCCTCCGAGGTGACTCGAAAATAAGCAAAAAGGAAAACGCCGCCTCATCGTGGGGCAGCGTCTCGGATGTTGGTCAGAGCGTGACCTCACGGTGACCGGCGGAGCGGGCGGCCCATACGCACATGGCGAGGAGGAAACCGGCGAGAAGCCGGAACCACACGCCGGTGTTCTCCGTGTCCACGACCAGGGCAATGAAGCCGAGGACGAAAGCCAGAGCCTCAAGGAGGGACGAGCGAATATTTCTACGGGGTGAAGGAACCATGAGATTATGCAAGCACCAAATTACTAAAGTGTCAATAGTCGGGGAGCGCACCCGCCGCTCCTTATTGGCGTAGAATCGCCCCGTGACCCGAAAACCGCCTAGCAAAGATGAGGCCAAGAGGCGCCTGGCGCAGCTGCGCGAGGCGGTCAACCGGCACCGCTACCTCTACAACGTCGAGGACCGGCAGGAGATTTCCGATGCCGCCGCCGATTCGCTCAAGAAGGAGCTCTTCGACCTCGAGGCGCTCTACCCGGAGCTGGTGACAGCCGACTCGCCCTCGCAGCGCGTGCCGGGCAGGCCCATCGCAGGGTTCGCCAAGGTGCGCCACCAGGTGCCGCAGTGGTCGTTCAATGACGCCTTCAGCGAGGAAGAAATTCAGGCCTGGGACGGGCGGGTGCGGCGCGGCCTCGAGAAGGCGGGCGTGAGTGTGAAGGGCCTCGCCTACTGCTGCGAAGAAAAAATCGACGGGCTGAAGGTGGTGCTGACGTACGAGAACGGTCAGCTCAAGACGGCGGCCACCCGCGGCGACGGCACGGTGGGCGAGGACGTGACCGCGAACGTCCGCACCATTGAAGACGTGCCGCTCTCGGTTGCCGCGAAGGGCACGCTCGTCGTGGAGGGCGAGGCGCACATCAAGAGCGCGCAGTTCGAGAGGCTCAACCGCGAGCTCGCCGGGGGCGGGGAGGAGGTCTACGCCAATCCCCGCAACCTCGCCGCTGGCACGCTCCGCCAGCTCGACCCAAAAATCGTGGCCGCCCGCAAGCTTTCCTTTTTTGCCTACGACGTCGCTGCCGCGGCTTCGCTCCCGCAGACGCAGTGGCAGGAGCTCGACTACCTCGAGAAGCTCGGCTTCGCGGTGAACCCCGCGCGTCGGCTGTGCAAGACGGCACAGGAGGTTGTCGCGTTCTGGGAAGAGGAGGGCGCCCGCCGCGGGGGCGCGAAGGGCAAGCAGCCGCCGCACTGGGTGGACGGCGTGGTCGTGAAGGTCGACGGTCGCGCCGCGCAGGAGGCGCTCGGCTACACGGGCAAGGCGCCCCGCTGGGGCATCGCCTTCAAGTTCCCGGCGGAGGAGGTAACAACTGTGGTGGAGGCGATTGCGTTCCAGGTTGGCCGCACGGGCGTGGTGACGCCCGTGGCGCACCTGCGGCCCGCTCTGGTGGCAGGAACTACAGTTTCTCGCGCGACGCTGCACAACGAGGATCAGATTAAGCGGCTCGACGTCCGTGTGGGCGACACCGTGATTCTCCGCAAGGCGGGCGACATCATTCCCGAGATTGTGCGGGTGCTCGCCGAGCTGCGGCCAAAGAGTGCGAAGCCGTTCCGGTGGCCCACAAAAATTTCCGAATGCGGCGGCAGCGGCGCGATTGAGCGCGTGCCCGGCGAGGCCGCCTGGCGTTGCGTGGAGCGTGGCTCGCTCGCGATTCTCGAGCGGCAGCTCTCGTACTTCGCCGGCCGCCACGCGCTCGACATCGACGGCTGTGGCCCGAAAGTGGTCGCAGCACTCATCGAGTCGGGGCTAGTCTCCGAGCCTTCCGATTTCTTCACACTCGAGCTGGGCGACGTCGAGGCGCTGCCGCGCTTCGCGGAGATTTCCGCGAAGAATTTGATTGTCGCAATTGAGAAAGCTCGAAAGACAACACTCGCGCGGTTACTCATTGGTTTATCTATCAGCAACGTTGGCGAGGAAACGGCGATACTCCTGGCGCGCGAGTTCGGCTTTATTGCCAAGCTGCGGCAGGCAAGCGTGGAGGAGATTCAGCGGGTGCCTGGCGTGGGTCCAATCGTTGCCGCGTCGATTGCGCGCTACTTTGCAGACGCTGCCCACGCCAAGGCGCTCGATCGGCTGCTGGAGCAGGTGAAGGTTGCGCGCGACGAGACGGTCGCCCCGGCGGGGCAGGGCAAGCTCGCGGGCAGGTCGTTTGTAGTCACCGGTACGCTCCCCACGCTCTCGCGCGACGACGCCAAGGCGCTCATTCGCCGCGCGGGCGGTTCCGTTTCGGAATCCGTTTCCAGGAAAACCGACTTCCTCGTCGCCGGTGAATCTGCCGGCTCCAAACTCACCAAAGCCGAGTCCCTCGGCGTTCGGGTCATTGCCGAAGCGGCACTCCTTCGCATGGCTAAATCCTAAAGCTGCCCTAAAGCCACCCTAAATTCAACTCGGAGTTGAATATCGATAGCTGCGTCACTCAATAAAATCGATGTAATTCAACTCGGAGTTAAATTTAGGACGGCGTGTTGAGATTGAAAGAGGAAAAGGAAAAGCGCCCGATTGGGCGCTTAGTGTCAGTGGAAATCACTTCCCGAACGAGGGTGGCTGTCCGGGGCGAGGCGCCTGCGAAGCGGCGAAGCGGCAGAGGCGACGCCACACCGGTTTCGCGAGGAGGATGCCGCCGTGCACGAGCAGGGCACTCCCGCCGAACGTCACCAGCGTGACGAACGCGAACCAGAGGTTCGAGACGGGCACGCCCGTCGGCAGGTCGTGCGCCGTGACGATTGCCACGAGCAGCACGCAGCCCCGCCTGAGGAGGGTTGCCTGCTGCTCCACGATGCGGCCAACCAGCGAGCCGACGATGCCGCCGAACGACCAGGCGACCAGAATCGCGGTCAGCTTGGCGAGGGCGGGATCGGCGGGGTTGCGGTGAACCAGGGTGAGGATCACCATCAGGATGGTCACGGTGCTTGTGCCCATGGCAATCCATGCGCCGAGTTCGGTTCTCACCAGCGCCAGGGTTGGCGAGAGGGTTGGGATTGGAACTTTCATTTGTTCTACTTCAGCACAGCGGCTCGAAACAGGCAAGCGCACAGGCTTTCTGGTAAAGTGCCGACGCCGTATGATCGAAGCTGAAATTAAGAAGCTCGCCAACCTCGCCCGCATCGAGGTCAGTCCCGAGGAGGCCGTGAGCCTCTCGAAGGATGTGACCGCAATTCTCGGCTACGTCGCCAAGGTCAAGGAGGTGGCGGCCGCGGCTCCCGAAGGGCAGGACGAGGGCCTCGGGCCGGTCGACGTGCTGCGCGACGACGCTGATCCGCTCCCGCGCGGCGCCGAGACGGAGAAGCTGCTCGCGTCAGCGCCGCAGTCGAAGGACGGGTTCGTGAAGGTGCAGAAGGTGCTATGACCGCTGCCGAGGTAATTTCCCTTTCCGCCGCCGATCTCGCCGCGAAACTGCGAGCGAAAGAGGTTACGGCGCGCGCTGTAGCGGAGGCGTACCTCGCTGTAATCGACAAGAAGAACGCGGGCCTCAATGCCTACCTCGGCATCTACGACGATGTGCTTGCGCAGGCTGACGAGGCAGATAAAAAGCTCACAGCGGGCGAGCCAGGGAGTCTCCTCGGTATCCCAATTGCACTAAAAGACAATTTACTTTGGGAGGGCAGGGAAGTAACAGCGGCTTCAAAAATTCTTGAGGGTTACAAAGCCACCTACACCGCGACCGCGGTGCAGAAGCTCCTCGACGCTGGCGCCGTGCTCATCGGTCGCACCAATATGGACGAGTTCGCGATGGGTGGTTCAACAGAAAATTCCGCGTTCGGCGTGACGAAGAACCCGCGTGATACCTCGCGCGTCTCGGGTGGCAGCTCGGGTGGCTCGGCGGTGGCCGTTGCCGCACACCTCGCCGCCGGTGCGCTCGGATCGGACACCGGCGGCTCTGTGCGCCAACCTGCTTCCTTTTGTGGCGTTGTTGGCTTCAAACCAACCTACGGCGCCGTGTCGCGCTACGGCCTCATTGCTATGGCGAGCTCGTTCGATGTCGTCGGCACGTTCGGTCGCACAGTGGCCGACGCGAAGCTCCTGTTTGAGGCGATTCGCGGGCGCGACGAGATGGATATGACCACCGACGAGCAGCCTCTCGCCGCATCCAAAAAGAAAGTCGTCGGCGTGCCGCGCGCGCTCCTCGCCGAGGGCGTCGACGCCGATGTGCTCACGAACTTCGAGGCCTCGATCGAGAAGCTCCGCGCCGCGGGCTACGAGGTGCGCGACGTTGAGCTACCGTCGCTCTCCGCTGCGCTCGCCGTCTACTACATCCTCGTGCCGGCAGAAGTTTCCTCGAACATGGCTCGCTACGACGGCGTGCGGTTCGGCAAGCGGCTGGAAGGCAAGAACCTCTTCGAGACGTACCGGAAGACACGCGGGGCGTTCCTCGGCGAGGAGGTGAAGCGCCGCATCCTAGTGGGCACCTACGCGCTCTCGGCCGGCTACGCCGACGAGTACTACCGCACCGCGGTGAAGGCTCGCCGCGCCATCAGCGCCGAGCTTGATCGCGCTTTCAAAGACGTCGACCTCATCGCCACGCCGACCTCGCCCTTCCCGGCGTGGAAGGTTGGCGAGAAGGCGGGCGACGTTCTCGCCACCTACCTCGCCGACGTCTTCACCGTCGGCGCCAACGTTGCCGGCGCGCCGGCGATTTCCGTTCCGGCCGGCGAGGTTACCCGCGACGGCGTCGCGCTGCCGACCGGGCTGCAGCTGATTGCGCCGCGCTGGGGCGAGGAGCGCCTCTTTGCGGCGGGGCAAGCGTTTGAGAGAATGGGGGCGTAAGGTGCAGCTGTTGCTACGCCGAGCACCCACCCGTGGCCGACGAAAAAAAGAAACCTGGCGGTCCAAAAAAGGACGACAAGAAGCCTAGCGGCGGCGGGAGCGGCGGGGGATTTCCTGGCGGCCTCGCCCTGCTGATCGCAATCATTGTTGCCATTGTCTACCTCACCTACCTCCTGTCCGGCCGCAGCTTCTTCGGCGATGACCTGACCGCGCCGCCGACGCTCTCCGACATTTCCGCGAACCTAGGCGGCGCCTCGCACCTCGCCCCCGGCGACACCGTCGCCAACCTCCGCGAGGTGGTGGTGCGGCGGAACCTTGCGGACGCCGCGCCGCTGGGGACGCAGGCGGCGGGCGCCCGGGGCACGCTGGTGGAGGGTCCCGAAACCGCTTTCGGTCGCAACTGGTGGTTCGTGGACTACAGGGGCGCTCCCGACGGCTGGGTCGAGTCGAGTCAAATTACCGACCGAACTGTAGTTGCCACGGCGACGAACGCGCCGTCGCTCGCCGTCGGCTTCCTGCGCCCGATTTTCGTTGCCCTCTGCTTCGTTCTGGCCGCGGCTATTGTCTGGATTTGGTGGAAGAAGCGCGACGCCGAGGCGGTAGTTGAGAAGCGGAAAGAGGAGGAGCGTCGGTCGTACCTGGCGCGCAAGGGTCTCGCCGCGTCGGTTCCCGCGCCCGCTGCGACGCCACCGGAGGGCAGCCTCGACGGCCTGCCGGTGAACCTGCCCACCGGCTTGCTCCCGGAGGGCTGGCTCGATCGCCGTGCGGCCGTGGCGACAACGAGTCGGCCCGCCGAGCCCGAGCGCTGGCGGCACGCCAAGGTGCTGCTGACCTCCACCAGCCAGAGCGACTGGCGCCAGGCCATCATCGAAGCCGACATCATCCTCGAGGAGATGCTCCGCGCCATCGGCTACGACGGAACAACTATCGGCGACATGCTCAAGAACGTCGAGCCGTCCGACTTCGCGACAATCGAGAAAGCCTGGGACGCGCACAAGGTTCGCAATCAGATTGCCCACCGCGGCTCCGACTTCACGGTGACCCGGCAGGACGCGCAGAGCGTGCTCAACAAGTACGAGGACGTGTTCCGCGAATTCAACTATATTTAGTTCGCCGAGCCGCCGAGTCGCGGCTGCAAACGGTTTCCTACGCCTCGCTGGGTAGGAACCCCGCGTCGGCTAGGGAAACCGTTTTCGCTCGCGCCTGACGGCTCGACTAGTGGCTCCGTTGGGGGCTAGCGGCTTTTCGGGGGTAACAGCGACCGGTTGCGGCCGTCCCTATATTTTGCTAGGTTTGATGCTGCCGCGGGGTGGAGGAGTGGTACCTCGTGAGGCTCATAACCTCAAGGCGCCGGTTCAATTCCGGCCCCCGCAACAAAAAGCGAAACTCACCGCCCAGAGGGGCGGGTTTCGCTTTTT
>DATDYW010000019.1:0-11163 GCA_036516995.1 Minisyncoccota bacterium
GCCGACTCCTTCCCTCCCAGCTGCGAGCGTAGCCAGGCGATTTCCTCCTGGGCATCTTTGAAGCGCGGCGTCTCCGGAACGGAAAAAGTCTCCACGGCGGCAATTATGCCACGAGGTGAGAGCCCTTTTCCGCGTACGGACGTTAACCTACTTGCATTAAAATACATATATGGTATAATACATAGCATGAGTACATCGATAGTCATTATTCTTATCGTCACTTCCCTCGTCCTCGGCATGGCCGGCGCCTGGGTCTCACGCAGGGTTGAGCATGTCAGCCGGGCTCTCTGCTCGCGCTTCGACGACTGGGTTTACGAGCACGTCTACACCAGCACCGGAGTGAGCACGCTCCTCTGCGCCGCTGGGTGCCTGACCTTCGCGGGGACGCTCGCCGGCTCACCGAGCCTGCAGCAGCTCCTCGCGGTGCCGTTCGCGGCAATCGGGTTCTTCGTGGTCTTCTCGGGTCTCCTCGGCCTGATGGCCCTCGTCCTTCAGACGCTGGAGTTCCTCTGGGAAACGGTCACCTTCCAGCGCGACCTGCGCGACGACTGGGACTACTACTCGGGACGGTTCATCGAGTGGCAGCGCGGTCTCCGCAGGGACTGGAACCGCGACCAGACCATTGGTCTGCCCCTCACCGCTATGAGTGTTGTGATAGGCCTTTCTGCCATCGCACTCATCGCCCACACCTACTGGCCGATGTTGCGCCAGATGTGGAGCAAGTGAGCAATCAAGCCGCGGGCGCACAAGCGCCTGCGGCTTTTCCTTTTTTAAAATTATTTAGCCGTCAGAATCAGCGGCTCGCCGAGGGTTACGGCGATTGTGTGCTCGACCTGGGCGGCGATGCCGCCGTCGGTGGTCTCGTAGGTGAAGCCGTCGGCGCCGACGCGAATGCGCGCGCCGCCGGTCGCAAAAATAGGTTCGATGGCAATCACCATGCCGGGCTGAAGCAGCGGCCCCTTCCCCGGCAGCCCCTCGTTGGGCACGTAGGGATCCTCGTGGAGCGCGTAGCCGACGCCGTGGCCGGCGAGCTCGGCAATCACCGAGAGGTTCGCCTTGCGCGCCTCGGCGCCGATCGCGGCAGAAATATCGCCGACCCGCTTCCCCGCTTTCGCGGCGGCGATGCCGCGCTTCAGAGCCTTCTTGCAGGCGGCGATGAGATTGAGCGCGGCTTTCGAGGTTGGCGGCACGGCGACGGTGACGGCGCTGTCGGTGATTAGCCCGCGGTGCACGAGTCCGGCATCAATCTTCACCACGTCGCCCGGCTGGAAAACTTTCGGCACCAGGTTCGGCACGCCGTGAACAATTTCGTGATTGACCGACACGCATATTGCCGCGGGGTACTGCTTCCGCGCGCCGGGTGGTCGGTAGCCGAGGAACGCCGGCCGGTCGCCGTCCTCAGAGAGCATCCGCCGCCCCGCCTCCTCGAGCTGCACCGAGTTCGCCCCCGGCACAACCATCTTTGCCAGCGCCGCGAGGGCGCGCGCCAGCCGCCTGCCCCCCTCGCGCAGGACCTCTATTTCAGCCTCGGTCTTGAGCCTAATGGCCACAAAGCCACGCTAGCACACCTCCCCAACATACTTTCTTTACCTCCAGCTACCCCTCCCCCTCTCATAATCCACCTACGTAATCAGACCACCTAGTCTGATTACGTAGGAACTAGTGAAAGTAAACCGCGTAAAGCTGGGGAGGTTGGGACGGGCAATGTTGCTTGCACTAAAACTGCTGCCGGTAAGTCAGTACGATATTCAGAATCGGGCTCTGAAACGCCGGCTCCGCGCAGAGATTCGGAATCTTCCGGAAGATGATTTCAGGCAGACAGCACGACGACTCGCCCGCAACGGCCTTGCTACTTTCAATGAAAGTTCAGGCGTCATTCGTCTAACTTCAAAAGGAAGTCGCGAGGCGATCGCTCGTTCGCTCGGGGTAAAAAAGCTTGCAATGCCAACACTTTGGGACGGTGTCTGGCGGATGGTGTGTTTCGATGTTCCTAAATATAAAAACAGCCGACGACGGTTGTTGCGTGAGGGACTAATCGCTCTAGGCTTCCACCCCATTCAACAGTCCGTGTTTGTGCACCCAGGCGAATGCCGGATTATCGTCGAAGAGCTTGCTTCGGCACTCGGCTTGGAACGCGAGGTTGTCTACGTCGAGGCCGAACTGCCAAGTCGTGATGCCGAACTACGTTGTCGATTTTTTAAAAAAAGGAATATGTAATCAGCCTACCTAGGCTGATTACATACACGAAGAGGGAGGATAAATTCTAGAGGCCGAGGGCGGTGAGGATGGCGGCGTGAACGGCGTCGATGGACTGCTCGCCGTCGATTTCGGCAAAGGAGATCGTGGGGTGACCGCTGAAGTGCTTCACCACCGGCTCAACCTCGCGCTCGAACCAATCCATTCGGGCGTTTACATCGGCAATTTCAACATCATCGGCACGACCCCTGGCTGTTAGCCGCTCCACCGCCCAGGCGCGGGTGACCTTGATGTGAATCACCGCCACATCATCGCGTTTAAAAAACTGAAGAGCGGATTCAAGGGTGCGGGCCTCCGCCACCCGGCGCGGGCTGCCGTCGATGAGCAGGTGGTTCTCGGCGGTCAGGTGCTCGACCAGCTCGCCTGTCCAAGCCCAAATGGAGAGGAACTCGGGCTGGAGTCCGCCGGTCTCGTTTATCGCCCGCGAGAACGAGGCGGCGTAGGTTGGCCCGGCGATAAAGTCGCGGAACCGCTTCCCGGACTCCATGTGAAAGACGGGGCGGCCGGTGCTCTTGGTGAGCACCTCGGAGAGCTTCTCGACCTGCGTTCCTTTCCCCGAACCGGAGCGGCCGAGGAGGATGACGGTCATTGGTTTCATGCGGGAGCATTGTAGCGCCACAGGCATCTACTTGACATCTACAATTTTATAGACTAGAGTATTTTTATGAAAAAGGTCTTTTCTCTCCTGGGCTGGCCGGTCGCCGCCGTCGCCCTTCACCTCGCGTGGGGCGCCATCCTCGTCGGCAGCATTGGAACCGTTGGCGGCCTGGCCGGCTACGCTGCGGCGCACCTCGGCGCCTCCCCCGACGCAATCCTCTGGGTCTGCGTCGGCGGCACGCTCGCCGTGATGCTGCTGGCCTCGCCCATCACCGCCCGCGTCCAGGGCAACATCGGCACCCTCGCCGCCGCGATGCTGCTTCGAGCCTCGCAGACGTAGCGAGGTTTTTCTTTTCTCTCCTACAGAGTTACCACAAAAGCGACAGTCGCCAGCGAAAATCGCTCCGACCGTCCCCGACGGCGTACTTAATGTACGACGAGGGGCGGAGGAGCGATTTACGCGGCGAATGGAGCTTTCCGTGTATCTACAATCTAGTACTGCCTCATCGTTATCTGACCATCCAATCGTTTGATAGCGTCTGTAACCACGTTCACCACGATGAGCAGCCCGGTACCGCCGAGGTAGACCTGCTGCACGCCGGTGGCGCCAGAGGCGACGAGCGGCAGGATAGCTACCAGGCCGAGGAAGACGGCGCCGACGGCGGTGGTGCGAGCAACAATCTTGCCGATGTGCTCGGCGGTCGCCTCGCCGGGGCGAACGCCCGGCACGAAGGCGCCGCTGCGCTGGAGGTTCTTGGCCATCGTGTCGGGCTCGAAGGTCACGGCGGTGTAGAAGAAGGTGAAGGCAACCACGAGCAGGAAGTAGAAGACGCCGTAGAGCCACTGGTTCTCGGTGAGGGCGCGGGACCAGTCAGAAATAGTCACGAGCCACCCGTGCGACGAGGCCGCGAAGGCGGATGCCAAAAGTCGCGGCACGAGCATAATTGAGAGCGCGAAGATGATCGGCATCACGCCGGCCTGGTTGAGGCGAATCGGCACGTAGGTGGGCCCCGCCGAGCGGCCGCCGATGACCTGGCGCGCGTGGGCGACGGGAATCGGCCGCTCGGCCTCGGTCACCGCTACCACCCCGAGGACGGTCGCGATCGCGAGGGCCCCGAAGACGAGGTAGCTCGGCAGCTGGGAGGGATCGTAGGCGAGCTGGAGCTGGGTCACGGCCTGCGGCAGCCCCGCGACGATGCCGGCGAAGATGATGATCGAGACGCCGTTGCCGATGCCGAACTCGGAGATGAGCTCGCCGAGCCACATCAGGAAGACCGAGCCGGCGACCATCGCCACGACGGTAATCGCCAGCGCGCTGCCGGAGAGGGCGGGCAGAACCTGCTGCGACTCGAGGAGCTTGATGATGCCGACGGCCTGGAGCGCCGCAATCGGCACGGTCGCAACGCGGGCGTACTGGGCGAAGCGGCGACGTCCGCTCTGGCCTTCCTCGTGGTACATCTCCTTGAGGCGCGGGAACATCATCGTCGCGAGCTGGAGGATGATCGAGGCGGTGATGTAGGGGCCGACGCCGAGCGCCACCAGCGAGAAGGCCGAGAGGCCGCCGCCGGAGAAGAGGTTGAAAATGGAGAGCAGCTGGCTGTCGGCGAAGAAGGCGGCGAGGCGAGAGGCGTCGACGCCCGGCACCGGGATGGCGGCCAGCGCGCGGAACACCGCCAGGATGAAAAAGATGAACAGCACCTTGCGGCGCAGCTCGTGGTCTGTGGCGACCAGCTTCAGGCGAGAGAAGAATTCTCCAATCATTTTGGCTACTTCGCGACGCTGCCGCCGCCCTTCTCGATGGCGACGCGGGACACGGCCGAGACCGCAACACCCTCGAACGTGACCGCGCCAATCGCGCCGCCGCCGAGCACCTTCACGCGCCGGTACCGGCCGCCGCGCGGGGAGACGAGGCCGCGCTCGGCGAGCGACTTGGGCGAGACCGTCTCCCCCGCCCTGAAAGCTCCCGCGATACGCGCGAGCGAGACCGGCATCACATCTTTCTGGAACGACTTGAAGCTCGACTTGCCGCGGCCGCGCATCTTCGGCAGCTTCTTGATGATGTCGCGCATCTCCGGGCGCTTCTTGCGCCCGGCCCTGGCGTTCTGGCCCTTGGTGCCGCGGCCGGCGGTCTTGCCGCGCTTGCCGCCGCGGCCGACGCGCTGCGAGCGCGTCCGCGGGGTCTTGGGCTTGAGGGTGTTGTTTTGCATGGCGGCAGCGCTACTCGGCCACGGGCAGAGCGGCAGCCACCGCTGCAACGTGCCTGCCCCGCGGCGCGCGCAGGCCGCGGAGCGCCTTGAGCGCCGCGCGGGCGATGTTGAGCTTGTTCTTGCTGCCGGAGAGCACCTTGGCGTTCACGTCTTTGACGCCGGCCAGCTCGAGGCAGTCGCGCAGCGCCGAGCCCGCGATGAGGCCGCGGCTGGGCGCCGGGCAAATCCAGATGCGGGCGCTGGAGAACTTGGCGAAGGCCTCGTGCGGAATGGAGCCCGAGGCGGTGGTGCGCACCGTGACCATGCTCCGGCGGGCGTCCTTGAGCGCCTTGTCCATCGCCAGCGCGGTGTCGGAGGCCTTGCCGAGGCCGACGCCGACCCTGCCGCGGCGGTCGCCGGCGACGATCGCCACGGAGAAGTTGAAGCGGCGGCCGCCCTTGCCGACGCGGGTCACGCGGCGAACGGAGAGCGTCCGCTGGTCGAGGTCGGAGCGGGGCTTGCCCTTGCCGTCGCCGCGTGGGCCGCGGGTTGGCCGGCCGCCGCCCTGGCCGCGCTGGTTGCTGCGCGTGCCGCGGGGCAGGCGCGGGCCGCGCTTCGCCTCGGGGGCGGGAGCGATCGGAGCCGGGGGGGCGCTGCTCGTGATTACGGTGCCGGTCATGGTGGTGTCGGTTGCGTCGCCCGATTAAAAGGAGAGCCCGGCCTCGCGCGCCGCCTCGGCCAGCGCCCTGACGTGACCCTGGTAGCGGAAGCCGCCTCGGTCGAAGACAATCGCCTTGATCTTCTTCTCGAGGACCCGCTCGGCAACCAGGGTGCCAATCGCCCTGGCGCGCAGAAGCGGGGTCTTCCCTTTCACCTCGCGCCAGTTCGCCTGGGCAATCGTGCGGCAGGCGTCATCGTCGATGACCTGCGCGTAGTCGCCGCGGTTAGAGCGAAAGACGGCCAGGCGCGGGCGCAGGGCGGTGCCGCTGATTCGGGCGCGGATGCGGCGGTGGCGGCGCGCTCGCCCGAGCGACTTCGCGTTGCGTACCGCCCTGCCTTTGAGAGATGCCTTCATACGCTAGACGCCGCGCTTGCCCTGCTTGCGGCGAACGTACTCGCCCTCGTAGCGAATGCCCTTGCCCTTGTACGGCTCCGGCTTCTTGTGGCTGCGAACAACGGCGGCCAGCTGGCCCACGGCCTGCTTGTCGGCGCCCTGGATTGTCATCACACCTTTCTCGGAAGTAACTTTGAGGCCCTTTGGAATTGGCACCTCGACGCCGTGCGAGAGACCGACGGCGAGGGCAACTTTGTCGCCTTTAACTTCCATTCGGTACCCGACGCCCTCGATGAGGAGCTTCTTCTCGTAGCCCTCGGTTACGCCCTGGAGCGCACCTTTGATGAGCGAGGCGTAGGTGCCCCAGAGCGCCCGGGTCTCGATGGAGCCGTCGCGGGGCTCGAGCGTCACGATGCCGCCGTCGACCTTCGCGGAAATCGCGTTCCGCATCGGAACGGTAACCTCGCCCTTCGGGCCTTTCACGAGCAGGCACGCATCGCCGAGGCGCGCCTCCGCGCCCTTCGGAATCGTCACCGGTCGCTTGCCGAGTCGAGACATAAAAGAAAAGTTGAGTCTAGGCAACCTGGCAGAGGACCTCGCCGCCGACGCGCTCCCGCCGCGCCTGGCGGTCCGACATCACGCCCTTCGGGGTGGAGAGGACGCGAACGCCGTAGCCCTGGCGGAACGGGTGGAGCTCCTTGGCGGCGGCGTAGACGCGGCGAGAGAACTTCGAGACGCGCGCGGCCTCGCGGATGGCTGGACCCTCTTCGCTATATGCAAGCGAAACCTCTAGGCGGAGCTTCGGCGCCTTACCTTTCACTTCATAGTCAGCGATGAACTTCTCTTTCTTGAGAACAGAAGCAACGGCCTCAAGAAGTTTGGTGTGCGGCACAACCACCAGCGCCTTCTTGACGGCCGAGGCGTTCTTCAGGGCGACCACCAGGTTCGCGACGCTGTCGTTTACCATGACGACTTTCGAATGCCCGGGATCTCGCCGACGTTGGCCTTCTCGCGGAAGCAGATGCGGCAGAGGGAAAAGTCGCGCATGTAGCCGCGGCGGCGGCCGCAGAGGAAGCAGCGCCGCACGACGCGGGAGGCAAACTTGGGCTTGCGGGTCGCCCGAACCTTGGTAGACGTTTTGGCCATTTCGCTTAAGAAAGCCCGTGGAATCTAGCAGGGAAAACCTAGCCGGTCAACGCGTTAAGCCTTGGCCTTCGCCTTGGCATCGGCGACCTTGAAAGGCAGCCCGAGGTGAGCGAGGAAGGCCGCGGCCTCTGCCCTCGACTTGGCGGTAGTAACTATCGTGACGGCGAAACCGAAAGAGTCGCGGACATCCTGGTCGGCGACCTCCGGGAAGACGCCGCTCTCCTTGATGCCAATGGTGGCGTTCCCCATCTCGTCGATGACCGTCGGGGCGACGCCGCGGAAGTCCTTGGTGCGCGGCAGGGCGACGTTGATCAGCTTGCCGAGGAAGCCCTGCATCCGGGCGCCGCGCAGCGTCACCTGGTAGCCGGAGAGCTGGCCCTCGCGAACCTTGAAGGAGGCAATAGATTTCTTGGCGAGCCGCGAGGCCGACTTCTGGCCGGTGATGAGGGCGAGCTTCTCGCCAATCAGCTCCTGGCGCTTCTTGTCGGTGACCGAGCCGACGCCGACGGAGACCACGGCCTTCACGAGGCGCGGCGACTGCATCGGATTCTTGTACTCGAAGTCTCCCTTCATCGCGGCGAAGGCCGTCTTCTGCCTGTCCCTCACGTTGGCTACGGTGGTGGTAGTCATAGATGAAAAGTTAGCTAAATGGCCTCGCCGCTCTTCCGGGCGAACCGCACCTTCTTGCCGCCCTCCACGCGCAGGCCAATACGGGTGGGCTTGCCACTCTTCGGATCAATCGGCATCACGTTGGAGGCGTGAATCGGCATCGGGCGCTCGACGATGCGGCCCTTCTCGTTGCGGGTGGCGCGGCGGTGGCGCTTGACGAGGTTGAGGCCCTCGAGCACGACGCGGTTCTCGGCGGCGAGCACGGAGACTACCTTCGCCGTTGCCCCGCGGTGCCTGCCGGTAATCACGGCGACGGTATCTCCTTTCCTGATGCGCATCTTCATAAAATTTTTCTAGATGATTTCCGGCGCCAGCGAGGCCACCGACTGGAAGCCGCGCTCCGCGAGCTCGCGCGGAATCGGCCCGAAGACGCGGTTGCCGAGCGGCTCGCCCTTCAGCTTGTCGACCAGCACCACCGCGTTCTCGTCGAAGCGGATGTAGGAGCCGTCCTGGCGCCGGAACGGACGGGTCTGGCGGACGACCACCGCGTGGGCGACGTCCTTCTTCTTGGACTGCTTGCGCGGGTCGGCCTTCTGCACCGAGATGACCACCAGCTCGCCAATCTGGGCGTAGCGCTTCTTCGAGGCGCCGAGCACCTTGAACACCCGGCCGATTTTGGCGCCGGTGTTGTCCGCGACGACGACGATGGAGCGATCCTGAATCATAAATTATGCAATCACCGTGAACCGCTTGTCGCGCGACATCGGGCGGCACTCGGCGATGGTCACCTTCTCTCCAATCTTCTTGGTGTTGCCCGCGTCGTGCGCCTTGTAGCGCTTGCGCCTCGAGAGCAGCTTGCCGTACTTCGGGTGGCGCAGCGTGCGGGTGACGACCACCACGACGGTGTCCTTCATCTTGTCGGAGGCGACGACACCCCGGAGGGTGCGACCTTTCGGGGCTGCCCTGGCGACAGCTTTCGCGTCCTCCCTCTTTGGCTTCCTACTGAAGATAGACATAGATGAAAATTTAGGCGGTGGGCTTTGCCGCAGACCTGACGCGAGCGTTCTGCGCCGTCAGGATGCGGGCGATGTCCCTGCGGGTAGCAGCCGCCGCCTTGACGTTGCCGCTGGCCGCGCCCGAGCGACCGAAGCGAGCCGCGCGAGCAGCCTCGCGCTTCTCGGTGAGGAGCAGGGCGAGCTCCTGGTCGGACTTGTCTCTGATGTCGGCGGCGTTCATTGGCGTGGGGGCGCTACTTTACAGACCCGGCGGCGGTTCGCAAGCGGGCGACAACCCGGGTGGTGATGGGCAGCTTGGTGCCAGCCTTGCGCAGCGCCTCGTGGGCAATCGCGTCGGTGACGCCGTCGACCTCGAAGATGACGCGGCCGGGGCGGACGACGCACTCGTAGCCCTGCGGGTCGCCCTTGCCCTTCCCCATCTTCACCTCCGCCGGCTTCCGGGTGAACGGCCGGTCCGGAAAAACGCGCGTCCAGGCGCGGCCGTTCTTGCCGAGGTAGCGAACCATTGCGCGGCGAGCAGCCTCGATTGCGTTGGACTTCACCCTGGCGTTGCTGGTTGCCTTCAGCCCGTGCGAGCCGAACGAGAGCGTGATGCCGCGCGTCTCCGGACGGTTCCAGATTTTCCGGTTCTCGCGGCCGGTGTGCCACTTGCGGTGCTTAACTTTCTTAGGAAACAGCATACTAGCGGCGTGAGCGCGGGGCAGGAGACGGCGCCGACTGATTGGACTTCTCGTTGGCGGCGAACACCTCGCCGCGGTAAATCCAGACCTTGATGCCGATGTCGCCCTGCGGGATGTGCGCCTTGTTCGTAGCGTAGTCGATGTCGGCGCGGAAGGTCTGGAGCGGCACGCGGCCCTGCTTGAGCTCCTCGGTGCGCGACATGTCGGCGCCGTTGAGCCGGCCGGAGAGCCTCACGCGGACACCCTCGACCTCGCGGTTGGCCATCACCTTCTCGACCATCTGCTTGAGCACGCGGCGGAACGGCATCCGCTTCTCGATTGACTCCTTAACAGCGAAAGCGATAAGTGGAGCGGAAGTCTCCGGCGTGCGCACCTCCTCGACGTCAATCTTGAGTTCGACCTTCGGATTCCAGACCTTCCGCTTCTTCATTTCGGCGGTGAGCTCCTGGCGAACCTTCTCGAGGTGCTCGCCGGAGCGGCCGATGACGAGGCCGGGCCTCCCAGTCTTCACGACCACACGCAGGGTCTTGTCGTTACGCTCAATCTCGATCCCCGCGAGGTAGTGGTACTCGAGGCGCTTCTCGAGAAACTTGCGCACCGTGAGGTCGCCGGTGAGGAAGTCGCGGTACTTCTTGTCGAGGCCGAACCAGCGCGACTTCCAGTCGCGGATGATGCCGAGGCGGTGGGCGAAGGGGTGTACGACTTTGGTCATGGGATTACTTCTTGGCGGCCTTCGTAGCCTTCTTGGCTTTGGCGGTCTTCGGGGCCTTCCGATTCGCAGCTTCGCTGCTCCCCTTTTTACCCCCGCCGCCGGCCTGCTTCGCGCCGGCGGCTGATGCCTCGGTAAGCTCAATGGAAACGTGACAGGTTCGCTTGCGAATCGGGGCCGTGGCGCCGCGGGCTCGGGGCATCCAGCGCCACTGGGTCGCGCCCTGATCGACGGAGCACTTCGAGACAACGAGGTCGGCGGCGTCTGTCTTGAAATTGTTCTTCGCGTTTGCAATTGCCGACTCTAGGAGCTTCTTGATTGGGAGCGAGGCGCGCTTCGAGGTAAAGGAGAGGAAGGCGAGCGCCTCCGGGACGCGCTTGCCGCGAATCTGGTCGACGACGAGGCGCACCTTGCGGGGCGACTGGCGGTAGTTTCGGAGGTGAGCCTGCATACGGGTCTAGATGGAAACCCTCCTTACTTCTTGGCCGCCGGCGTCTCGGTCGCAGCCTTTGTCGACTTGGCCGCATCGAGCTCGCCCTGCTTCTTGGCGACGTCGAGCTCCTTCTGCATCTTGCCGCCGTGGCGGGTGAACTTCTTGCTTGGTGAGAACTCGCCGAGTCGGTGCCCCACCATCTCCTCGGTAACGAGTACCTCAAGATGGCTCTTGCCGTTGTGGACCCCGAAGGTGAAGCCGACCATCTCCGGGGCTATTTGGCTCCGGCGGGCCCACGTCTTAATGACCCCGGCGGCAGCGGGGCGCGTGTCGGCGACCTTCTTCATGAGCTTGGCGTCCAGGAAGGGCCCTTTCTTGAGTGATCGAGACATAGGTAATGAAAAGCCCGCTGGTCCGGACGCGTTCGAGCGAACGCTCGGACCCTCTGCGGGATACTACTACGATATAGGAATCGCC
>DATDYW010000020.1:0-2430 GCA_036516995.1 Minisyncoccota bacterium
GTGGATATTGCCGCGCGCCCGTCGAACCTCGTGGCGCCACCCGACAAGCTGCACGCGCTGCCGTACCCGGGAATAAATGCCGACAACCTGCCGTTCTTCGTGCCCATCGCCACCCAGGCCGAGGGGACGACGCTGGTGCACGACTGGATGTGGGAGAATCGCGCCATTTACTTTACCGAACTGAACCGTCTTGGCGCCGATGTGGCGCTCGCGGACCCGCACCGCGTTTTCGTCACCGGGCGCACAAAGCTCCGCGGCGCCCAGGTGGTAGCACCGCCCGCACTGCGCCCCGCCGCCGTCATCTTGATTGCAATGCTCGCCGCCGAGGGCACCTCCGTGCTCCGCAATGTCTACCCCATCAATCGTGGCTACGAGGAAATCGCCGCCCGCCTCCGCTCCATCGGCGCGGATGTTGAATCGGCAGGGGAGGCGTAGCTAGACCACCAGCTCCGGTTCCATTTCGAGATCGACGCCGAACTTCTCGCGCACCGCCGCCGCGATTCGGTCGCGGGCGGCGACGACGTCGGCAAACGTCGCGCCGCCCCGGTTCATCAGGACGATTGCGTTCCGATCGTGCGTGCCGACCCTACCGAAGCTCGCGCCCTTGAAGCCAACCTGCTCGATGAACCAGCCAGCCGGCATCTTCACCAGCTTCCCAGTCGGGAAGTGCGGAGCAGCAGGTGCCATGGCGAGCAGCCTCGCGAGCGTTGCGCTGTCGATGACCGGATTCTTGAAGAAGGAGCCCACGTTGGGGGTCTCCTCGGGCTTTGGCAGCTTCGACCAGCGAATAGCGGTGATAGCCGTGCGAATATTGGCTGCCGTCGGTTCGGTGACGCCATATGTGGCGAGTCGCTCGGCGACGCCGGGGTAGCGCGGCACGCTAGGTGCCCCCTCGCGCAGTCGGAGCGTGATGGCGGTGATGATGTAGCGCCCCTTCTCGTGTTTGAAGATACTGTCGCGGTACGAAAACTGACATTCAGTGGTGCCGAGCGTTCGGTGCCTGCTGCTCTGGGTATCGTAGACCTCGACGCTCTCCAGCACGTCGGCGAGCTCGGCACCGTACGCGCCAATGTTCTGCACGGGCGCCGCACCCACCGTTCCAGGAATCGCCGAGAGCGCTTCGATACCGACGAGGCCCCGCTCCACAGCGAAGGCGACGGTATCGTCCCAGTTGACTCCGGCGCCGATGTGCAGGAGAGTCTCGCTGCTGTCGGGCACCACTTCGATGCCGGGAATGCACATCTTCAAGACAACGCGCGCCAGTGGTTGGTCAGTGATAATGATGTTTGATCCGCCGCCGAGCGGAAAGATTGGTAAACCAAGGCGGCGGGACTCATCGACGAGCGCAGGCATGTCTGCCGCGCTCTCAACCTCGGTAAAGTGCGCCGCCTCGCCGCCGAGATGGAAGGTAGTGTACGGGGCGAGGGAGACTTTCGTTCTGAATTTCTTATTCATCGTGTGCCTCCACCAGGAATCGAACCTGGATTTGCTCGTTAGGAGTGAGCCGTTCTATCCATTGAACTACAGAGGCGGCGAGGTGAGGTTAGCACACCTCTAAGTCTGCTTTGCAGGATAAGTTGACATAACGCGCCCAGACCCTAATCTCCTTGGAAATGAATCAGGAAGTAGAAGAGGCACTCAAAACCATAAGTGACGTGGTTTCAGACTATCTAGACCGACAAGGGTTCATTTCAACCCTGCTGCCAATCGACGCAGCCTCAACGCGGCGCGATCTGTGGGGGCACGGGTTCGACGCTCTCGACCAGGTTGAGCTCAAATCAGAAATCGCCGGAGTGCTCGACTACGGGGTGCCCGAGTGGGACGACCACGGAATGACGCTCGGTCGATACACCGCGCTCTGCAGCGCTCACGTCCCCGGCTGACGCGCCGCTCCCGGCGCTTTTCCTTTCCGCCGCGTAGTCGGCGGGCCTAGCCTGGCGGGACTTGGCCGCCGCCGCTCCAAATGCTAGATTTCTACCGATGGTCGCAGACACAGAAACCCAGATTAGGGAGATTCGCGAGCTCGCGGAGGAGACGAACCGTCTCGTTCGGAAGCTCCACAGTCGGGCCCGCTGGGCGACGGCCGGCTCGGCCATCAAGTGGCTCATCTACGCCGGTATCGCGTTTGGCACCTTCGTGTTCCTCCAGCCGTACCTCGAGGCAGTTCTGAGCGGTTACCAGAAGATTCAGGGTTTGGTCGGCGGCGGCACGGCGCCGTCTGGCGACCCATCGTTCGCCGACCAGCTAAGGAATTTCTTTACACCAAACTAGTTTCGGTTCAGAGTGCTGGCCACGTCAGGATAGCTCAGTTGGTAGAGCATCCGCCTGAAGAGCGGGGGGTCGCCGGTTCGAACCCGGCTCCTGACACAGAGAGAAGTAAGAAGGAATAAGTAACAGGTAACAAGTAATGAGAAAGGCGGCGCAGTCACT
>DATDYW010000021.1:0-5751 GCA_036516995.1 Minisyncoccota bacterium
CGCCCGCCGCTGCGGCGGGCGCGCTCGGCGCCTCGGCGACCGTCGCCTCGGCAGCCTTCCGCTCCCGCTTCTCGTCGCCGCGTCGGTAGCCGATGAGCACCTTGGCGGGAATGGCGTCGAGGTCGAGGAAGCCGTCGGCGACCTCGATGAGCTTCGCGGAGGTCGAGCGCCCGAAGGCCGCGGCCTCCACCTGGCAGCCCTGGTTCCACTTGAGGTACTCGACGAGCGGCGCGTAGTCGCCGTCGCCCGAGACGATGATGGCCGCATCGAGCTTCGGCGAGAGGCGCACGGCGTCGATGGCGAGGCCGACGTCCCAGTTGCCCTTCTTGGCGCCGCTGGCGAAAACCTGCAGCTTCATCGTGCGGAGCTCGATGTCGGACTTCTTGAGCGCCTCGAAGAAGGCTCTCTCCTCGCCCGTCTCCGACTCGACGACGTAGGCGACGCAGCGGACAATCTGGCGCTCGCCGACGGCCTCGCGCACGACCGCGGCGAAGTTCACCTTGGCGCCGTAGATGCTGCGGGCGCTGTGGTAGAGGTTGGCGGCATCGATGAAAACGCCGACGCGCTGGTTCTTGTGTTTCGGAATCACTGAATTTTTCTTAGCGGTGCTCCGCGGAGCTGCCCCTCGGCGCTCGACACGTAGCGTTCTTAAAAGTGTTGCGGCCGACAGGCCGCCGTCTCTAAAATTTTCGGGGCCACTGCCCCACCCGTAGCTTACCGCTTCTTGAGGCCGAGCTTCTTGACCACGTTCGCGTAGCGCTTCGGGTGGCTCTTGGAGAGGTAGGTCAGCGTCGCCTGGCGGCGGGCGACCATGCCGAGGAGGCCGCGGCGCGAGTGGAAGTCCTTCGGGTTCTTCTTGAGGTGCTTCGAGAGCTCCTCGATCTGGCGGGTCAGGACGGAGGCCTGAACCTCCGGCGAGCCGGTATCCTTCTCGTGAACCCGGGTCTCGCTGATGGCCGAACCCTTCTGGCGCTTGGTAAGCATGGGTTCAAAGATAGTATCACGGCCTGCCGCTTGACGCAAGGTCTCGGCTCTGGCGCGATTTCTCGGCGGCGTTGTGCGACACTGGGCACGATGGCGTCCAAACCGCACAGAACCGAGCTCGCGCGGCTCGTCCGGGAGTTCCTGGAGCACGCCGAAATCGAGCGCGGCCGCTCCGTGAAGACGGTCGAGAACTACGATCGCTACCTGGCGCGCTTCCTCGGGTGGTCGAAGGTCGCCTCCCCTTCTGAAATCACCGCCGACCGTGTTCGCGAGTACCGGCTCTGGCTCAACCGCCAGGCGGTGTCCGGCTCCGCTGGCGCCGAGGCTCTCCGCCGGGGCGCGCCGGCCGCAACGCTGAAGCGCCGCACCCAGAACTACTACCTCATCGCGCTGCGCGCCTTCCTCAAGTACCTCGCCAAGCGCGGCATCGAATCGCTGGCGCCCGAGCAGATTGAGCTCGCGAAGGTGCCGGGCCGCGAGCTCGACCTGGTGACCGCCGACGAGCTCGAGCGGCTGCTCGCGGCTCCGAAAGGTAGCAGCCAGAAGGCGCTGCGCGACCGGGCGATGCTGGAAATGCTGTTCTCCACCGGGCTCCGCGTCTCCGAGCTCTGCGGCCTCGACCGCGACCTCGACCTCTCGCGCGGCGAGTTCTCCGTGCGCGGCAAGGGAGACAAGATCCGGGTGGTGTTTCTCTCTCCGGACGCAAAGGGCGCGCTGCAGAGCTACCTCGCGAAGCGCGACGACTTCGACGAGGCAATGTTCGCGCAGGTTCCCGGCAAGGCGGGCAAGGCCGCGCTCGCCAAGCAGGACTCGCTGCGCCTCACCTCGCGCTCGGTGGAGCGCATCGTGAAGCGCTACGCGGTGGAGGCCGGCATCTCGCGCCGCGTCACGCCGCACGTCATTCGCCACAGCTTCGCCACCGACCTGCTGGGGAACGGCGCCGACCTTCGCGCGGTGCAGGCCCTGCTGGGTCACGCCAGTATCGCCACAACCCAAATCTACACGCACGTCACCGATCGCCACCTAGCCGAAGTCCACAAGGCTTTTCACGGCAAGCGCCGCAAGACGTAAGCCTGTTTCTCACGGGAGAGACTTCTCGGAACGGAGCCGCTTTATGTTTTTTTCACCGTGCCCTTAGGTCGAACCTGCTACCGTCCCGCCCCGGGGGTCTGCGTCTCGCGCTCCTCGTGGTGACCAAGCGAGAATTCGTCGAGCAGCAAAAAGGAAAACCGCGCGACGCTATCGTCGCGCGGTCACTGGTCGGGGTCCGGGAGGTCGTCGGGGGGCTTCGGCCCCTCGGCCTCCGTGAACTCCGTGCAGATTTGGGAGAGGTGATCGAGAGTTGCTCTCGGGTAGCCGCCTCTCTGGGAGAGAAGAGTCTTGAGACGGGCAACCTTTGCCGCATCCCAGCCGTGCATCTCCCCCACGTTCTCGAGGAACGTATCGGTGTCGAGGAGCAGCGTAGGGCTCATTTGCCACTACGCTGTGCTACATTGCCCCCAATGTCAACCGTTTTCGTGTCCTGGAACGTCAACGGCATCCGGGCCTGGCACCGCAAAGGCTGCCTGGCGTGGCTGAAACGCAGAGCGCCCGATTTCTTCTGCGTTCAGGAGACGAAGGCGCACCCCGAGCAGCTACCCGAAGAGCTCCTGGAGGTGCCGGGTTACCACGCCTACTTCGACCACGCCCGCACCCGGAAGGGCTACAGCGGCGTTGCCGTCTACGCCAAGGAGGAACCGCTCGAGGTCCGCGACAAGCTCGGCGTGCCGAGGCTCGACCAGGAGGGGCGCTTCCTGTGCCTCATCTACGAGGGTTTCGCGCTTTTGAACTGCTACTTCCCCAACGGCGGCGGGGGTGACCACCGCTTCGACTACAAGCTCGCCTACTACGAGGCGTTCCTCCGCCACGCCGAAAAACTGAAGAAAAAAGGTTTGTCGGTAATCTTCTGTGGCGACATCAACGCGGCGCACCAGGAAATCGATCTAGAACGGGCAAAGGAAAACGATGGCGAAATCGGCTTTCACCCGAAGGAGCGCGCCTGGATTTCAAAAATGATCAGTCACGGGTTCGTTGACACCTTCCGCTACCTCCACCCGACTTCGAGGCGCGCGTACAGCTGGTGGGATATGAAGACACGTGCCCGCGACCGCAACGTCGGGTGGAGAATCGACTACTTCTTTGTGAGCGAAAACCTCGCCCCGAAGGTGAAACGAGCTGAAATCCTCGCAGACGTTCACGGATCCGACCACTGCCCAATCCTCCTAGAAATCCGTTAAAATAACCCCTTCGTGCCTATGAGGTCCGACCTTATAGGTCTTTGGCTGGTTATCCACAGGGGTGTCCTTTAAAGGACACCCTAAAGGACATACAATGTTTGCAGGATAGTTCCTTCGAGAACTTTCCTGCGACGAGAGCATCGTCGCCGAGCCGCCTGAAGGATTCAAGGATTTGGAGAACACCGAATCACCCGCCGGCACATGCTGCCGACTTTACGGCCAACTCAAGTCGCCGTGCCGTGGTTCAGCTCCAGTTCCCTAAGCCCCGAGGCTCAACCGAACCGCCCCCTTGGGCCGCTCCGCGTGGGCTACTACAACCGAAGAAATTTTGTCCCCGCGCCAACCTCTCTCTGCCACGCTCGAGCCGCCCATCTCCCCGGGGCGGTTCTTTCATTTTTAAAACCGCCAGGCCTTAGCCTCGAGGCTAAGGCCTGGCGGTTTTTGCACACCCAAAGGACCGGAGGTTCCACCTCCGGTCCTTTAAACGCGGTACTTTTTGCGAAGCTCGCCGAGTTCGCGACCCTCCTCGTCCTCCTTTGCCTCTCTAGCTTTCCGGCCAAGCGCGGCAAGCTCTTTTTCGGGCATGGTGGCAAGCTCCTTGGCACGTCCGAGCAGGTACTCGCGGGTGTTTCGCTCCGGATCTTCAAGTACCTCTTCCAGGAGCGCATGCAGAACGTGGCCGTAGGTTGGCCCGGGCTCGATGCCGAGCTCATTTTTCAGATCCTCCCCGTTAACCTTCAGCATTTGGACGGAAACGGGCGCGCGCATCGCCTCCTCAATCATCGACATATATTTACGCAGCCGGTACGGATCCTCCTTCGGGCGCCCGGTGCCGATACGGTCGCACATCCGAAGGTTCACCAAATCCCACACACTCTCCTTCCCCACCCGTGCCACGAGCCGTCGCGCCGCCGAGAGCGTCACCTTGTCTGGATCAGAGAAAAACATGTGCCAGCGGACGAGCTTCGTCACCCCCTCCACGACCTTTTTCGGAAAATTGAGATTTTCTAGCGCTTCTTTAGCCATCTTGGCTCCCACAACCTCGTGGCCGTAGAAGGTAGTTTGGCCTTCTTCCGTACGCTTGGTGGCGGGCTTTGCCACATCGTGGAACAGCGCCGCCAGACGAACTTCCAATGGAAACTGCCTATCAGCAGCGTGCTGCAGCGAGCGCAGCGAGTGCTCCCAAACATTGTAGAGGTGAGCCGCCTTCCCCTGCTCTACCCCAACCGTTTCGAGCAATCGCGGGGCAACGGTTTCGAGCAGGCCGAGCCTCTCCGCTAAACCCAACCCAATCATCGGCTGCTCCGACATAATGATTCGCGAGAACTCGTCGCGGATTCTCTCGCGAGAAATTTTTTCGAGGAGCTTGGAGTGCTGGCTGATTGCCGCCGCCGTATCCGGATCAATCGCGAAACCGAGCTCGGCCGATAGTCGCACGGCGCGCAGCATACGCAGCGCGTCTTCGCCGAATCGCTTCTCTGCCTCGCCGACGCAGCGAATAACCTTGTTCTTCAAGTCTTTTTGGCCATCGAACGGGTCCACCACCTTTCCTTTCGCGAGCGCAATCGCGTTGATTGTGAAGTCGCGGCGGTGCAAATCGTCCTCAACATTCTTTGTGAACCTCACCGCGTCGGGGCGTCGGAAGTCGGAGTACCCCCCCTCCAGCCTAAACGGCGTTACCTCGACGACCTTGAGCGTCTCGTCCGTGGTCTCGCGCGACACGACGCCGACCGTGCCGAAGTCGTTCTCGTAGAAGCTGTCGTCGCCAAAAATTCCCTGAATTTCTTCCGGCGTAGCATCGGTGGCAACGTCCCAGTCCTTCGGTGTGCGATCGATGAGCAGGTCACGGACGCAGCCGCCGACCAGGAAGGCCTTGAAGCTGGACGCCTCGAGCGCGTCCGTGACACGGGAGACTTCAGTCGGAATATCGAAGCGTTTCACGCCCGAAATACTACACGACCGCAACGGAAAATGGTAAGAAAACAAAGGCTGGCTTCTGCTATATTGCCCCCGGGCGCCCGTAGTGAAATGGATATCACGACGGTCTTCGGAACCGTTAGTGGGGGTTCGAATCCCTCCGGGCGCACACCAAATCACGCTGCAGCCAGCGTGATTTGGTGTGCGCCCGAGCAAGCGACCTGCGTCGCTTGAGTGAGGGATTCGAAGGCCGCAGCGATGTTCGCCGCCGCGGCGAACCGCGAGGCGGGGCCGCGACCGAGGAGGCCGACGGGCCGACGAGAGTTGTGACCGAATCCAATCCTCTGCTACCATCCGTTCGTCCGAACGCGGCTATGGTTTAGTGGTAGAATGCGTCCTTGCCATGGACGAGACGGGAGTTCGATTCTCCCTAGCCGCACAGACACCATTCCAAAAATCCCCGCGGCGGGGATTTTTGTTAAATGGATTGTGCGGCTAGGGAGAATCGAACTGGCCGCAGCGCCACCGAGTCGGCGAGGTCGGTCGCTCTGGGCCGGGCGCGAGGCGGGGTCGC
>DATDYW010000022.1:0-12523 GCA_036516995.1 Minisyncoccota bacterium
CCGTGGATTACCTGGTCCAGACCACCACCCGGGCTCCGGGTGGCGTCGGCTGGCTGCCGGCGGGTGTCGGGGTTGGAACCCGCACCACCCAGATGTCCATTCGCCGGTTAGACGCTCTCTGGGTTTCGCCTTCCGGCGGAATCCAGCGCAGCGAGTTGACCGCGATGGGCCAGTCCGGGCCCGAGGCCCTGCTGGTCGCCTGCCGGAGGCCGCTGCCGAGGGCCTGGCCCACGGTCGCGGTCTTGATCCGGAGGTAGACCCAGCCGCCAATGGCCGCGCCGCGCTCGTCCGTGAGGAAGATGCGGAGCGGGATATCGAACCCGCCCGAGACGGTCGGGTTCATCCCGAACCCCTCCCCGATGACCTGGTAGGCCACCGTCTTCCCGCTCGTGGCGGGTGAGACGAGCGCCCGGCGCTCGGGGGAGATGGTGGGCCGGCCGCCCGCGTCAAGCTGAATGACGAAGACGATGATTCCTATCGCCATCGCGGTGACGATGGCGAGGACTGTTTTTGCGTACGAGCTCATTTTGTGGTGGCTCCCTTCCTTTTAGTGATTGGGAAGGACTGCACGGCTTCCAGCAGCGTTCGCAGGTCAGCCGAGCCGGGTGTGCCGCCTCCGCCGCCGCTCCCGCCGCCGTTGCCTATGCCGAGGTTGGTCCCGATGTAGTTCAGGTCCTGAACTCCCGCGGAGACGATGGTGATCAGCCCCATTCGGAGCTTGCCGAGGTCCGCCACGTGGGCGGCGAGCCGGTTCTCGAACGGCTTGCTCAGCCGGTCTGCCGCCCCGTCCCGGATCGCTTTTTTCTCCGCGATTACCGCCTCCTCCAGCCTGTAGCGAGTCTGGAAGTCGCCCACGAGCTCGGTCGCAGCCACGTCCGCATCGGCTTCCGCCTTCTGCGCGTGAATCTCGCCGATGTGCCTCGTGAGGTCAGACACGGCTCTCCCGCTCCCTTTCACCTTCGGGTCGAGACCCGCGATGAACGCCTTCAGTTCCGGCGCATCTTTGGGGAGCGTGACGAGCTGCGCCTCCACGATTTTCTGGCGACGCATCGCGGCTGCCCGCTGCTCGGCGAGGAGGCTCGCCCTCCTGCTGGCGAGCTCGGCGTCGAGGTCGGCGACGCTCTTCAGCGTGTCGGCTTCCACCTTTTGCTCCTCGAGCAGCTGCTCGCGGTATTTCTCGGCCGTCGTGAGGCCGGCGCGGGTCACCAGCTCGTCGACGAGCTGGCCCACGAGCTGGGTCTCCGCCTGGTCCTTGATGAGCTCCTTGGCGTCATCGGAGAAGAGGATGTCCGTGATTTTAATTTTCACAGTACCCGGGTCGAGTCCAAAGGAATCGAACAGCTCTTGCCGAATCTTTTTCAGCCAGCCCTTGAAGGCAGCCTGTACCTTGTCGGCGTCAGCGGCTTCAATTTTGGCTGCGCCCGTGGGGGCGACCGACATCGTGGGGGCGACCGACATCGTCGGGGCGATGGCCTCGAGCGCCCCCGTCATCAGCGCCTGCACGCGGCCCCGGATGACCCGGAGGCGGGAGGCGTGATCGGACGGCGGGTGCTCGCTTTCGAGCGTCTGGACGAAGCGCTCGTGCGCTCCACGCTCCTCGTCCGTTTCGCTCTTCAGGAACGGGCTGCCCTCGAATCGGAATGGCACGGTGGCCTCTCCGTTCATAAAGCGAACGTTGACCTTGCCGGTCGACGGGTCGGTGGGGTCTTCCTTTTCGGTTACGGCACCGTCGAGGACAATTGCCCCGATGGGGACGCTGGCGATCAATGTCTCCAGCAGGCCCTCCCAGACGAGCCGGTTGCCGGGGGCGAGGGTACGCCACTGGCTCGGCTCGAGGATTAGGCCCGCTTTACTGACCACGCGCTGGAAGATGAGCAGCTTGCCTGGCGGCAGAACGCGGTATCCCTTGGCGATGAGAGCAACTGCGAACAGCGCCCCGAGCGTCAGGGATATCGTCCAGCCGACGTAGCTCTCGGCGTGGCCAATCCAGGAGAGGACGGCCGCGGCGGTTAGGCCGAGGCACAGGCAGGCGGCGACCCGGAGGTCGGTCTCCTTGATTTCCTGTCCGGCCGCGAGGAACGACACAAGGGAGAGCGCTAGCCCTGCCATCGTGACTATGAAGTATAGAGTTGTAATGTCCATGATGCGCAACGTTCTATCAAAAAACGTGATTCTGTCAAGGCTCCGACGTCCGAGCCGCGATCGGCCGCCCTACGGCTAAATGGTCGTGCTAAATTGGCTTTTCGGGCAAGTGGCGGAACTGGTAGACGCGCCAGCTTTAGGAGCTGGTACTCGCAAGAGTGTGGGAGTTCGATTCTCCCTTTGCCCACCCTTCGACTCGTAGTTTTTCTTGGCTGAGCGATCGCCCCAGCAAAGCAATTTCGTAATGAAATCAGGATAAGGATTCGGTCACGAGTCACTAAACCAATTTGCCCAGGTAGGATTGGCCACAACTCTCCGCTCGCCGTCGCGAGCCTCGGTCGCGGCCCCGCCTCGCGACTCGCCGAGGCGGCGCGTAACGCTCCGGCCTTCGAATCCTACCCGCGAGGCGAGCAGTCGCCTCGCTTGGGGGCACAAATGAAAAGAGACGCGGCTCACGCCGAGCGTCTCTTTTCATTTGTGCCCCCAGTAGGATTCGAACCTACGACCCTTCGCTTAAGAGGCGATTGCTCTACCAACTGAGCTATAGGGGCAGCCGCGGAAATTTAGCACGCTCGGAAACAGTCGGGAAGTGTTCACACTGAGCGAGCGAAGCGAGTCGAGGTGTGCCCGGGGCGAGAGTCGAACTCGCACGACCCGTTGAGGTCTAGGGATTTTAAGTCCCCTACGTCTACCGTTCCGTCACCCGGGCACCACGAGCGTACATCGAGGAGGCGTAGATGGGAATCGAACCCATGAATAACGGTTTTGCAGACCGTCGCGTTACCACTTCGCCACTACGCCTAAATTTCTCGGCGAACTCTACCAAATTTCTATTTTTGCCGCTGAGCGTTTAGCTGTCTATAGACAGCTAAACGCTCATACCCGAATTGGCAGCATCCAGCTCGCACCTCGCCCGCAACCTTGCAGGATCGATCTGAATGATCGAACGTGAGGCTAATCGTTCTGTGCGTTTAGCGGTCTATCGTTCGCTAAACGCGCAGAGCGGGTGTCAGACGACGGCATTCACCGCCTGCCGGTTCAGCTCGCCGCGGTCTAGCGCAACGGAAAAGTTCGGGACGCGGGGGAGGCGGAGCTCCTTCGAGATTTCAGAGCGGAGGTTACCCATCTGGCGTTTCAAAAAGAATAGGGCGGCCTCGGCCTGCGATTCGGGGAGCACGGTCACGAGGATAGTTGCCTGCGTGAAGTCTGACATCAGGTTGCAGCCGGTGACCGTCACCAGCGAGGTGCGGTTGCTCTCGCGCTCGATGAAGCGGGCGGCGAACTTGGAAATTTCGTCTGCGGCGCGGGCGGTGCGGTCAGTCATAGCGAAGTAACAAGTAACAATTAATAAGTTCGGACAGGACTGATGGCTACCCTCATAACTGTTACTTATTCCTTCGCCGTCACTCTTCGACCAGCGTGATTGCCACGAGCCGGTCGCCCGTCGCCGCCTCGAGCTTGCAGTCGAACGCCACGCCGCACTCGTCCCCCTCGCGCACGCGCTCGCACGGGATCCTCTGCTTCTGGAGCCCCTTCACCCTGCCCCTGGCGATCTGCTCGTCGCGGCGCAGCATTCGCACCTCGTCGCCGCCGACGATCTCGCCCGAGAGCACCCGGCAGCCGATGACCTGCGCGCCCCTATCCTCGCCGAAGATGCGTATCACTGACATTTCGCCGCGGGTAACCTCGGCGGTGCGCTTCGGCGTGCGGCTCTTCGCGAGCTCGGCTAGCCAGTCAACCAGGTCGTAGATGATGCCGAAGGTCTTCACCGGGACGCCGTCGCGCTCGGCGAGCGTCGCCGCCTGGCGATCCACGCGAACGTTGAAGCCCACGACGACCGAGCCCGGGGTAGCGGCCGCGCGCTTCACGTCGGCTTCGGAGATGTCGCCGGTGTCGCGAGCCAGCACGAGCGGCCGAACCCGATCGGTCGTGAGCTTCGCCAGCTCGTGCTCGATGGCGTCGGCGCTGCCGAGGTAGTCGGCGCGAATGACGATGCCGAGCGTGGCCGCGTCGGCTGCCGCCTCGACGGTCGAGTGGACAAACTTCTTCTCGGCATCGGCGAGCGTCTCTGCCGCTGCCTCTGCCTCGTCGCGAGTCTCGTGCGTCGTGAACGGGGAGCCGGCCGCGGGCACCGCGTCCCAGCCGATGACCGCAGCCGGCTGGCCGGGCGTCGCCTCCTCGATTGCCTTCCCGTGCGAGTCCTCGATTCGGCGCACGGGGGAGGAGGCGCCCGCCGCGGCGACGAAGTCGCCGAGGCGGAGCGTGCCGTCTTTGATGACGAGCGTCGCCGAGACGCCCTTGGTGCGATCCTTGCTCGCCTCCAGCACGAAACCCTGCGCGGGCGCCGAGGGATCGCTCGGCAGGCCCGCCATGTCGGCCGTGAGCAGCACCAGGTCGAGGAGCTCCGGCACGCCCGCCCCGGTCTTGGCGGAAATTTCGGCAACGGCGACGTCGCCGCCGTAGCCCTCCACGAAGACCTCGGCATCGGCGAGCGTCTGCTTCGTCTTCTGGGCGTCTGCCCTTTGCGAGTCCATCTTGTTGATCGCGACGACGAACGGCAGCCCCGCATCCTTGATCGCGCCGAGCGCCTCCAGCGTCTGCGGCTTCACGCCGTCTTCGGCGGAGACGAGCAGGATGGCGACGTCGGCGGCGGAGGCGCCGCGGGCGCGGGTGGCGCGGAACGCCTCGTGGCCGGGGGTGTCGATGAAGGTGACCTTCCGCCTGCTGCCGTCGCGCTCGCGCTCCACCTCGTAGGCGCCGAGGCGCTGGGTGATGCCGCCGGCTTCACCGGAAACAACGTCGCTCTTTCGAATGAAATCCAGCAACGTTGATTTACCGTGGTCGATGTGGCCGACGATGACGACGACGGGCGGGCGAGAGGTAGTCATGAGAGAAGGAAAAAGTAACAGGTAACAGGTAACAAGTAAAACAAGTTAGGTTTGGGGGCGGTGTTCGGCGCCTTCTTATTACCTGTTACTTATTACTTGTTACTTTGCTACACGCTGCACGCCTCTCGCGCCTTAGTCAATGCACCCGACTCCTCCTCGGAGAGCGGAACGCTGGAGGCAAAGTTCTCGACCGGCTTGGCGAAGACGTTCACCCGGTCGCGCGAGTGGAAGGCCGAGAGCACCACGCCGTCGCCTTTTTCTGAAACGAGCGCTGCGGCGAAGCTCTGGCCGCCAGACTCGAGCCCCTCGAACGCCGAGAAGGAGCGGGCGTGCACGCCGCGGACGGCACCCTGCAGCCGGCGGTCGATTGTGCCGATAGCAATCTTCGCGTCGACGGCGAACTTGCGCAGCGCGGCGAGTTCCGTGTCCATAGTCTCGATTGCCTGATCAATCGAGCCGGACTTTCCGCCGCGGGTCAGCCGGCGCAGGCGCACGGTGAGGTAGGCGCACCAGGCGAGCAGCGCGGCCACGCCCGCAACGAGGGCGTAGAGAATCATCTCGGAAGGTGCTAGCGTCATGGCGCGGGGCAGTCTAGCAGCGCTCCTCTGATAATGGAACTGCCACTTTTCCTCTCCCGGTTTGCGCACCCGCGGGCGTTCCTCGACGCCGCCGCGGGCATCCCGGAGATTGCCGCCTCGCGGCGGGTCCGCCGAGCCGCCGAGCGTCTCTTCGGCAACCCGTCCTCGCCGCACGCCGAGGGCCGCGCCGCCCGCGACGCGCTGGAGGCAGCTCGCGTGTCGGTGGCGCGGACGCTCGGCGTGAAGCCGGCAGAAATTATTTTTACGGGCGGCGGCACGGAGGCGGCGAATCTCGCCATTCGCGGCGCCACCCACGGCGCGCGCGGCGAGCGGCGCATCGCCGTGTGGGCGGGCGAGCACCCGGCAACCATCGAGTCGGCGCGCCGCGCGGCAGAGGAGCGCGGCGCGGCGGTTTCCGTCCTGCCGATTGGGAGGGAAGGCGTGCCCGAGCCCGCGGCTTACGCCGCGGGCTCGCCCACGCTCGTCGCCGTCTCGCGCGTCAACGGCGAGTCCGGCGAGCGCGCCGACACCCGGCGCATTCGCCAGGCCGTTCCACGTGTCGCGCTGCTCTTTGTCGACGCCAGCCAGGCTGCGCTCACCGAGAACGTCTCGCCGCACCGGCTCGCGGCCGACCTGCTGGCGCTCGACGGCCCGAAGATTGGCGGGCCGCGCGGCGTCGGCTGCCTCGTCGTTCGCGGCGCGACAGAAATTTTGCCGCTGATTGTTGGCGGCGGCCAGGAGCGCGGACGACGGGCGGGGAGCGAGGCGCCGCCGCTCGCCGCCGGGTTCGCGGCGGCGCTCGCCGAGTGCCAGGCGGCGGCGGCAGAGAACGCGGAACGGTCGGCGGCGCTCGGCGAAGAGCTCTGGCGCGGCATCAGCGCCGCGTTCCCCGATGCCCGCCGCAACGTCGCTCCGAAACTTTCGGCCGCGCACATTCTTTCCGTGCACTTCCCCGACCTCGACGCCGCGTACGCCGCCGCCGTGCTCGACTCCCGCGGCGTCGCCGTCGCCGCCTCCGCCGCCTGCCGCGCCGCGGCGGGGGAGCCATCTGCCGCGATCGGAGCTGCGGCGGCGCAGAGCTCCATTCGCTTCTCCTTTTCTCCGGGCTCGTCAATCGCCGATGCCCGCCGCGCCCTCGCCGAGCTCCCCGGGGCCGTTCACCTCGCCGGCAGGCGCGGCAACCCCTGGGAGTGATAGACTGCTACCCGTAACGCCACGAACATCTATGGGCACCCTCGGCGACCTCAAGGCGCAGCAGCTCGTCCTCCTGGCGGTCTTCGTCAGCTTCGTGACGTCGATTGCCACGGGCATCACCACCGTCTCCCTGATGGAGTCGGCGCCGCAGCCCGTGCAGGAGGTGGTCAACCGCATCGTCGAGCGCACCATCGAGCGCGTCGTGCCGGCCGAGGCCAACAGCGAACCCCGCGAGAAGGAAATTATCACCACGGTGGTGAAGGAAGAGGATTTGATGATCGGCTCGGTCGAGAAGAACGCCGCGAGCGTCGTCCGCGTGCAGGTTGACGCCGAGCCGTTCGACTTCGCCTCGATTGGCCTCGCCGTTGGCCCGCGGGCGATCGTCGCCGACGGCTTCCAGCTGGTGCAGGACGGCGTCTACCGCGTCGTCGCACCGCAGGGCACCTTCAGCGCCCGCGTTGTCGCCCGGGGCGACCGGTTCGCGCTCCTGGTGCCGGAGGCGGCCGACGCGCCCGCGCTCGTCCCGGCCTCGATGGCCGACTCCGCGGGCGTGAAGCTCGCCCAGTCGGTGATTGCCATCAGCGGCAGCGGCGCAAACGAGGTGGCCTCCGGCGTCGTCACCGGCATCGGCGCCGCGAGCGTCTCCACCTCTGTCTCCGGCGCCGATATCCTGCCGGGCGCCGCGCTGGTGAACCTCCGCGGCGACGTGGTCGGCCTGCGCGTCTCCGACGGCTCCGCCGCCACGACCTTCGCCGCCGCCTCGGCCGCCAAGGCTTTCGCGGAGGCACCCTCGGCCTCGCCGTAGCGGGGCGACGGGCCACCCGTTTACAAGGGGCCTCCGTTGCCGCATATTCTAGCTATGCCGCCGCTCAAGAAGTTCACCACCAAGGCCCGCGAGGTCATCCGCCACGCCCACGAGCTCGCCATCGAGCGCGGGCAGAACCACGTCAACCCCCTGCACCTCCTCTCCGCCCTGGTGCTCCAGGAGGAGGGGGTGGTCGGCGCGCTCCTCGACCGGCTCTCGGTTGACTCGACGCTGCTGACCGACTCGGCCGTCGAGTCCATCGAGTCGCCGGAGTCTGGCGCGACGCTCTCGCCGTCCTACCAGATGTACCTCTCGCCCGAGCTCGCCCAGGCGATTGAGGGCTCCGAGCGGGTGGCGGTCGAGCTCCACGACGATTTCATTTCAACGGAGCACCTCTTCCTTTCTCTTTTCGATACGCCGAATCCGGCGAAGCTCCTCCTCTCGCGGTTCAAGATCGAGCGCGCGGCGGTGATCGCCGCGCTCCAGGAGCTCCGCCAAATCAAGCCCGGCAAGGGCACGCCGGGCGGCAAGTCGCTCAAGACGCTGCGCCGCTACTCGGTCTCGCTCACCGAGCGGGCGAAGGCCGGCAAGATTGACCCGGTCATCGGCCGCGACCAGGAGATCAGCCGCATCATCCAGATCCTCTCGCGCCGCAACAAGAACAACCCGATCCTGATCGGCGAGCCGGGCGTCGGCAAGACGGCGATCGTCGAGGGCCTGGCGGCGCGCATCGCCGCGGGCGAGGTACCCGAGTCGCTCAAGGACAAGGAGCTCGTCTCGCTCGACCTCGGCGCGCTCGTCGCCGGCACCAAGTACCGCGGCGAGTTCGAGGATCGGCTCAAGGGCATCCTCAAGGAGGCGCGCGAGGCGGAGGGGAAGATTGTCCTCTTCATCGACGAGATTCACACCATCGCCGGTGCCGGCGCGGCGGAAGGGTCGCTCGATGCCTCGAACATGCTCAAGCCCGCGCTGGCCCGCGGCGAGCTGAAGGCAATCGGCGCCACCACCATCAAGGAGTACCAGAGGCACATCGAGAAGGACGGCGCGCTCACGCGGCGCTTCCAGCCGGTCTACGTCGCCGAGCCCTCGATCGAGGACGCGGTGGCAATTCTCCGCGGCGTGAAGGACAAGTACGAGCTCTACCACGGGGTACGCATCGAGGACGGGGCAATCGTCGCCGCCGTCGAGCTCTCCGCTCGCTACATCACCGACCGTTTTCTCCCAGACAAGGCAGTCGACCTCATCGACGAGTCTGCCTCGACGCTCAAGATTAGTCTCGAGAACATGCCGCCGGAGCTCGAGGCTTCCCGCCGAAAAATTACGCGCCTGGAGATTGAGCGCGAGGCGCTCAAGGCCGAACCGAAGAAGGAGGCGGCCAAGTCGCGGGTCGCGGAGATCGAGGCCGAGGTCGCCGACCTCAGGGAGAAGAGCGCCGACCTCGAGCTCCGCTGGAAGAACGAAAGGGAGGCAATCTCGAAAATCAAGGAGCTCAAGGGCGCGATGGAGTCGCTCCGGCGCGACGCCGACGCCGCCGAGGGGGCGGTGGATCTGGCGCGCGCCGCCGAGATTCGCTACGGCGAGCTGCCGCAGGTGGAGAAGGAGATGCGTTCCTACGAGCGTCGGCTCCGCCAGCTCCAGTCGCACCGCCGCGTCCTGAAGGAGCAGATCACCGAGGGCGACATCGCCACGGTGGTGGCTCGCTGGACGGGGATTCCGGTCGAGCGGATGCTCGAGGCGGAGGCCCAGAAGCTCTCCCGGATGGAGCGGACGCTCCGCAGCCGCATTGTCGGCCAGGACGAGGCCATCCGTAAAATTTCTGACACCATCCGCCGCTCGCGCGCCGGCATCGGCGACCCGCACCGACCCATCGGCTCGTTCATCTTCCTCGGGCCGACCGGCGTCGGCAAGACCGAGCTCACCAAGGCGCTCGCCAGTTTCCTCTTCGATGACGAGAAGGCGCTGGTGCGCGTCGATATGTCCGAGTACATGGAGAAGCACGCCGTCTCCAAGCTCGTCGGCGCGCCGCCGGGTTACGTCGGCCACGACGAGGCGGGGGGGCTCACCGAAACCATTCGCCACCGCCCCTACGCCGTAGTGCTCTTCGACGAGGTCGAGAAGGCGCACCCGGAGGTTCTCAATATCCTCCTGCAGGTTCTCGACAACGGCAGCCTGACCGACGGCAAGGGCCGGAAGGTGAACTTCAAGAACACGGTGATAGTGATGACCTCGAACATCGGCGCCGAGCACATCGACAAGATGGAGGCCATCGGCTTCGACCGCGGCGCCACGGCGGTCGAGCAGTACCACGAGGCGAAGTCTCGGGTGGAGAAGAGCCTCAAGGAGCACTTCCGGCCGGAGTTCCTCAACCGCGTCGACGACGTCGTCATCTTCGACATCCTGCGCGAGGCGGCCATTCGCACCATTGTCGAGCTGCAGGTCGAGGAGGTGCGCGGGCGGCTCACGGGCAAGGGCGTGAAGTTCAAGGTGACGCCCTCGGTGCTCGCCTTCCTCGCCAAGGAAGGCTACGACCCGCACTACGGCGCCCGGCCGATTCGTCGGCTCATCCAGAATCGGATTTTGAACCCGCTCGCCCAGCTGATGATCGCCAAGGGCGTCAGCGACGGCGATCAGGTTTCCGTCGGTTTCGCCGAGAAGAGCTTCACCTTCGACGTGAAGAAGGGCAGGACGGTCTCGGTGTTCACGGAAGCCGACATCCGCGAGGAGTCGTTCGTGAAGTAGACAAGGTGAAGCACGAACGCCTGTCCGCCGCCGCCCTGACAGTCGCCGTTTTTCTCGCGCTCTGCGGCGCGAGCGCCGCCACCATCGACGCCAACGGTCGGGCGAGCCGGTCGCTGGCCGCGGCTATCCTCTCCTGGGGTTCGACCGCGACGACCTCAACCTGGGGCAGCGGCGCCACCACCAGCCTCGGGAGCTTCAGCACGAGCTGGGCTTCCACCTCGAAGGCCGTGTGGGGCTCTAAAAAATCGAAGGGCAGCTACGGCACCTTCACCACCGAGTGGGGCGCAGACCCCGAGGAGGGGTGGGGGGCAGCCAGCGGCAGAAAGGCGAGGTTCAGCACCGGCAGCTACGTGACGACGTGGCAGCCGGGCGCGGCGCCGCCGTGGGGCGGCAGCGCGAGCAGCAGCGTGCTCTACGGCGTTCCGAAGCTCGACGCGAGCGGCGCGCTCTGGGGCGGCCGCGTCACCACGACGTGGAGCTTGGAGGCGGACGCAGACGCTCTGGGGGAGACGCCGTTCGAGCGCGACCTGACCGTCGGATCTGTCGGGTCCGACGTCCTGGCGCTGCAAAAATTTCTCAACGCCCGCGGTTTCCAGATTGCCGCCGAGGGTTCCGGCTCGTCCGGAGAGGAGTCCGACTACTTCGGCGAGCGCACCCGCGCGGCGCTCGCGGCGTTCCAGCTCGCAAACGGCATCGTGCCGGCGGAGGGCTACTGCGGCGCTGCCACCCGTGCGGTGCTCGCGACGATGGGGTGGGGGGAGGCGAGGTAAAAAGTAATAAGTAACAAGTAACAAGTAATAAATTTGGACAAGCCCGGAGCCTCTCGGAACTTTTTCCTTTTTACTTTTTCCTTCTTACTTCGTATGGTAGGTTTTAGGTGCGCGTAGGTGGCAGAGTGGTCAATTGCACCTGGCTGTAAACCAGGCGCCCTACGGGCTACGGAGGTTCGAATCCTCCCCTGCGCACAGAATCAAAAACCGCCCCTCACGGGAAGCGGTTTTTGATTCTGTGCGCAGGGGAGGATTCGAAAGCCGCAGGCGACCGAGCGGAGCGAGGTCCGGAGCCGAGCCCTAACGAGGCTCCGGCGCCGAGGCGGGGTCGCGAGCACTTAGATTTTTAGTAGCCGCTAAGGCTGCTAAAAATCTTAGTGACTCGTGACCGAATCCCAATAAGAGCGCCGCAGGCTCATTATTGTCTTTTTATGAAATTCTTATCTTATCTCCTCAACCCGGTTTCGCTTTACTGGGGCGATCACCGCCTAAAAGAAAATCCAGCTCTCCGTGAGCTGGATTCGACGGGGAGAGCTGCTCACCGTGTCGGCTGCACCGGCTTGGGTGGCGGATTCGGATTGTTGGGCGTCTTGTAGACAATCCAGATGCCGAAGTAGACGCTGAGCCCCTTCTCTACACTGACGCTCACAACCTCGGTGGCCCACCAGGTATTCTTCTTCCATTTTTCAAACGTCTGGATGACGCCCTCCGGAGCTCCCGAGACTGTCTGGGGCACAGGGACGTAGACCATGATCGTGTAGAATGACTCCGCGTTCGCGGAGAGGGGTACTGCCACGAGGGCAGCCAGGAGGGTAAACAATAAGACAAGTTTCATATGCGGCCACAATAGCATTCAATATTTAATATGTCAAATAAGAGGACGAGTTTTCTTTTCCCTTCGCTATACTGTCCTTCGTGTCTTTCCAGCCCCCCATCCGCCGCTCCACCTCCCTCCTCGCCCTCCCCGCGCGAGACCTCGCCAAGCTCGCCGCCTGGGCGGCCGCCTTCGCGCTCGTCGCCTACGTCGCGCTCTCGGCGATCGGCTTCGCCCCCCGCGCCGTCGATCTCTTCGGCTCCTTCCGCGAGCCGAGCGTTCGCGCCGAGGACGAGCTGCCGCGCCGCGCCGCGCCGGTAGCTGGCGCGCCAGACTCGTCGCAGGCCTACACCGTGCCGACGCGAGTTGAGATTCCATTGATTGGCGTCGATGCGGCAATTTACGAGCCTGCCTCCGTGAGCGTCGCGGCGCTCGACGCGCTCCTCGCCCGCGGCGCCGTCTACTACCCCGGCTCGGGCGTCCTCGAGGGCGGCAACCTCTTCGTCTTCGGTCACAGCACTAACTGGCCCGTCGTTCGCAACCAGGCGTACAAGACGTTCAACGGGCTCGACAAGCTCGCGGCGGGGGACTCG
>DATDYW010000023.1:0-5267 GCA_036516995.1 Minisyncoccota bacterium
CATAGCCAGAGAATTCTAGCGCGAAAAGGAAAGGTTTCTTTGCGTGTGGCGCGTGGCCCGCGGAGTTGCTAGTCTGAACGAATGAAAGTTGCGAAGGTTCTGCTCTCGGCGGCCGCCGCCGTCTGCCTGGCGTCTGCCACCCCCGCCGAGGCGTTCGTCGCCAAGGGCCCGCCGGCGATCACCTCGGTGACGCTGACGCCGGCCACGACCAAGGGCGGCAAGGTATACCTGACCGTCATCGGTCAGAACGTGGAGACCTACACCCTCAGCGCCAGGTGCCCGCGCCTCCTCTACCTCAAGTACGGCTCGCGTGACCTCTGCGACGGGGTGAAGCGCGTCCCCGCCAGACGGCTCAAGAAGCTCTGGCTCAATTTGAAGAACCTCAACCACTCGAGCGGGATGATTGAGTTCACCGTCACCGTCAGTAGCCCGAGGCCAACGTCGACGCCAATCTCGCGGACAATTTCGCTGGTGGTGACGGAGTAGGGACAAAAAAAGAAAAGCGCCCGCGGGGGCGCGCTCTGGGCGATTCAGTCGGCCCCCTCGGCGAAGGCCTCGCGGAAGCGGCGGCCGGAGGCGGCGGCTGTCTCGCCAACCCGCTCGAGCTCAGCGGCCTGCTCGGGTGAGGAGGCGGCGATGAAGTAGCCCTCCGCGTCCTGGCTGATGGCAGGCAGTGCGCCTGGGTCGCCGACCGGCCGTAGGCAGTGGAGCCTGATTTTGATCGGCAACGAGATTTCTTTTTGGTCCATACGGGCCGAAGGTTAGCAGAGGGAGCGAAGAAAGAAAAGCACCTGGAAACATCAAGCTTTTTAAGCTAATCTCTCTGCGCACGGAGGGTTCGCATAGCGGTTTAGTGCGCCACCTTGGAAAGGTGGTATGGGGGAAACTCCATCGGGGGTTCGAATCCCCCACCCTCCGCCGGTACAAAAATGCGAGCGGCGAAAGCTGCGCCATTTTTCGTTCGGCGGAGGGTGAGCGAGCGGACTTCTCCGCTCGCGTGGGGATTCGAAAGGCGGAGCGTTACGCGGCGCCTCGCCGCGTCGCGAGCCGGGGCCGACCGGCCCGAGCGCGACGGCGCGAGGGAACGGGTGGCCGAATCCCCGCCTACCCTGGCGCGAATCATGGAGTGGTAAGATAGAGCACATGGAAACACAACCCCCCTCAAATGAAAGCCCTAAATTTAACATTCGGGAGTTCCGCCAAACGTGCCTCCTCAAAGTACGAATAGGTGGGGATGAAAAGATTGTAAAATTGCTTTTCGATCACCAGTCCCCACAGGGTATGAACAGCAGACCAGTGGGAAGTCTGGTTCACCTCGTCCCTCACGACCCAAATGAGAAATTAGAGAGTGGAATGGTGCATTCTGACGGAAGCTGGTATCCGGCTGCTGATGTCGAGGTGCTCGAGGTTCTGCCTTGGCAAGGATAGGCCGTTCCTAGATCACGGCGGCACTCTCGGCAATATAAAGGATCAGGCCTGCGATTATACCGAGCATCAGTAAACCCCTTGAGAGCTTGAAGAGTTTCCTTTTAGGCCTGTAGAAGTGCTTCAGCATATTGAAGAAGTACTTCGAGTACTGCGCCACGATCTCATCCTCGGTGGCGAGCGTGTTCTTGATTGTTTCGGCAAACCCAATTTCACCCTCTCTCACAATTCTCTTGTTGTAGAAAACATCCTCGTTTCCCTGTCTTCCCCGCATTTTCTTTGGGGGATGGATCGCGAACAAGCCAACCACTATCGACAGCGCGGATAGGATTCCGAGGGTGCCGAACGATAAATCATGCGCACCAAACCTGATGTTGCTCAGTGAAATGGCAAGTATCGCAACATTTATTGCAATCAGTATATTTGTTTGCTGATCAAAATGATTGACCAGGCTACCTGTGTCTCTCTTGAGGTTATCTAGGAAGGATAAAAGAGTTTTCTTGTCCATATCTTTGTCCATATCTTTGTCCATATCTTTGTCCATATCTTTGTCCATATCTTTGTCCATATCTTTGTCCATATCTTTGTCCATGAATCAAAGTTTACCACAACACCTTTTCAGCCCTCTCGCCACATCTTTGCCCTAACTGGGGCGATCGCTCCGCCAAAAAATACCCGCCCGCGGTAGGCAGCCTCGCTTCTCCTTTTGCAAAACAACCACCCTCCCCTATAATTTAATCAGCGCCATGTCCTCCACCAACCCCGAGAAAGCCGCCTCGCGCGTCGCCATCAACGGCGTGATGCTCGCAAGCCTCTTCGTCGTCCTGGCGGTGGTCTTCCTGGAGCCAGAGAAATTTTCGCTGATTGTCGTCGCTGAGATGGTGCTGGCCATCCCCTTCCTCTTCGTCTCGAGCCTGGCGTACACAAAAATTGGCTACTGGAAGGAGGTTCGTTTCTGGGACTCGTTCGGCTACATAACCAACACGCTTGGCAACTTCCTGCTCATCGACTCCGTCGGCCTCCTCTCGTACTCCTTCTCGCCGGCTCTTGCCTACTCCTACTTTGCGCTAATTATCCTGCTGATGCTCGCCTACTCGGTGATCAACGTGGCGTACAACCCCAAGCTCGCCTACTCGAAGGCGCTGAAGTTCGCGTTCTCGACCGCGATTGTCATCCTCGGCGGCATCCTGCCGCTGGTCTTCTAGTTACTCCCCCTTCCCGCTCGGCACCTCGTACGCCTCCCCGTTGATGTAAATCTGCACCTTCGTTGCCGCGGGCGCGTTCGCCTTCGCGGTCTCCTCGATCTGCCCCTGCAGCCGCGGGTTGTCGCACTCGCCGCCGAGCGGCGAGAGCGAGCCGGTGAGGTAGACGCTCGCCACGGTATCGACGTAGGTAACGCGGTCGAAGGCGAGCGTCGCCTGGCTCTCAACAACGTAGTTGCCCGGCCAGATTTCGGTGGTCGTGGCCTCCGAGAAGAGCGCCACGAACGCGGCGTCGAGCGGCGCCGGCGTCGGCGGCACGGGCACCTCCACGATGACCACCTCGTCGCACCCGAACCGCTTCCCGTTCGGGTCGCCATCGTTGCCGAGGAAGACGAGCTTCACGGAGGAGCGGAGCGGCGCGGTCGTGGTGGCGGCAGGCAGGGTCGGCAGCGGCGAAGAGGGGGAGGATTCGGAGCTGAACAGGTACCAGGCGATGCCGCCGGCTAAGAGGAGGGCCAGAACCAGCGGCCAGCCCGAGCCGCCGCCGCGCCTGGCTGGCACCTCCGACCCGATGATGATGCTCTCGTTCATGTAGCTGGACATACATTTCGGTGGTATTTCGGGTAACGGGGGCAGTCTACAGGACGAAGGCTGAAGGCAGAAGGCGCAAGGCTGAGTAGAAAACACTGAGGAAGAAAGGAAAAGCCGCGCCCGGGGAGGGGTCGCGGCGGCTAGTCGTCACTGTCGTCGTGAGGGAGCTCGACGGCCTTGCCCCACCACGGCTCGCGGCGAAGCCACGCGAGCACCTCCGGCTCCCGCGCGGCGAGAATTCGTCGCGCCGCTTCGTCGATGGCGCGCTCGCAGTGCCAGGGGCGCGGATTGTCTTTGTCTGCCTCGGGATCCAGCGAGCTGCACGTTGCGGCAAGGACGAGCGCGTGAACGATCTCGTGGAGCACGTTGAGCACGAAGTCGCGCTCGATTTGCGCCGAGCTCATCTGGTCGTCACGCCCGTGCCGTCCTGTGGTCCGGGGGCCGAGACGCACAACGAACCGGTTCCCCCACATCTCCTGCTGGCCAGCGGCCGGCTCGGTCGAGCAGACGTAGCCGTGAGCGGCACGACGATCCTCGTCAACGACGAACTCGACCACCACCTCCCGCACGCGGGCAAGAGCCGCGCCGAAGTCATCGACGAACCGCTGCGCCTCTCGCTCTATGGCTGCCAGCTGCGCGAGGTTTTCCGCCTCGGGAGTTTTCTCCCCGCACCGATCCCCGCAGCTCCAGCACCGGCTGCAGATTCCGTGCGACCGGTGCGCCGGCGGCAGGTGCGGGTGAAACTCGAGCTGGCGGTAGGTCGGCGGCGCGTCCCAGTCAGTCTCTTTAGCTGTTTCTTCCTGTGACATTTGCCCCACGCTACCTAAAAGCGGCGGCGCCCGCTAGGGCGCCGCCGCTTTTCTACTGTTACTTGTTACTTGTTACTTGTTACTTGTTCCTTCGCTAAAAATCCTCGCCCCCGCCGCGCTCGTGCTTCTCCTCCCTCTTCGGCTCCTCGGCAATCGCCACTTCCGTGGTGAGCAGGATGCCGGCGGCGGAGGCGGCGTTCTGGAGCGCCGAGCGGGCAACCTTCACGGGGTCGATGATGCCCGCCTCGATCACGTCGTCCACCATTTCATCTTTGAGCGCGTCGTAGCCGGAGAGGCCGCGGCTGCGCTCTACCTTGTCCACCACCACCGAGCCGTCGCGTCCGGCGTTCTCGGCAATCTGGCGGAGCGGCGCCTCTAAGGCCTTCGCGACAATGCCGTAGCCAACTTTTTCCTCGTGCGACATTTTTCCGGCGTCTTTATCTTTCTCAAGACGGTCACGCAGCCGCACACCTGCCTTTACGAGTGCCACGCCGCCGCCCGCGACGATGCCCTCGGCAATAGCCGCCTTGGTGGCGTTCACCGCGTCCTCAATTTTTAGCTTGAGGTACTTCATCTCCGATTCTGTGGCTGCACCAACGCGAATCACCGCGACGCCCCCACGAAGCTTCGCGGCGCGCTCGGTTAGCTTCTCCTTGTCGTACTTGGAGTCGGTCTGAGCGAGCTGCGCCTCAATCTGGGCGACGCGCTTCTCGATATCGGATTTCTTTCCCTTGCCGCCGACGACGACGGTCGAGTCCTTGGTGGCAACCACGCGGGTGGCGCGGCCGAGCGCCGAGAGCTCCGCCTTCTCGAACGAGAGCCCGACGTCCTCGGAGATGACCGTCGCGCCGACGGTGGCGGCGATGTCGGCGAGCTCCTCCTTCTTGCGGTCGCCGAAGCCCGGGGCTTTGATCGCGAGCACGTTGAACGTGCCGCGTAGCTTGTTGACGATAAAAGTGGAGAGCGCCTCGCCCTCGACATCGTCGGCGACAATGACCAGGTTCTTCTGCCCCGTCTGCGCGACGCGCTCGAGGAGCGGGAGGATGTCCTTCACCGAAACAATTTTTCGGTCGGTCACGAGAACGAGCGGATCCTTCAGCTCCGCCTCCATCCGCTCGGGGTTGGTGATCATATAGGGCGAGATGTAGCCCTGGTTCCACTCGAGACCCTGGGCGACTTCGGAGGTGAGCCCCACCGCCTGCGACTCCTCCACCGTTACAACGCCATCCTCGCCGACCTT
>DATDYW010000024.1:0-3934 GCA_036516995.1 Minisyncoccota bacterium
GCCGAGCGCACTGGCGAGCACGTCGCGCAGCGCCTGCCTGCGATCGTCGCTCGCGTCTTTGATGGTCGCACCGCGTGAAGCAGGTTTGCGAAGCAGCTCGTCGAGCGAGACACCGGGCGAGGGCCGCGATGCAGGTTCATCGGCAGGAGCGGCCGCGCGCCGTTCGGCCTCGGCGAAGTAGCGATCAATCTCCGCCTTCGCCGCCAAATCAATCACCGGCTTAGGCTGCTGGCTCGCCGTAGGCGCGGGCCTCGCCCGTAGGTCGGGCACGGCCGAGAGCGGTCGAGGCGCATGATTGCTGTCTCGACGTGTTCCCTGCTGCCGCGCGCGCGCCTCACGCTCGTCGCGGCTTGGGCGCTGATGCCGGCCGTCAGATGATCGCCCGCCGCCCTGCTGCTGTGACACCTGTGGCCGGCTCTCGGAACGGGGTGCGTAGCTGGCCCGGCCCGTTGGCGCAGGTGCGGGTGCAGACACAGGTGCGGGTACTGGCGCGGGAGTCGGAGCAGGCAGCTGCGCCGGCCGAGGAGCCGCCGGAGTCACCGGGGTAGGCGCGGCTGGCGGCGGTGCGTAGTTCGGCCGCGGACGATCGTCAGGGCGCGGTGCCGGACGATCGCCGTAGCGGGGCGCACCGGCGGCTCCGGGCGCACCGAACCGGGGCTTCTTCTTTGCCGCGGCGGCATCTTGCGCCGCCTTCACCTGTGCCGCGAGCTCTCTATTGAACCCCTGCTCGACCTCGGCGCGCGGCCGCGAGAACTGCCTCCGCGATGACTCCACAATTTCGGCCACGAAGCTCCGCTCCGGCTTCGGCATCGCGGGGAGCGTCCGCGCCGAGAAGGGCTTCGAGCCGAGGCCGTCGATCATCAGCCGCAGGTAAATCTGGAAGCGGCCGAGGTTGACGATGTCCTCGCCGATGAACGTCGGCGCGAACTCCTTCTCGAAAATCTCGGCGTCGAAGGCGCCGACGCGGAAGATGACCTCGGTGCCGACGTTGCCGAAGACCGCCGCGCGCACCTCCTCCTCCATCTGCTCGACGTACTGGTGGGCGATGGTCAGCGCCAGCTTGTACTTGCGCGCCTCCGAGAGAATGTCGGCGAACGACTCGTTGGCGAACGTCTGGAACTCGTCCACGTAGAGGTAGCAGGTCGGGAGCTCCCTGAGCGCCGCCTTCGGGATGTCGGCGCGGCTCATAGCGGCGAGGTAGGTCTTGGTGACGAACAGCGATCCGAGGAGCGTCGAGGCGACCTCGCCGATGCGGCCCTTCGAGAGGTTGGCGATGATTATTTTCCCCTCGTCCATCATCTTGCGAATGTCGAAGGACGATTTCGGCTGGCCGAGAATATTTCGAATCACCGGGTTGCTGGTGAACTGGCCAACCTTGTTCTGGATAGCGGGCGTGGCCTCGGCGGCGAAGCGCTCGGTGTAGTTGGCGAACTCGTTGACCCAGAAGGCCTTCACGCCGGGATCCTGGACGTAAGCGACGACCTTCTCGCGGTAGTCCCTGTCGGAGAGCATCCGGTTCACCGAGAGCAGCGTGGCGTCGGGGTACTCGAGGAGCGCGAGAATGGTGTTGGAGAGGATGTACTCCATACGCGCCGACCAGGCGTCCTGCCAAATTTTCTTGAAGGCGCTCATCAGCCCCGAGGCGACGATGTGCCGCCGGTCGAAGCCGACGTCTTCCATCACGTTGAACGACACCGGGCACTCGAGGTCGAACGGTGCGAAGTAGAGCACGTCCTTCACCCGGCTCTCGGGCACGAACTCGAGCAGGGTCTCGGCGAAGGAGCCGTGTGGATCGATAACCACTAGGCCGTTACCGTTCCGGATGTCCTGGATCGCCATGTTCTCGAGCATCGTCGACTTGCCCATTCCCGTCTTGCCGACGACGTAGACGTGCTTAGAGCGATCCTCGGTTTTGATGCCGAAGGGGAGGTTGCGATTCCGCGAGTCCGTCTCCGCGAAGTAGGTGACCTGGTCTGGGTTCTCCGCCATTGGGGGAATTCTACAACGGAACGCGCGGGACGCGGGCGGAGAGGCCGCGCCGCCTCCGGCGGCGCGGCCCGAAAAGAACACCGCCTACTCCCCCGCCGCAACGCTCGTCGTCGCGGCGCCACCTTCCGGCAGCAGCGCCGCCGACGTGTAGCGGTTAGCTGGATCCCAGACCATAAACGAGGGCGCGCCCGCGCGGGCGGTGGCATCAATTTGGGCGCGGACATCGGCGGCGTCGTAGTCACCGCCGTAGTCAAAGTCCTGAATCCAGGCGCGCAGCTGCCTGCTCGGCACGGCGCGGGCTCGCACGTGCTCCGGCGTCGTTGTGGGCGCAATGAGCGCGTTGCCGCGATCGACGGCGAACGTCATCGCGTCGAAGACAACGCCGCCGGGGTTGTCGTTCGGGTTCGGGTAGCCGTTCCAGGTTGCCGGGTAGTGCGACGGGTAGACCATCGGCGCCACCGCATCGAAGCTCGCCATCGCGTCCTCGAGGTACTGGCCGATGCCCATGTCGTCGGCGGCGTTGGTGGTCATACCGAAGAGATCGACGGAGGTCACCGGCGCGCCGTCGGGGAGCGCCGCGTCGAGGTACTCAAAGAACGCGCGCAGCGACCGGCGACGGCCATCAACTGGATCTGCCGCGATTGCCGCGCCCGAGTGAGGGTAAACGGCCTCGCGGATGTCGCCGTCGGTCGGGTAGCGGACGTAGTCGAAGTTCACCTCGTCGAAGCCGATGGCGTAGGCCGATTTCGAGAGACCGACCACGAAGTCCCAGTAGGGCTTGGCACCAACATCCACGAAGGCGATGCCCTTCCTGTCCTTCCACACCGAGCCGTCCGCGTTCTGCACAGCCTGCTCCGGGTGGAGCGGCGCGTAGCGAGGATCTTGGAAAACGGTGAGACGCGCGATGGCGTAAATCTGGCGCGCGTGCAGCTCGGCGACGAAGGCGCGCATATCGGAGACGACGCAACCGGAGGGCGCGCCCGCGGGCGCGCCCGTCGCGAGCGCAGCCACGTCGGGCTCTTCTGGGAAGAACACGACGGTGCCGCTCCAGTCCTTGATGTCGATGACGAGGGCGTTGATTTCCGTCTCGTCGGCAATTTTGACGAGCTTCTCGCGCAGCGTGGAGTCGGCGGCGTAGCAGGCGGTCACGTAGAGCGCCTTCACGGTGACGGGCGTCGGCAGGTGCGTTACCGGCGGCGGCTCCGGCTTGGCGGGCTCGGCAGGCTCACCCGGACGGACAGTGGCGATAGCCCGCGACTCCGGCATGGCAACGAAGGCTAGGTACAGGCTGCCGCCGAGCGCAGCCGCGAGGAAGACGCTAGAGGCGATTCGCTTCACCGGCGTCGTGCGGCGGCGCGGCAGCGGCCGGCTCGCAGGTGCCGGGTCGGCGGAACATCGCGCGGCAGGTGCCGGCGACGGAGAACGGCAGGGCGAGAACAATAATTGCCGCCCCGAGAATGTACTGCGCGGCCGTCTCCCAGACGAACGGGAAGCCGAGAACCGGCATCAGCATCACCAAAACGCCAACCCCCACCTGGAACGCTGCCCTCCTGCCGCGCATCTGCATAGCGGCCGCATTGTACGCGCCCGTAAACTCCCCCTCAAGTTTCGATAAAGCCAGGGTTACCCTCGCTGGTTAGGCGGCGGGGACAATGACGACGAACTCACCGCGGGAGGCGTTGGGGTTGGTGGCGATGCGACTGATTAGCTCGGCCGGGGTGCCGTGGGCTACCTCCTCGAACTTCTTGGTGAGCTCGCGGCAGAGGACGACGCGGCGCGAAGGCGCGAGTTTATCGAGCGATGCCAGCGCCTTCTCAAGGCGGTGCGGGGACTCGTAGAAAACGGAAGCCTCGTCGGAGGTGGCAACCTCTCGGAAAAATGTCTCCCGCCCCTTCTTGTGCGGCGGGAAGCCGAGGAAGCGGAATCGCGCGAGCGGCACGCCGGC
>DATDYW010000025.1:0-8304 GCA_036516995.1 Minisyncoccota bacterium
AAATAGAATCAAAACAACAAATTCTTGAACGTCGGAAAGAGATCGAGCAAGAGCTCGTGGATATGCTCAAAGAAACGGAGAGCGATTTTACTTTGGATCATGTCCGGGATGCCATTTATGACGAGGAGGATAACGATGACATGATGAAGGTCGTGGCCATGTTCGATCGTGGCGGAGACGCTTCGGAATTGAGCAATGTGCTCGAACTGGTAACTGATGCCTGGAATTACTTTCCGCATAAGGTTCTTAGTGGTATCTCCCCAGCCGAGAAAATTTTGGAATATAAACAAAAATAAGCTAAAATACAACTATATGAAAAGACTCCTGATCACAACTTTCATTTTTGGATCAATACTCGTCGCCGGTTCGGTGAATGCCCAAATGATGGGTGGATTTTCCAACACGACAGTTGATTGGAATGAAGTCGTTGAACACACCGCCCGTGAAGAACAAGAAGGTAAAGAGCTCTGGAATAAACTACAGGCAAAAGAGGTTGTTTGCGACGATCTAAACGATGAGCAGTATGGAATTCTCGGCGAATATTTTATGGGTCAAATGGCCGGTGGGTCGCACGCCGCCATGAATGCTATGATGATTCAGGCGCATGGCGAAGACGGCGAGGAACAGATTCATATTGTCATGGGCAAACGACTCTCTGGTTGCAATACGTCAGCGGCATTTCCTGCTATAAGCGGTGGCTGGATACCGATGATGAATATGATGTGGGGAGGGTGGTCGTCTCCCTTTGGCAGTAATAATTTAACAGACAACAATATGATGAACTTTGGATTCGGGCCTTTTGGCGGTTTCGGCTGGATTTTTATGATCCTCTGGTGGGTCTTGATAATCGCTGGCATTGTCGCGCTTATCAAATGGCTTACAAGTCAATCTCACGGAAATCACCGTAACAAGAAATCCGCACTTGAAATTTTGCAGGAGCGATACGCCAAGGGCGAAATTAACAAGCAGGAGTTTGAAGAAAAGAAAAAAGATTTAAGTTAGACTGTCATGAAAATCGGCATCATCTTACAATCTAACAATCCGGAACATATCTGGAACACGTTTCGTTTCGGTATCACTTCGCTTAAAGCCAGTCATGATGTGACTATCTTTTTAATGAGTGAAGGAGCAGAACTCGATACTATTGCCGATACGGAACACTTTGATATTTCCAAGAAAGTTGCGGAGTATAAGGAATTAAAAGGAAACCTGTACGCATGTGGCACCTGTTTGGAAATTCGTGGTAAAAAAGAGGCTGGGGTCTGTCCGGTCTCTACCATGACCGATTTGCTCAAGATGGTTGAGGAGAGCGATAAGGTGCTCGTGTTTGGATAAGAAGTTTTGTTAAGCAATTATGACTCGGTGTGATTTGCTTAACATTGCGTAAGTTAAGCAAATCGTCCCACGCTCTCAAATTTGGTTTTACGGCTCGTGGGTGTCTCAATTGGTGCAAAGCTCTTACTCTTTGCACAAAGCTCGCCACAAGGGCAACCAGCTGGGAAATCAGGGGTTACAGGTTCTCGTACTTGGCCAGCAATCCTTTCATCTGATCCAAAACCACGGTAGGATATTTGTACTCCTCCGCCCAGTCAAAAGTTCGAAAATCGTTCAGTAGGGCGAGCAAATTAAAACGTAACCCCGCTCAGGCGGGGCGTTTTAATTTGCTCCCCCGGTAGGATTCGAAAGCCGCGGCGCACCGAAGCGAAGCGGAGGTCTGCGGCGAGCGTCCCGGCGAGGAGCAGGCGCGAGGCGGGGCCGCGGGCACTTTGGCTTTTGGCGCAACTAGCGCGCCAAAAGACTTAGTGACTCGTGACCGAATCCCCCTAGTGCTTGCTCAGATCAAACCAGGGATTCTGAAACCCCGCCTTCTTCAGAATCCCCATCACGAAATCTGTCTTGGCGCCAATGTAGCCGCTCTTTCCCGTCGGGTCTCTTTTAATCGAATCCTTTTTGAGCTGCGCGTACGCATCACGGGCATCGTCGTGCGCCCTCAAGTAGTCCCGAAACAGAATCTGCCGCTCGAGAAAACTGCCCCTATCAGCGTACGCGATCGAGAGATGAGACTCCGTAGGATTTCCCTTCCTGAAGAGGTGACGCTCGGTACCGCCCGTTGCCTCGTGCGCCGGCAAATCGAACGGGTAGCCGAGGGTTGCCAGCGGCTCGATCAAATCATTCGCACCCTTCCAGGAAGGTGCCAGGACTGCCATATCGATGATGGGCTTAGACGCGAGACCCGGCACGGCGGTGCTCCCAATGTGCTCAATTTTAACTATCTTGTCGCCGAGCAAATCCTTAATTCTTTGGGCCTCCTCTTGGTAACGCAGGACCCACTGCGGGTCGTACTCCCTCACTTCTGCGTGAGCGGCGTCGAGCTGAACGTCTGTAGTTTCCACCCGCGGATAATACCTCGAGCTCCCGCCTCCCTCACGAACCACTTCAACTGCCAGCTGACGCAGTACAGCAGCCAGACGGTGAGCGGCGGGCTATCCTTCCAGGTAATCGATGCGAACGGCCGGCACACCGGCTCGCCCGCGACGGCGAGCGTGATGGGCAACATTGTGGCCGAGGGTAGCGGCTACTGATCTCCCCAGAACGAGCGCGCGCAGGAAAAGCCGCCCCGCAGAGTAGCGGGGCGGCTTGCGCTTCAGCGCGTCTGAACCACTTTGGCGGCGAGCTCGCCCAGAATCTCGCGCGCCTGGACGGGCAGCCAGGCAAGAATTTTCTCCGCGGGTTCCTTCTTCAGGTCGAGGTGCAGCAGGCCGTCCGCCGGCGAGACGAGGTGCGCGTGCCCGAGGTGCACCAGGCAGAGGAACAGGCTGGCTACGCCCGTGCTCTCCTGGCTCATAGAGTGGATCCTCATAATGAAGCGCACCTGCATTGTCCGCTCCAGCGCCGGGCGCGCACCGCGGAACGCATCGCAGAGACGCTCGTGCATCTCCTCGCCCGTCGAGATTGTTTTGATTCCGCGGAGAACCCAGTGCGCCGCCAGAGAGGCGGCGAGGTTCATCAGGACGAGCTGGGGCTTCTGCGAGCGCCGCATTCTCATGTTGAGTTTGCTAAATACCATACCCGGCGGATGCTACCCCGCTGGCTGGGTGAGGGCAACGCGTGGTTCTAGGCTTGCACCTGTAGAATGTCCCTATGATTGGTTTCCTAAAGCGCCACCGACTAACTATTCTCCTCTCCGTTCTGATTCTCGCCGTCGTCGCCGTTGCCGAATTTGCTGCTGGCCGATCGTTTTTCGGCCCCGACGGTCGCTTCGGCTGGTGGGAGCCGTCAATTTGGAGCAGCGCGAACTCGCAGCGTGTCGCGGACGCCTACACCTTCTCGCACATCATCCACGGCATACTCTTCTACGCCTTTCTCTGGTGGGTGGCACGTAAACTTCCGCTCGGCTGGATCTTCTTGATTGCACTCGTGATTGAAGGCGGCTGGGAAATTCTCGAGAACTCGCCGCTCATCATTGACCGCTACCGCGAGGCGACCATCGCCCAAGGGTACGTCGGCGACAGCGTGATGAACTCGCTCGCCGACTGCCTAGCGATGGCGCTCGGCTTCCTATTCGCGTGGCGCTTCCCCGTCTGGGCGAGCGTCGCGCTCGTTTTAGTTCTGGAGATTGGCTGCCTGCTCTGGGTGCGCGACAACCTGACGCTCAACGTCGTGATGCTCGTCTGGCCGCAGGACGCGCTGAAAGAGTGGCAGTCTGTCGGCGCGCCCGGGGTGTAGGCGGCGTTTTTCACCCCTCACCATCTCTTTAGATTTTCTTTATCTTGCCTTTAGCTCCGCTTTGGTAGCGTCCCGCCCCGGGGGTCTGCGTTGCGGCTGCGTCCTCCGAATCCCAAACCGATACCCGCGCGGCACCCTACCCTCGGGGTAGCTCCTTGACTCCACCAACCAGCTGCGCTTAGCTGCATCCGAACGTATGCCAAAAATAATAAAAGTTCACGATGAGCTCTACGAGAAGCTCGGCGGACCCGCTCCGCTGCGAATAACCGTGACCGAGACTCGGCCGCCCCGCGGGAAGGGTCAGCCCACACGGAGCCCGAGCATCCGCGTGAAGTGCGGCTGCTGCCCGGAGTCGGTCGTAATCTTCCACGCGACCGAACCCGCCGATAATCCTCACAACGAGACGCTCGAGATTAACGGGGTGATTGGCTCACTCTCGCAGTGGCGCAAGATTCTTGCTCCGCTGCTCGAGACCGGGGTGCCCAACTTCAGCAAAATGAAGTCCTAGCCAGCGCCGCCCCCAGCCGGGCGGTTTTCTATTTTGCTCGCCGGCGTGTACGATTCTCTCCCGTGAAGACTCCGCCACCGGCCGCCATTTCAACTCTCCTCGGCGTTGCCCTGCTCGTCGCCGTGGGTGCCGTGGCCTACGCCTACAGCGGCGCGACGCGCGACCGTGCGGCCGCAGAGGCAACCCTCGCCTCCACAACCGCCGAGCTAGCTGCCGCGACGCAGCAGAGCGTGGAGCTCGCCGCCTCGCTGGAGGCCGAGCGCGCCCGGAGCGCCGAGCTCGAGAAGGAGAAGGGCAAGGCCGAGAAGAAGGTAGACAAGCTCGAGGATCTCGCGAAGCTCGACCCGGAGCTGCTGCAGAAGTACTCGAAGGTCTACTTCCTCAACGAGAACTACGAGCCGTCCGACCTCGACGGTATCGGCGAGGAGTACCTCGCCGACTCCGCCCTCCCCCAGCAGGTTCACGAGGAGGCGGGGCCGCACCTCGAGAAAATGATCGAGGACGCGGCCGACGAGGACGTAACTATTAGGGTGATCTCCGGCTACCGCTCGTTCGAGACGCAGAGGTCGCTCAAGGGTAACTACGTCGCCACCTTCGGCATCGGGGCCAACGCCTTCTCCGCCGAGCAGGGCTACTCCGAGCACCAGCTCGGCACCGCCGTCGACCTCACGACGCCCTCTGTCGGCGGCACCTACCTCTCCTTCGCGGATTCCCTCGCCTACGACTGGCTCGCCGAGAACGCCTACCGCTACGGCTTCGTCCTCTCCTACCCCGCCGGCAACAGCTACTACCAGTACGAGCCGTGGCACTGGCGCTTCGTCGGGGAGTCGTTGGCGCGCAAGCTGCACCGCGACGGAAAGAGTTTCTACGATATGGATCAGCGGGACATCGACAAGTACCTGGGCCGGATATTCGACTAGCGGGAGGGAGGCTCCATCTGCGCCGCAAACGATTCCGCTACGCCTCGGAGTACACGCGTGCACCGCTCACGCTAGGCGGAAGTCGTTTCCGGCTGCAGCTGTCGCCCCCGAGGTTACCCGAGTATTTGGGTAGGGAAAAAAGAAAAGCCACCCGCCGTCGGGTGACCGGTTGCCGCGGCGCAGGCTACTGCGTCTGGGCCTTTGCCAGCAGCGCAAGTGGGTTTACGATATGTGGGCGTCGACGCGCTGCCACGGAGCCGCCTAAGACGAAACAAACTAACAGAACCCCTTGAACCACAAGTCGTACGCCTCGCTCTCCGGCCTGCTCTTCCTCGCCATCGCCGCTCTCCACCTGACCCGCATCGTCTACGGCTGGGAGGCCACCCTCAACGGCTACTCGATGCCCAACTGGGCGAGCTGGCTCGGCGTGATTGTCGCCGGCTGCCTGGCCTACCACGGCCTGAAGCTCGCAAAGAACTAGCCCTCTTTTTTAATCAGCCCGGCAAGGCGCCGCCCGATTTCGGGCGGCGCTTTCCCTTTGAGGCCCCGCCACACGCGCAATCGGGTTACAATCTCTCACGAACCCAGAACCTAAAAAATGATCTTCCTAATTTTTCTAATCACCGGTGTCGTTTACGCCTCGCTCTTCGAGTGGGTCCTGCACCGGTACGTGATGCACCGGCCGCTCGGCTGGCTACGTTTCCCTTACGAAAAGCACGCGCAGACGCACCACAGAATCTTCCGCGCCGGCAAGACCGTCAAGCTCAAGACCGTCGACCAGGCGACCGGCCCGTCGGTCCCCGATGTGCAGCCCCGGAAGACCTCGTGATTCTCTGGCCGCGCACCTCGTTGCGCGGCTTTTCCGTTCAGCTCTTCCCACCTAAAAGCTTTTCCTTCTCTGGCCCGCACTTGACAGAGTTTGACTTTCGAGTATAATGTCCAAGTAAGACGATTCTTGAAAATCGTCGCGACGCCCAGGGAACCCCCGGGCGATTTTTTAACCCCGAAGCGGCCCTACGGCGCCGCGACAAAAAATAATTATGCAAACCCAAATGCAACCAATAGCCACCGACTCCTCGGTGGTGCCCACGGTCCGTATCGCCGACTGGACCAACCCCCGCAGAATCATCATCCACAAGGATCGGGCTCTGCTGGAAATCGCTCGCACGAGCGATGACTGCCACCTCTGCGCCACCTGCCACAAACGGGCGAGCCGAGTTGAGGAGTTCCTCCGCGGCGGTTCCTACGTCTGGCGCTGGGAGATATTCAACGAGGGCAAGTGGCTCTCGTTGGCACTGCCCGCCGGAGCCGACCCGGTGCGGTTCCTCGCCGATGCGACCGGCCTCACCATCGATGGTATCGCGCCCGCAAAGGCGCAGCCTACCCGCGCCAGCGGCTCAACGGTCCTCGCCCCCGACGCGAAGGTGGGGAGGGTCAGCGTCAACGGCTGGCAGTACCGCCGCAGGGTGGCCGTCGAGCCCGGCCGCGTGCTCCTCGAAATCACCGTGGGCGAGCACAACCACTGCGCGACCTGCAACAGCCGGGTGAGGCACATCAGCGAGACGCTGGCCGGGAAGCCTGCTGCGCTGCACCGGTGGGAGTACGTCGGCAGCTACGGCAGCCGGTGGGTCTCGATTCCGAGGACGACCGCCGCAGCCGACCCGCTCGACCTCCTGCGGCAGACGCTCGATGTCCGGCTCGCCGAGGTTCGGTGGAACGACTGACGGCCCCCCGCTGCCACAGGCAGCACGCTCGCCTCCCCAAGAGGCGAGCTTTTCCGTGGGGCTTCAGGTATTTTCTTTTTAGCTACCGCCGCGAGCGGTAGAACTCAACCGTCTTCGCCAGACCTTCCGGCACGGCAACCGTTGCCTCCCAGCCGAGCGCGCGTAGGCGCGAGGAGTCGAGCGCGCTGCGGCGGACGTCGCCAACCGCGGGCGGCCCGAATGTTTTGTTGATTGGCTTACCAATAGCCGCTTCCACCGCCGCAACGGTTTCCAGGATACTCGTCTCGATTCCTGTCGCCACGTTGAAAACGCCGTTGAGTCTTCGCTCGAACGCCAGCAAATTTGCGGCCGCAATATCTTCCACATAGACAAAATCTCGCGTCTGCTGCCCGTCGCCTAAAACGACTACCGGCTCACCTGCCAAGCCGCGGTGGAGGAGAACCGCCAGGAAGCCCGTGTGAGCACTGTACGCCTGGCGAGGTCCGTAGGCGTTGGCGTAGCGTAGGCAGGTGAGGTCGACGGGTGTTCCCTCAAGCAGCGTCGCGAGCTGTCGCTCCGCCTCGAGTTTAGTCTGTCCGTACGGAGAGGCAGGCTCGAGCACCGAATCCTCCGGCGTCGGCAGCTGCGCGTCGGCACCATACACGGCAGCGCTCGATGAGAAAATGAAACGGGTGGCGCCGCGTGCTAAGGCGAACCTGGCAACGTTTAGTGCACCGCCCGTATTTACCGCTGCATAGCGCTCGGGCTCCGCGTAGGCTTCGCGAAGATTAATTTTGCCTGCGAGGTGAAAGACGGCATCAAATGGTAGGCCCGGCGCAACAGTAGCCAAGTCGTCACAGATGTCTGCCTTCACGAATCGGTTCGCCTCGAGAATTGCCTTCGGCACATTCTCGAGCGCACCCGTCGAAAGGTCATCTGCAACCCAGACCTCGTGGCCGCGCGCGAGGCAGGCCTCGGCGACGTGGCTGCCGATGAATCCGGCGCCGCCGGTGATAAGAACGCGGGGCATACCTGCTAGTAGGACGGCTCGGTCGCCGCCTTGTTCTGCTCCTCAATGAGAACCTTAACGTCCTCGGCCTTCTGTATAGAGCCCGCGCCGCGCGGGTCGCCCTCGAGTCCCGTCTCCTTGCCGGGCGCCGGGGCGCTCTGCCGGCCGTAGGTGAACGCAAACCACAGCCCAATTACCAGAACGGCGAGGAGGAGGGAGAGGAGACCGATGTAGCCACCCTGGGAGGTGGATTTTCTTCGAAAGCTGGGGTTCACGCGGAGAGTGTAGCAGCCTTGTGGAGAAGAGACGGCGTGCTAGAAATGTGGCAAATGAGCACATCCTCACCCACAGCAGCCCCGCCCGAGCGAGCCTCCGGCATCACCTTCCGGCACTTCCGGAGCAACCAGTTCGTCCTCACCGTCACCGGCGAGGCGTCTC
>DATDYW010000026.1:0-5609 GCA_036516995.1 Minisyncoccota bacterium
AAACTCAGTGTACGAACACTGAGTTTGCGGGACACGAGACTTACTAAAGGCAAGGGGCGAAACTTTTCTGGTAATCTGTTTCTCTGTGGACGCCATCGAGAAGCTCGCCGCGATGTTCGCCGAGTTCCCGGGCGTGGGGCCGCGCCAGGCCCGGCGGTTCGTCTACTTCCTCTTGCGCAAGAACCGCGCCTTCGCCGCCGAGCTCGCCAAGCTGATCCCTACCCTCTCGGGCTCCGTGCGCGTCTGCGAGCGGTGCCACCGCTACCACGAGGCCCAGGGCAGCGGGAAGACCTGCCGCATCTGCAGCTCGCCCGACCGCGACGAAACCACGCTCCTCGTCGTTGCTCGCGACGCCGACCTAGAAGGTGTCGAGCGCTCGCAAGCTTTCCGCGGCCGCTACTTCGTGCTCGGCGGCACTGTGCCGGTCTTGGAGAAAGAGCCCGAGCGCCTAGTGCGACTCAACGAGCTCGCAAAAAGAATTTCCGACGACGAAGCGCTCACGGAAGTTGTTGTCGCCACCAATGCCACGCCCGAGGGCGACTACACCGCCGGCCTCGTCCGCGAATCACTGGAATCGCTCGCCGCCCCGCGCTCACTGAAAATCACCCTCCTCGGCCGCGGCCTCTCCACTGGCTCCGAACTCGAGTACGCGGATCCGGATACGGTGCGAGCAGCACTGAAGGGGCGAGGGTAGTGAAGTAATAAGGAAAAATTAATAAGTAATAAGTTCGGGCAGTAGTCCGAACTTATTACTTATTAATTATTACTTCTTCCTTCTCTTTTTAGATCGCCGTCACCTTCACTTTAGTAAAAGGCTGGCGATGTCCGTTTTTTCGGAAATATCGAGACTTCGCGCGGTAGTGAATGACCACGACCTTGTCGCCTTTGCCAGCAGCAAGCACTTCACCTGTGACCTTCGCACCCTTAAGAAGAGGCGCGCCAACATCCGTCTTGCCACCCTTCACGGTCAGGAAAACTTTATCGAAAGAAACCTTGCTACCCGCCTGTGGATCGCCTTCGAGCTTCTCAAGCATCAGCGTCTGCCCCTCGGATACTAGGTATTGCTTGCCACCCGTCTCGATGACGGCGAACTCGGTCGGCGCAGGCTTGCGGTGCTTTTTCTCGGTAGCCATAAATAAATCGAAAGTTTTTAGCCACGCGAGACTACCAGACATCCGCCGAAAGTGCAACGGCGGCTTGCCCGCGGCCTCCGCGCGACGTAGGGTCGTAGCAAATGAACCAAGATTTGACGCTGCAAGAGTTCCTGGCAACGAAGACCGCCCGCAAAGAGTGCCCGCTCGAGCTCCTCGACGCCGAGCTGTCGCTGAATCTCTTCCGACGGTACACGCCCCTCGATGACGCGGACGTGTTCGGGCAGATGCTACGGGAGAAATCCGCCCAGGCGGAGCTCTACTGCCTCGGCACAAAGGAGGGCTACCGGCAGCTCGGCTCGGCAGCTCTCGAGACCCTGCGCTGGCTGCACGAGTACGGCACTCAAACCGGTCTGACCACGAACCTGACCGAGCGGCACACGCCCGTCGGGCCAATCGGCGAGCCCGAGAATGTCGCCGGCCTCGGCCGCATCTACCGTCTAACCAGCCAGGACGAGGCCGCGGGCCTACGCCTCTTCCTAGCCTTAGAGGAAGGAGACCTAGTGGTCAGCGTACTGTTTGAGGTCTACACCCTCGACCATGCCATGCCGCCGCACCTGCAGGTTCGGGCAACCTCGCCGGAAATCTAGCCGCGGCGCCGCCACGCGCGGCTTTTCTTTTTGGGCACGAGCGGGAATTGCTCAATCCTACTTTTACTTTTTCCCTCTTCCTTTGTTGCTTTTTCCTTCGCTCACTCCCCCGCCCCGATTGCCTCAGCCTCCGCCGACTTCTCGATCAGCGGAATTTTCCCCGCCGCGCCAGAGGCGGCACCGGCGATGCGGACGATGTCCTTGTCGACCTTCCGGAACTCCCTGGTGGAGGCGTTGAAGTGGCTGACGGTCGTGTCGAGCGAGCGGCCGAGCTTCTTCTGGTAGTCGGCGTAGGCGCGCAGGTGCCGGTCGAGTTCCTCGACGCGCTGGCGAATTTCTTTCGCGGACTCTTCAATTTGCATTGCCTTCAGGCCCTGCAGCACGGTTTGCAGGTAGGCTAAAAAGGAAGTTGGCGATGTGATGATAACTTTCCTTTCCTTGAATGCGTACTCGATGAGATCGCGGGTGTTCACCTTCACCGTACCAACCTGGGAAACCAGAAGATCGTAGTAAATCGCCTCGTGCGGAATGAACATAAACGCGAACTCCATCGTGTTCTCCTCCGGCCGCACGTACTTCGCCGTCTCGTCGATGCGGTTCTTGAGGTCGGCGCGGAAGACGCGCTCCAGTTTTTCACGCTCGACTGGGTCTCGTTCTTCGACGAGCCGATTGTAGTTCTCAAGCGAGAACTTTGAGTCGATTGGGATGACCTGCTTCTTCACGAACACCACCGCATCAACGATGTCGCCGTTCTTGAACGCGTACTGCATCTGGTAGCTGCCCGGCGGCATCACGTTCTTCAGGAGCGTCTCGAGGTAGTACTCGCCGAGCACGCCGCGGTTCTTCGGATTTTTCAGAATGTCCTGCAAGTCCTGCAGCTGGTCGGCGAAGCCCACGACCTGGCGGTTGGTTTCGTCGAGCTTCGCCAGGCGGTCGGTGACGTCGCGCACCGCCCGGAGCGCCTGATCGGACTGGGCGCGGACCGACTCGCGCACCTCCTTGAGGTCGCCCCCCACGCGCCGCTCCATAGATTCACCGAAGCTCGAGAGCTTCGCCTCTACCGAGCGGCCGAGCTGGTTGATTTGCTCGAGGAGGAGCTTCGAGGCGCTATCGGCCTCCCCTACCCCGCCCTTGCCCGGCCTGCGCAGCAGTACCACCGCCGCGACGAGCGCGGCTAGCAGCGCTGCACTGATAATCCAGGGGAGGGCGGGCATGTGGGGTGATTATAGCTGAAAGCGCTTTAACGCTGTGATAACCTTACGGGTATGTCACTCCAGGAAACGGTGCGCGACGGCATCAAGGGTGCGATGCGCGCCAAGGATCAGGTTCGGCTCGACACGCTGCGTGGCCTCTCGGCGGCGTTCACCAACGAGGCGGTGGCGCTCGGAAAAACGCCGCAGACGCCGATCACAGACGAGGAGGCGCTCGCGGTTTTGCGCCGCGCGTCCAAGCAGCGCAGAGACGCCATCGAGCAGTTCAAGGCCGGTGGCCGCAACGACCTCGCGGCAATCGAGCAGGCACAGCTGACGGTGGTAGAGAGCTTCCTGCCCTCGATGATGCCGAGGGAGCAGGTGCTCGAACTCGCCCGCGCCAAGGCGGCCGAGCTCGGCGTCACGTACAGGGCCGATGCTGGAAAGTTAATGTCCGCGCTGATGAAAGACCTCAGGGGCAAGGCCGACGGCAACGACGTGAAGGCGGCGGTGGACAGCCTGCTGTCCTGATCCCGAGGGTAACCCTGGCTTTATCGGTAGCTCACCTTGAGAGAATGAAGGACAACACCACGTACAACCTGATGCTCCAGCTCGTCGAGGAGTCGAAGGCGCTCTGGCGCATCGAGAACGAGTACCTAGAAGATTCTGGCGACGATGACGAGGTGCGCACTTTTTGGGAAGCGCTCGCCGTAGACAAGGAAGCACATATTGCCGACCTCCGGGCGCTTGTCGCCTCCCGTCTCGCTGCTGAGAGCGAAGACTCGACCGGGTCAGAGGTGTCATAAAATTCCACCACACAAATCCCCAAATGTTTAATCAGACCACCTAGTCTGATTAAACATTTGGGGATTTGTGTGGTGGTGTGATATGTGGCATTAATGGTCGAAAAGATTTTTATGCCAACAAAAGGAGTAGATCGCGCGGCAATGCGCGAGGCAATCCTCAGGCGGTACCGCGAGCTCAAGCAGCGGAACCCGACCGCCGACTGCTTCCGGCAGGCGGTCGTCGAGACCATTCCCAAAGGGGCGCTCGCCGGTTACCACAAAATTCTCGAGTGGATGAGCGAGCTGCGGCAGGCGCTCCAGAACGCCCCGCTGCCCCGCAATGGCATTTGGCCGACGGAGTTCGCTGGCCAGGGCCAAGGTGAACACGGTCGTGGGGAGTAGCTTTTCCACACCGCTACCTGGACATAAATTAGAAAAGGTGTTATCCTTTTCGTCAAATGTCCAAACCTAGAAATGACGACGAGGTGCTCGCCGACGTTGTCGCCGAGTATCGCCGCCTGTGCGCTGCCGGCTTCGGCAAGGTCGCGCGGAGCCGCGCTATCGAAACCAAGGTGCCCGCTGGCCGTCGTCACCACAGCAACGGCGACCACGATCTCTGGTGGCAGCGGCTCACCGACACGGTGGGCAGCTACCGGCCGAAGCACGAGCGCACGCTCCCGCGGACGAGCCGCGGCCAACCGCAGCACATCGCGGAAATAATTCCGCACGCTCTCCCCCAAGGGGTCCGCGCCTAGCGGCCCCTTTTCCTTTCTCCGCTCCCCTGCTAATCTTCCGCGCGTCCCAGCCTGTCTTTTTCTGTCCTCAACTTCTATCCTCAACATGGCCCTATCGTCTAACGGTTAGGACGAAGCCTTCTCAAGGCTTAAATTGGGGTTCGATTCCCCATAGGGTCACACGTGAAAAAGGCGCCGCCGCGGCGCTCTTTTTCATTCGTGTGATCCCTATGGGGAATCGAAAGCCGCAGGCGACCGGAGCGAAGCGAAGGTCCGACCCGAACTTCCCAGTGAGGGTCGGCGCCGAGGCGGGGTCGCGAGCACTTAGCCGAATGGAATTCGCCACGCGAATTCCGCGAGGCTTAGTGACTCGTGACCGATTCCCCATAGGGTCACAAAAGAAAAGACGCCTTCGCGAAAGCAGGCGTCTTTTCTTTTGTGACCCTATAGCAGAGCACCTTCGTGCTCTGCGTGGGGAATCGAAGGCCGGAGGCATGTTTTGCCAGCAAGCGAAACGGCCGAGGCGGGGTCGCGGAAAATCGGAGCGACAGCGACCGATTTATCCGTGACCGATTCCCCCTTTTTTTCCCTTACCCATCCTTCACCTACCTTTCGCTTTCCTGGGGCGATGGTTCCCCTGAAAAAATAGCCGCGGCAGGCTACCCGATTGCCGACACTTGCTCTTTTATAAGATACGTGCATTACTTCTGTCATGAAGTTTCTTGTCAGAGCTAAGGTCGGTGCCGGTTGCGGTTCAAAGCACAGAGCAAACATCATCGACGCAGAAGATACAGAGTGCGCGATTATCAAATTCAAAAAGCTATACAGAGATCACAGCCTGTTCGACAATCTGTCGGCAGTTCTGGTTGAAGATCTCCCTGACGGAATGGCAGTCCTTGGAGAGTGGTGAGTACCTTACTGATTACGCACTGCATTACAGCCCGCAAACGGGGCTTTTCCTTTATGCAAAATCCTCCCCTTGCCCCCCTCCCTCCCCTCTGCTAGCTTCTCCTCACCTATGTTCTCCCTCACCCGCACCGAGCTCCGCCTGACCCTCGTCTTCGCCGCCGTCATTTGGTTCATCAGTATTTTTGAAGCCAACTACTCGCTGGCCCTCGTCCTGACCTGGGCCGTCATCCTGTACTGGAAGCGCTGGCAC
>DATDYW010000027.1:0-20895 GCA_036516995.1 Minisyncoccota bacterium
CCTGCGCGGCGGCAATCTCGCTTTCAGCCTGCTTCTGTTCGAGCTCTTTCTGCATCTTGCCGCCGTGGCGGGTGAACTTCTTGGTCGGCGAGAACTCGCCGAGGCGGTGGCCGATCATATCTTCAGTTGCGGTAACTTCGACGTGCTGACGACCGTTGTAGACGCCGAAGGTGTAGGCGACCATCTCCGGTGTAATGACGGCGCGGCGCTCCCAGGTCTTCACCACCCCCACCTCGTGGGGGCGCTTGCCCTCGATCTTCTTGAGGAGCCGCTCGTAGACGAACGGTCCTTTCTTTGCGGAGCGTGTCATGAGGCGAAAATAAATGGCCTTTGGGCCAGTGCGCGCGATACTAGCGGAATACCTTTGTGGGGTCAAGCGGGAGGGAGGCTCCATTTGGGCCGAAAACGCCCTCGCTACGCCTCGCCGTACAATTAGTACGTCGTTGGCTAGGCGAGGGGCGTTTTCGGCTCCAACTGTCGCCTCCGTGGTGACTCGAATATTTACTCGCTACCATCCAAAATCTCAACCAGGAGTGGCGCGTGGTCAGAAACCTCGTCAGGCAAAATCTGGAAATGCTCCACCTCGAGATCGGGAGTGACGAAGGCGTAATCGGCAAAACGTTCCTCTTTCTTATAAAGACCGGTCCGTGTAGACGTAACTCCAGATTCTGCCACTAGGTTTCGAAATCCTGCGGATTCAATCATGCGAACGCTCTCCGTATCGGGGCGTAGGTTGAAGTCGCCACATAAAACAGTGCGCTGCGGGTTCTCGCCAACGGCTGTAATTAGGCGGCGAGACTGCTCCAATCGAGCGGGTGTGTCGCTCTTGTTCGAAGGAACCCAGTGGCCATGAACATTAACCACCTTGAGGCCACCTCTCTCGCCTATCAAATCAACCCGCAGCGCGCTACGCGGATGGTCAGCGTCATCGTTCTCAATTTCAGGAAAGTTGGGATTTTCGTAGAGCGAGATGCTGCCGCTCGCAGCGATGCCAATCTCTCGTCGAACAAAGGTAGCAATGCCATATGAGTCGTTCCAGACTGGCAAAAAGATTCCAACATGCCCAGGCATTGCATGCGAAAGGCGTGCATGGAGATCACTTAACGTACCTTCCGCAGCAGCTTCAAAGAGAGCTGTCATATCCCGCCCCTTCTCATCGAACACTTCCTGAAAACAGAAAACGTCTACATCCTGGTGAGCCTCAAGAAACGGAAAGAGTGGACCAGACACGCGACCACCCCAGAGATTAAGAGAAATAATTTTCACCCAGAAATCCTAACAGAAGGAACCCCCCCATCGCGAGGTTTTTCTACCTTCGCTTTCTTGATTCAAGAGTAGCAACCCGGCCCTCCAGCTTATCGAATTCTTCCCTTCTAGGTCGAGAGTCGGCGAGATAATCAATTCGTTCGTATAATCCGGATACTTGGGATTCTACGGAACCGAGTTTGGATTCAACAGAGCCAAGTCGAGACTCAACGGAGCCAAGTCGAGATTCGACGCCTTCAAATCTTTCATCGACCTCTTTAAATCGCTCTTTAATCTCGATACCCATATGAGAAAAACCTTCAGCGACCATTGCCGCGAGGCCATCTAGTGTTACTTTTGCTGCCTTCTTCTTCCCTTTCATTGCGAGCGCATTATACCAACCCAACCTAAAGGGCCACTAAATTTGACATGAACTAACGATAAACAAACTTCCCGTGTTTATTAAATACACAGGTTCGACCTGTGCCACAGGTCGAACCTGTGTATTTTTAGGAAAAAGTCGCCTCCTCCCCAGATTTGAGAGGAACGAACTCGATGCCGTGCTTCGGGAGCACGGTCAGCGGGGCACGGTGGGCTGTCCCGTAGCGGCCGGGCGCAAGGCCCGCGTCGTGCACGGGAAAGGCTACTCGAGGTTTCACCTCAAGCGCATAGCGAATCGAATCACGAACGCGGCACCAAGGACCCGCGACCGGCAGCGCAAGAACATCAACTGGCTTACCCGGCACCTTGAATGCGTCGCCTGGATAGAAAAGTTTGCCAGCCACAAAGAAGCCGGTGTTTTGAACCTGCCCCATTTCCTCAAAAATTTCCTCGTGACGCGCATCGAATGCCTCCAGCGCCACGCCAGCAATCTCGGCCGCAGTGGAACCCTCAAGAATCTCGTACGCAATGCCCTCGGCCGAGAGAATCTTCCCAACCGCCGAGTTCGTAACTACTTTTGCCTGCGGATTATTTGAGAGCACCGCCTTCAGCGACTCAATGTGCAAGTGATCGCCGTGTTCGTGTGTGATGAGTACCAAATCAACTCCCGTCACCTTGTTCTGGTCAGTGGAGTAGTCGCCTGGGTCAGTAAGAACTTTCTTACCGTCAATCTCAATCACTAAGCAGCAGTGGCCAATCTTCTTGATTTTCATATGCTGATACTAGCAAATCGACGAGTCACCACGGAAGCGACAGTCGCAGACGAAAACCTCGCCGACCGGCCCGACGGCGCACTCCTGTACACCGAGGGACGGAGGCGAGTTTTGCGGCGCGAATGGAGCTTCCTGTAGACGAAGTGCGAAATCCCGAAAGTGCCAGATTACTTCTTCTTCCCCACTTTGCGGCGAGAAACAATGAACACGTTCGAGTACTTCTTCGGGCTGCGCGTCTTCTGACCCTTGCCGGAAGGCTTGCCCCACGCGGTTTTGGCGCGACGGAGCCCGCGGCCCTGGCGGCCCTCGCCGCCGCCGTGCGGGTGGTCGACCGGGTTCATCGCGGTGCCGCGGACGGTCGGGCGGACGCCGAGCCAGCGCGAGCGGCCGGCCTTGCCGATGTTCACGAGGTGGTGGTCGGGGTTGGAAACCTCGCCGACGGTCGCCCAGCCGGTTGAGGTGAACTTGCGGACCTCGGTCGACGGCAGGCGAACGTGGGTCTGGCCTGCGTCCTGGGCGATGACCTCGGCGAAGACGCCGGCCGAGCGAACCATCTTGCCGCCGCCGCCCGGCTTGAGCTCGATGTTGTAGACAAAGGTGCCCACCGGCATCGATCCGAGCGGCAGGCGGTTGCCCGGGGCAACCTTCACGGAATCCCCGGAGAGAATTTCATCGCCGACCTTCACCTTCTGCGGCAGGAGCGCGTAGCGGCGGTCGCCGTCGCGGTAGAGGAGCAGGCCGATGAAGCCGGAGCGGCTCGGGTCGTACTCGACGCTCTCAACCCTGGCCGTGGTGCCAGCCTTGGCGTAGCCGAAGTCCACGTCGCGGAAGAGGCGCTTGTGGCCGCCGCCCTGGTGGCGAACGGTGATGCGGCCCCGGGCGTTCCGGCCGGCGTAGCGCTTGCCGCCCGAGACGAGCGCCTTGTGCGGCTCGTTCGTGGTGATGACGCCGCGGTAGTGCACCACCGTGGTGTGGCGGAGCGACTTCGTTGCGGGGTGGTACTTCTTAATCATGGCGGTAAGGGTTAGACAAATTCGATAGTCTCGCCTTTCTTGAGTCGCACGTACGCCTTCTTCATTGTGCCGGTGCGGCCAATGTGCTTGCCGCGGCGGCGAACCTTCGAGCGAATAGGCGCGGTATTAACGGAAACCGGAGTCACCCCGTAGGCGGCGACCACGGCCAAGGCGATTTCGCGCTTGGTGGCGTCCGGCATCACGGTGAAGGTGTAGACGTGGTCGCCCGCGAGGTGGGCGGCCTTTTCGGTGATGCGCGGGCGAACGATAGCGGAGAGAATGCGGGCGCTCTTGGAAACTACGCCGCCCTCTGACGCATCCTTAATCGGGTTCTTTTTGTTGAAGATAGACATACAGATTTACTCAGCGGCAACCTTGGTTCGCTTCACCTTAGCAGTTGCAACCTTGGCAGCTTTCACGGGCAGCCGGCTCTCAATCTGGCCGATGCTCTCCGCCGGAGCCTCGATGAGAATAAATTTGTAGCGCAGAGCGTCAACCGGGTTGAGGCTGCGCGCCTCCGAAACGGAAACATTGCCGAAGTTGCGGAAACTCTTCTCGATAGCCGAGGACTTCGCGGCGGTGGCGAGGAGCGCGGCATTCTTTCGAGAAGAAAGTCGCGCGAGGCCCTCGTTCTTGGAAAGGCCGACGAGGAGCGCCGCGGCCTCCCTCGACTTCGGCACCGCCATCGCCATCTTCTCGACGAGCACAATCTCGCCGTCCCTGAACTTGCGCGAGAGCACCGTGAACAGCGCCTTGGCGCCAGCCTTGCGGTTGATCTTGCGGGCGTAGCTGCGCTCTCTGTTCGGCCCGTGGGTGACGCCGCCGCCCTTCCAGATCGGCGATCGGCGCGAGCCGTGGCGGGCGCGGCCGGTGCCCTTCTGCTGCCAGGGCTTGCGGCCGCCGCCGCGGACGTCGCCGCGGTTCTTGGCGTGGGCAATCGGCGTGCGCGCGGCAGTTTCCATCGCGGTGGTGGTCTGGTGCACCAAATCAGCGTTCCAGGGCAGGCCGAAGACCGCCTCGGGGAGATCGAACTCCCCCACCTTCTTGCCCTGCGCGCTGTAAATCGGTGCCTTCATATACATTTATTTAGCCGCGAACCACCACCGTGGTGCCGCGGCGGCCGGGAACCGCGCCGCGGATGTAGAGCTCGCCGCCCTCGGCGTCGATCGCCGCCACGACCAGGTTCCTGACCGAGACGAGGTCGCCGCCCATTCGGCCGGGCATCCGGGTGCCCCTCGCCACCCGGCCACCCGCGCGGCCGCCGCCGCCAATCGAACCGGCCTCGCGCTCGGAGTGCTTCTGGCCGTGCGTGCGCTGACCGCCCTTGAACCGGTGGCGCTTCACGACGCCCTGGAAACCCTTGCCCTTGGAGGTGCCCGAGACCGTGATTTTGTCGCCGACAACAAATGCGTCGACGGTAACCTTCTCGCCAACGACAGGCGCAGCCTCACCCGCAACGAGCGGAAACTCGCGGAAGAAATCGCAGACGACGCCGGCGTTCTTGGCGTGACCCTTCTGCGGCCGCCTGACCGAGCGCTCGCGCGAAGCTTTTCGGCCGAGCTGGACGGCGACGTAGCCGTCCTTCTCCTTCGACTTGACCTGCGTCACGACAACCGAGGGCACCTTCAGCACGGTCACGGGAACCGCCCGACCTTCGGCGTCGAAAATCTGGGTCATCCGGTCCTTGGTGGCGATGAGACGCTTCATTGGGTGTGGCGGCGGGCGGGGTAGCGGCTTCTAGCGGAGGGGCACCCTACATCATCTTCACGTCGATATCAACGCCGGAGGGCAGCGAGAGGTTGGTCAGGGCCTCGACCACCTTGGCGGAGGGGTTGACGATGTCGATGAGGCGCTTGTGGACGCGCATCTCGAACTGCTCGCGCGCGTCCTTGTAGACGAACGCCGAGCGGTTCACCGTGTACTTCTTGATCTCGGTCGGCAGCGGTATTGGGCCAGCCACCTCCGCGTCGTGGCGGCGGGCGGTCTCCACGATCTGGCGCACCGAGGCGTCGAGAATCTTGTGGTCGTAGGCGCGGACACGGATGCGCAGCCGACCGAAGCTCTCCGACTTCGCGGCGGCGGCTTCCTCTTCCTTCTTCTTCTTGGCCGAGACCTTGGGGGCCCTGGGCGTTTTGGCGGTTGCCATAGTTTTCGTTTGTGCCGGCGATCCGAGTTGTCGGCCCCGACCTCTGCGGCGGGGCACCGTATCCTCGGGGCGTCCTGGCGTTAGCTAATCCTCAGCCTAGGCGACGATCTTGGTCACGACGCCGGCGCCGACGGTCTTGCCGCCCTCGCGAATGGCGAAGCGGGTCTTGTCTTCAAGCGCGACCGGGGCGACGAGCTTGACCTTGAAGGTCACGGTGTCGCCCGGCATCACCATCTCGACGCCCTCCTTGAGCGTCACCTCGCCGGTGACGTCGGTGGTGCGGACGTAGAACTGCGGCTTGTAGCCGGTGACGAACGGGGTGTGGCGGCCGCCCTCCTCCTTCTTGAGGATGTAGACCTCGGCCTCGAAGTCGGTGTGCGGGGTCACGGAGCCGGGCGCGGCGAGGACCTGGCCGCGGTGAATCTCCTCCTTCTTGGTGCCGCGCAGCAGGATGCCGGCGTTGTCGCCAGCCTGGCCCTCGTTGAGCGTCTTGTTGAACATCTCGATGCCGGTGACGGTGGTCTTGGCGGTCGGCTGGAGGCCGACAATCTCGATGTCCTGGCCGACCTTCACGACGCCGCGCTCGATGCGGCCGGTGACGACGGTGCCGCGGCCTTCAATCGAGAAGATGTCCTCGACGGGCATCAGGAAGGGCTTGGCGAGGTCGCGCTCCGGCACCGGGATGTAGGTGTCCATGAAGCCGACGAGCTCGAGGACCTTCTGGGACCACTCGTCGGTGTTGTCCTTCGCCTCGAGCGCCTTGAGGCCCGAGCCGCGGACGAACGGGGTGGCCGCGCCGTCGTAGCCGTTAGCGGTCAAGAGGCCGCGGATCTCCTCCTCGACGAGGTCGATGAGGTCTTTGTCGTCCACCATGTCGCACTTGTTGATGAAGACGATGATCTTGGGCACGCCGACCTGGCGGGCGAGGAGCACGTGCTCGCGGGTCTGCGGCATCATGCCGTCGGTCGCGGCGACCACGAGGATTGCGCCGTCCATCTGGGCGGCACCGGTGATCATGTTCTTGATGAAGTCGGCGTGGCCCGGGCAGTCAATGTGGGCGTAGTGGCGGGCGTCGGAGGAGTACTCGTTGTGCGAGAGCGCGATGGTGATGCCGCGCGCCTTCTCCTCCGGGGCGGAGTCAATCTGGTCGACGGTCTTGAGCTTGACGGTCTTGCCGGCGCGGGAAAGGACGCTGAGGATCGCCGCGGTGAGCGTCGTCTTGCCGTGGTCGACGTGGCCGATGGTGCCGACGTTGACGTGGGGCTTGGAGCGGTCGAAGACTTCAGCCATAGTTTTTAGGTGTTTTTCCCTCCCCCACTTGCTCTGCCGTGCGACGGCGCCGAGCCAGCGGGCGAAGGTCGGTCAGTTGGTCTCTCTTAAAATCCCGAATCGCGCAGACACAAAAGCCCGCGCGTGGGCGAGGGGGAGCTTACCCTTAGGCCACAACGGTGTCAACGGGGGACGCGCTGGGGACAGCGCGAAGGAAAAAGGGAGAGGTAAAAAGGAAAAAGTTGAGCACCTGGGGTGAGAGTCGTCTTATCTACCGCTTATCTCTAGCTACTTGACCGTATGGAGAGAAAAGTTAAAGTACCTGCGTGCCTGTGGGCGAAAGTCCCGTTCAGCTAAGGCGATGAGCCACTAAGCTGAAGGCAGGCACGTCAAAAAACCGCGCTGTGCGCGGTTTTTTGACGCCTCAGTTCTCCTGAATACCAAAACTAGCCAAGTGTGAGCGAAATTTATGATTGGGCATCACACTCCAGAACGTGATGTTGCCTGCCCCCACCCGCCGCAAAACTACCTTCACACGAATTGATTGATTTTCTCCGGTGATCGCGATTAGCCCCCAGTGCTCGACCTCCTTCATTGGCCGCCAACCACTACCGAAGCGTGGCGCACCAACTGCCTCCATCGTCTTCCTGTGCTCCTGAATCGTGCCGGAGTTTTTAATGATCGAGGGTGCCGCTCTCAGCAAGCTGAACTTCAGCAGTTGCTCTTGTTTTGAGCGTTCGTTGCCTGCGGAGAACTGCCGATGGTGAAACCCGTCGGAGTTGAATACCACCGGCTTGCCGAAGTACGGGCAGAAAACTTGACCTACCTGCCTATAAAATTTTTCAGCTTCTGCCTTGTCCTTTTTATGGCGGGAGAGTAGGCCCACAGCCAGCGGATTTTATGTTTCTACCCCTAAGGCGGTGCTAAACGGAAAATGAGGGCAGAAACAGGAGAGGGTGGGCATTGACATGGGCACAACCAGCGGCCAAGCTCGGGGCAAATGAAGCAGATTGATATTCCCCACGAGGTCCTCGCCGAGTGGCCCAGCCGCGCGGCTAACGCCATCCGGAATCTCGAACGACGCTACCCCGGCATCGGCAAAGCCGACGAGGTCCACTCCGCCGGCGAGCTCGTCATCAGCGTTCAGGCCCACTTCGGCGACCGGCGGTCGGTTCACTACGGCAACCTCCGGCAGACGGCGATCGCCCTCCTCTGCGGCTCGGCCGCGACCTACGTCGCCGAGGCGACGATCGGCGAGGACACCTCGGACCGGAGCGGGAGCACGTGCTGGATTTTCCGCCTGGCACGCTGGGACGCCGCGAAGCGCGCGGGGCAGCCCCTCGTGAAGGTGCACCTCTACCACCACCCCCTGCACGGCTGCCACCGCTCAATCGAGCTCTGCAGGATGAGCTTCGACGAGTCGCTCCTCCTCAACGAGGCCTGCCGCATCGCCACGGACTTCGTCCACGCGGTCACGCTGGGGATGGAAATGCCGGCACCGAAGCCGCCAGAGGCCCTCACCTGCCCGCCGTAGCGCGGGCTTTTCCTTTCTTGCGATGTCTCGATTCACTGCGGAGGCGACAGTCGCCAGCGAAAACCGCTTCCGACCGTCCCCGACGACGTACTCCTGTACGGCGAGGGGCGGAGGAGCGGTTTGCGCGGCGAATGGAGCCTCCTCTATTAGCTCGCCACCAACTTGACTGACGAGACGCCGCAGAGGACGCCGTCATCGGTGCACACCTGCAGCGTGTAGCTCCCCGCCGGCACGAAGGCGTTCGGCGCCGTGCCAACCGAAGCCCAAATGTACGAGCCGACGCCGTTTGCTCCCTGCGGCTGGCTGGTGCGGACGAAGTACTGGACTCCGGCGGCGCCGCGCAGCGAGATGTTCAGCCGCTCGCCCTGGTTGAGGCCGCGGTGCTTCCAGCTGATGGTTGCCTCCTTGCCAATCTTTAGGCTGGCGCCGTCGGCTGGCCCCACGACCGTAACGGCGGCTCCCGTGGCGCGCGTTCCGCTGCCAGCCGAGCCAGGAGGGTTCGGCGCGACCACCACCTTCGGGCAGTCCGCGAACGCTGCCTCTCCCTTCTGATTCTTGACCGTCACGCGGGCGTCGAAGGTGCCGGTGCCGGTGAAGTAGAACTTCTCGATCTTGGAGACGCCGGTGAAGTCACCCGTCCAGTTGTAGGTGGCGCCCTTCGCGCTGCCCGCCTCGACGTCTGCCTCGTAGGTCACGGTGTCGCCAACCTTCGGGCGCAGGTTCGAAATCGTGCAGGAGACCTGGAGCAGGTCGGCTTCGTTGTTCGCCGCGCTGCTCTGCCGAACCAGTCGCAGGTTATTGATTTTGCCTTTCAGGTCGACAATCGACGCCTGGGCGTTCTCGAGTTTGGCCTTGAGCTCGCGAACGTCGGCGGCGATTTCCGCGCGGTCGTCGGTCGAGCCGGCAATTTTGAGCTTCTCGACGCGGTCGGCGATGTCGGCCTGGTCATCGATGAGCACGTTGAACGTCGAGACGATGCGGTTGACGGCGGCGATGATGTCGCCGCGGTTGGTGGCGGCGAGCGCCGGCACGACGGTGGCGGCGAGGAGGACGGCCACCAGGCCGCCGACGAGGAGCTTGTGGTGCTCACGCATACGCAGCCATTGTACCCCGTCCCTGATACTGGAAACGGAGCGGGGTGGCTTGTCTGGGGAAAGGAAAAGGCCGCCCCTCGAAAGGGGCGGCCGGAGTCATTTCGCGGTCAAAGGTGCTTCTGGTTCGACTGCGGCAGTCCCCTTGCGGAGCTCTGCCTCGATTCTGGCTACCCAGGTCTCAGGCTCCCTAGCCTCAACCCGAATCACGGTGCGCGTCTGAGCGTCCGTCAGCGCCATCTGGGGGTCGGCCCCGGCGACGAAATCCTTCGTCACGATGGTCGTGAGCCAGAGGAGGCGTACGCCGCCGAGAATGCTCCGGATGTAGGGCCGGTGCTCGACCGGGGTGTTGTCGCTCCAGTCGATTTTGTTCTCCTTGGCACGAACGTGCGCGGGAACAGCGGAGACGCCGAGCAGGCCGCTCTGGTCGCCGTGGTCGACGACCTTCACCGGCCCAATGCCGTCGGCCGGCACGAACAGGCTCACCGAGAGCCCACGCTTCGCAGCGTCGAAGGGCTCCAGGCCGAAGTAGTGCCAGAGGCGCACGGCCTTGTCGCCGTCGAACTTGGCCGCGACGGTGAAGGGCTGCAGGTTCTTGTCGCCCTCGATGTCCGGAATGCGGACGTCGCCGTTGTGGGTGATGGGGCCTGCGATGCCGCGCCGGAAGCGGAAGCTCTCGGCGATCCACCGCGAGACCTCGTAGGGCACGAGGTTCTGGCCGACCAGGTAGGGGTGCCTGGCGATCTCGCCAGGGGGCACCCACTCGCCGCCCCCGAAGAGGGTGCGGTGAACGGTGCTGCCGCCGTCGGGCTCCTGTCGGAACACGACGACCCCGCCGAACTCTGGCCACGGGAAGACGAACCCACGCCAGTGCGTGAGGCTCACGACCTCCACCCACTTCCCTTTGTCGTCGCGCAGGTAGCGCACGTCAGCGGGGGTGTAGCGGAACATGCGAATGCCAACCGACCTGGTAGCGGCGCTCTTCGCGCTGCGCGACCAGGCCATCTCCTCGCCGACCGAGAAGGCCACCTTCGACTGCGCCGGGCCCGAGAAGTCGGGTGCGGCGGAGGTGACCGGCATGCTGATCACCGACTCGACCTGGTTGAGCCGCTTCCGAAAGAACCCGTCGGGCTCGAAGGCTAGCGTGTAGCGGTAGCTACTGCCGTCGCGGACGATGTCCGGGTCGGTGGGCGTGATCTTCGAGTCACTCGTCATTTGCTCCGCCGCCTTGAAGATGGCGTGGAACGGCTGCACGCGCTCGGACGAGGTGATGGGGAGAGATTTGACCTCTTCCTTGCTCACCTGGCCGTAGCGGTAGTGCAGCGTGACGTAGTCGTACGGGGACAGGTTCCACGCGTAGATGCAGTAGAGCCAGAGCCCGGCAACCGCGGTGATCGCGAAGATCGGCTTCCAGCGGCGACTTTTGAGGAGCCGCCCGAGCGTTACCGCCACTGCGACGTACGCCGCGATCTCGAAGAAGTGAACTCCTCCGAAGATCACGAGCGGCTGCCAGAGGGGGCGGAAGACCCAGGCGAGGAGGGCGAGGGCGAGCCCAATGAGGACCAGCCGCCGGTGCCCCCAGAGAAAGCGCGCGCCGGAGGCCGGCGCGCGCAGGATCGGTTTGATCCGTTGGAGGATGGGGGGCATGATCAGTCGGACTTCGGGGCATGTCCGCCCTCGGTGAACTGCCTGATTCCCGCACGCGGGTCTCTGGCGGGAGTTTCCGCGGGAGCCGCAGGTGCGGGGGCATCGTTGCCGTTCCTGTGAGCGGCGTCGGTGGGATTCACGGGCGGGACGACGGGTTTGTCTTCCGCCGCCAGCTCCCGTACGTCACCGAAGAAGGCGCGGATGCCGTCCCAGATGCCGCGGAGCCACTTGCGGAGCAGGCCGATTTTCGCGCCAGCCGAAGCCGCGATGCGACCGGCTGGCTCGTTGTCCCCTTCCTGCGCTCGGGCCATAGCCTCCGAGACGCGCTGCTTGGCACCGTCGAAGGTGCTGACAGCCTCCGCGCCCCAGTTGAACACCAGCCAGGCTGCGCCGAACTTGACGGCGAAGAGCCACATGCTGTCGAGCACGTCGTAGGCGCCGGACGGCCAGAACACCGTCAGAAGGACGGCGAGGCCGAAGGCAGCCCAGGCGTGGATGTTCCACGGCTGGAGGGTAACGATGCCCTTCCGCTTGTCGGCGGCGGGTCGCTTCTCCTTGGTGTAGAGGGTGCGCGCGACCGCGTGGCGAATCCACTTGCGGTCGAGGTAGACAGTGATGAACGCGGCGACGAGCGCCAGGATCATCCAGCCAATTGTGAGCTTCATCATATTTTTATTTTGTATTTGCTTTTCTTTGTCTTTTGTCGTTCCGCCGAAGGCTGCTAGCCCGCGGCGGAAATTTGTTTCTTGATCCGGTCTTTGGCCCACTCGTGGTAGGCCTCGGGCCAGCTGTCGGTTACCGCGTGGTAGCCGACCGGGTCGTAGCACCGGCACCGCAGGACGTCCCGCGGCTCGATTGCTGCGAGCAGGCACTGCAGTGCAGCGGCGGTGCCGGGCGTCACGTCCTCCGCTGGCAGTGCCAGCAGCGGCGCGAGGCCTTCCTTCTCGACGAACGCGTCGAGCTCTCGCACGCCGCGTTTCTCGCCGAGCATCGCCCGGTAGCGCTCCAGATCCCAGTACTGGGAAGGGAGCGCACCGTCGAGCTTTTTCACCAGTCGGTCGCGACCGATTTCGGTCAGGCCGACCAGTTTGGCGTTGGACTGCTCCTTCCTGGCGCAGTCGGCGAGGAGGCAGGCGCGGAGGTAGTCAATCCGCGCCGGTTTCCTCCGGTAATCGCCGTGCGGCACGACGAGGAGCTTCGCGTCGATGAGGCGGAAGACCGCTTCCGGTCCGCCGCCCCGATCGAGCGCGAGGTAGTGCCTCGTCTGCTTCTGGCCTGGCTCGACGTTCCGAACCGCCACCAGAGACTTGCCTCTGGGGAGGTCGCGGAACACCAGGGCGCCGCCGTCGACGAGCCGCGTGCCGAAGCAGCGGGCGTCGTTCCAGTGGAGCTCCGGAATTTCCAAGAGCTCTTGGCGCAGATCGCCGTAGCGCTCGGCGCTCTCGACGAGTCTCCTGCGGAGATCGTCGTCGAAGCAGGCCTCGTCGCGCTCCGCGCGGATTGCCTCGGCGCCTTCGCGCTGGAGACGCCCCGCTTCCATAAGGCCGCCCGTGTCGCGGACGACCGTCTCCACGTCCTGGACGTGCTCGAGGTCGCGCGCCGACTTGAGGGCATCAATCTTGGGAGCGATTCTCACCACGAGCGCGGCGCGCTCGGTGAGGTTCGCAACCTGGGGGGCGGCACGGCGGTAGAGGTCGGCGAGGACCAGCCCGTCGAAGGTGTGCGCCGGCCGGATGACCGGCAGCGACGCCTGCTCGGGCGCCACGACGATAGCGTGGAACTTGCCGGCGACGATGAGGTAGTCCTCGTCGCCGAGCGCCTCGGCAACCTCGGGGCTCCAGCCGGCGGCGTCCACGTGAATCTCGCGGGCGCAGAAGGGCTTGAGCTCGAGGAGCCGCAGCGCGGCGTTGTAGCGTCGCAGCTTGGCGCCGGCGATCGCGTGTAACGAGAGCGAGTATTTCATAATTATTTTGCGTTGACGGTTGTCCGTCGCAGCTCCCCGAGCCGGCCCTGTCGAGAGGGCGCGTGGAGCTGCAACGGACGGTTCTCAACGAGCGGTGCCTGGGGGGCATACAAGCAAAAATAATGCGTTTTGTCAACCTCAAAACACTGAGTGTTCAGGGCCTTTAACACTCAGTGTTTTGAGGTTGAAAAAGAAAAAGGCGGGGTCGCTGCTGCTACCCCGCCTTGACTAACTTTTCGTCCGATTCCCCGCTGCTTACGGCGCCTTCTCGAGCTGCCGCGTGGCCTCTTCGATGACCTTCATCTGCTCGACCGCCTCGGCAACCTTGCGGTTGAACTGGGCGTTGCCAATCTGGGCGAACCCATCGAGGTAGCGAAGCGTCTCCTCGAGCAGGACATCGCCGAGCGAGAGTCCGCGGCCTGCGCCGCGGGCAAGCTCGCCGAGCATTCCGACGCGCTCGTCGTAGGGCTTCTGGAAGAAGACCTTCGGCTCGTCGTAGAACTCCGACGGAATGTCGAAGTCGGCGAAGCGGTCGGAGACCGCGCTCTGGATGTTGCGCAGGTCGCGCGACGAGAAGCGGGGGTCAATCTTCTGGAACTCGTCGCAGATACGCGACGGAAGAACCAGAGCCTGCTTTTCCTTGCCACTCGCGAGAGCGGCCTCCGTCGCCTTCCTGGTCATTTCCTGCTTCGGCTCGCCGTAGGCACCAGCTGCAGCAGCCAGACTTGTCCCGGTCCGCTGCGCCGAGAGGAGCTCGTAACCCGCGAGGGTCTTGATGTCCTTCAGCTCATTCGGGAAGAGCTTCGATATGCCCTGCAGCCCGAGGTAGTTCTGGTCGACGAGGTCCTTGAAGCCGCGGGCGCCCTTGAGCTCCATACGCACCTGAATGCGCGAGAGCACGGCGCGGTCAATCATATCGGGGATGTTGGTCGCCACGACGATGTTCGCGTTGCCGCGAATGATTGACCCGGCTCCTTCGGTCTCGGTCAGGAAGACCTGAATGACGCCCTGCGTGCCTTCCGAGGAGGTTTTCCCCGTGCGGTCCTGCAGGACGTTCTCCGCGTCATCAATGGCCGCGAAGGATACGACCTGCGGGTTGCGGACGCGACGCATCCAGTTCTCCATGTTGGCCGCGCTGCCACCCTGGTAGGTGGAGACGATGCTCGGCAGCAGGCTGATATCGAGCGGCACGCCGCGGCGTTCGCAGAGGTCCTTGAGCATCGTGGCGATGAGCCGGATGAGCAGGGTCTTGCCGGTGCCGGGGATACCGAACACCATCAAGATCATCTGGAAGAGGCCGACGTCGCAGAACGGATTGCGCTTCTTCTCGAAGTCGTAGAGCGCCAGCCTCTGCGCGATGCGCTTGGCGAGGTGCTTGGCCTCGTGGTTGCCCACGATTTGATCCGTTCTGATCGGCGCGATTTCCACCGAGATGCCCCGGCGGCCGTTCGGCAGCTCGAAGCCGTCCACGATGAAGTCCGATCCTTGCAGCTGGTAGGCCACCTGCTCGAACGGCTCCTTCGCCTGGAGGCTGGGAGCACGCGCGACGATGTCGGCAACCACGCCGGTTAAGACATGGATGAACGACGCGGCCATAGCAAGCTCACTGGCCGACTGGTCGGCGACGCTCGTCAGGTGCCAGGCCAGGTCCTGCAGCGCCGCGACGCGACCACCGAAGGCGATGGCCGGCTGCGGCAGGTCACCGACGGTGACGGTGCGAATCTCGTCCTCGCGGTGCCGCGACAGGCGCCAGAGCGCGTAGCGCGCGGCACCGTAGACGGCGATTGCCGAGGCGGTCGCGGTCAGAGACCGGTACCGCGCCTCGTCGGTGCCCAGCGTTCCGGTTTGGTTCCGGAGCTGGAGGTCAACGAGACCGGACGTCCGATCGTACTGCGCCGCGAGGTGCAGGCCGACCTGGACGCCCTCGCGGATGGCGAGGAGCACGATGGTGGCGGTCTCCCCCATCGGGATGTCGCCGCCGCCCCGCTCGAACACCGCTGCGGTGAGCGAGGGTAGCTGCGTCGATGTCGTGGGGGCGCCGGATGGAGGCTCGACGGGCTTCGAGAGAATGCCCTTCGCGGCCTCCAGCTGCTCGAGAAGGTTCTCGGGCGTGATTGGCACGTGAGAGTGCCCTGGTTTATTAGGCATAGTGGTATTGGTTCAATTTACGTAGACGTTGCTCCCGTTGTAGGTGAGCAGACCCGAGGGCTCGTAGCCCTCTAAGGGCTGCCTCGACGCCGAGAGAGACTGCATCACGGCGTGCGGCAGGAGGAGCATCGGCGTCACGAAGGACGCCTGCGCCTTGCCGAGCACCGGATCCCCGAAGTCAATCGGGAACCGCTGGAGGGTCTGGCCGGTGCCGACGAGCCGCCGGATGATCCCAGTCGGCTCGGGCACGAACTCGCCCTCGGAGAGGGCGCCCTCGACCTTGATCTCGAGCGCGAAGTCATCCGCCTGGCCGAAGCGCCGGAGCGCGTCAACCATCGGGGACTCCTCGACCGAGAACTTCGCCGTCCGCAGCGGGCCCAGCCGGGTGCGCCGGAGCGCTTTCGGGTGGAGCTGCGGGAGGGCGAGGTCGATGACCTTCGCGAGCTGGCTGACGCCGGAGAGCCGGCTGCTCTCGGCGCGCAGGGTATCGCTGAGGAGACCCATGCGCGTCGAATCTTCGCTCAGCCGCTTGGCGCCGGACCACTCGAACTCCATGTGGTGGAGGAAGGGCAGGCTCGACACGCTATCGTAGTAGCCCCAGGTGATCTGGCAGGCGACGCGGCCGTTCTCGAGCTTTTCGCCCTCGATGAGATCGCCGAGCGAAAACGGCAGGAGGACCGGCTCCTCGACGAGGCGACGGGTGTAGATGCGCCGGGCGATCGCCCAGACGAGCTCCATCGGGTCGCGACGCTTGCCGAAGATCTCGTGGAGCATCTGCTCCTTGAGCATCGGCCGCGTCTCGCCGTCGGCGATTGCCGCGGGGGCGAGCTGCAGGTCGGCGGCGAGCTCCATCATGGCGATGACGCTCGGGAAGCCGCCGTCGCGCAGGTCGAGCGTCAGGTCGTTGACCGGCGAGTAGGTGTGCCGGTAGACCAGGAGTTCGATCGAGCGCAGCAGCCGCAGGATGAGCGGCGCGAGCGCGGCGATTGGGGGTTTGGCCCCCCGGCACCACTGCCCGAGCGCCCAGCACACCTTGCGGATGATCTGGGCGTAGGCTCTGTAGCCCTCGGGATTGAGGTGCACGATGTCGCCGTCGTGCGCCACCCGGTCGGCAACGCTCGCGATGCGAGACGTCGGGTCGGGTGCGTAGTTCTCTTTGGTTGTTTTCATATTAGGGAATTGAAGAAATTTATTTTGCCAACGAAAAACGGGGAGGGGGCTGCTTGCCCCCTCCCCGCACGTTGGTTTGACCTTGCTTAGGCGGCTGCCTGGGGCAGCTCCACCTTGAGGTCGTCGATTGCCTTCTGCATCCGCTTCCGGAACGTCGAGTTGGCCTCGGCATCGGCTTCGCGGATGACCTCGAGCTGCCGCAGCTTGGCGGGCATGCCCTCCACCGCTTCGGCGATCTCGTTCTGGATGGCGGCGCCGATTTGGGCGGCGCGGTTCATCTGGCGACGGGACGCCTCGACGGAAGCCGAGGTGAGGCTGGCACCGATCTCGATATCCGAGTAGCCGCGCTCGAGCTCGACCATGGCCTTGACGGTCTGGCCCTGGTTCTCGATTTGGATGCGCAACGATTCGGTCAGGATCTCCTGGGCGGTCCGCTGCTTGCGCAGGGTTTCCTCCTCCTGGGAGTGCTCCTTCACGAACACCTGGGTGAACCGGATGCGAGCGAGAGTGACATTGTGACGACCCTCGATATCCGCCTGGGCGGCCTTCAGCTCGGAGAGCTTCTGGTCCTCCGTGGCAAACGCCTCGGTGCCCTGCTGGGTATCCTTGAGCTTGAGCTCCTGGGCCGCGACAGTCTGTTGAGCCTCGGCCTTGAGCGACGCGAGCGCGTCGGATTCAGCCGAGTAGGTCACGACGTCGGTCTGCGCCTTCTCGCGGATGAGCTTGCTGCCAGCCATTTCCTTCTCGGTCGTGGCCTTGCGCTCTTCGGTGATGTCCCGAATCCGCGTGTTCATCGTGATGATCTGCTGCATCGACTCCTCGGTCCTTGCGGCTTTGAGGCGAGCGCGCATATCACGCTGAACGGCACGCTTCGTCTCCTCGAGCCCGGCCTTGGCCTTCTCGAGCGCTTCCGCGCGGGAGGCCTTGCTGAAGACGCTGAGGAAGCCCGTCTTGGTCGCGTTGACCTCGGCCTGCTTGAGAGCGGCTTCGGCGTGGGCGATGCGGGCCGTCTCGGCGGCGGTGGGCTCGTGGAGCGACACGTACTCGGCGCCCAGCTGGGCGGAGAGGTCCTGCAAGTTGAGCACGAGGTCGGCCAGGTCGGCCTCCTCCTGGGCTTTCGTCTGCTTCACGTCCGTGAAACGCGCGTGGATGATTTTCATCTTGGCGGCGCGCTCAGACTCGGACGCCGTGCCGGCGGCCTCGAGCGTCTGTTGGGTAAGCTCGTGTAGGCTGTCGGCCAGTTTGGAGGGCTGCGATGCCTTTCGGATCGTCGCGTCCGTCCGCTGCCGCAGCGCCTCGAGCTTGGCGGCGAGGTTGCCGCTGGCCTGTGGGACTTGGGTCGGGGTGGTTGTCATATTTTTGGTCGTGTATTTGATGTGGGGAATCGGTTTTGAATGTCCCCTGTTTGTCGCCTGTACTAACAAATATTAAGTGATTTGTCAATTAGCCGGCCGACGCAGGCGCCCTGGCCTAACCAAAAGATCCGATCTTAAAGATTGGATCTTTTTAGCTGGCCTATAGAAAAGGCCGCCCCGCGCAGAGCGCGGGGCGGCCTTTTCCGAACTTATTCCTTATTACTTCTTCCTTCTTCCTTTACTTCAGCTCCACCTTCCCGCCTGCCGCCTCGATCTTCGCCTTAATCTCGTCGGCCTCCTCCTTCTTGACGTTGGCCTTGAGGTCGGAGGGAGCGGCATCGACGAGGTCCTTGGCTTCCTTGAGGCCGAGGGCGAGCACCTCCTTCACAACCTTGATGACGGCAATCTTCTGCGCACCGGCATCCTTGAGGTGAACTGTGAACGTGGACTTCTCCTCGCCGGCGGCGGCGCCGGCAGCGGGAGCTGCGGCAACAGCTGCAGCGGCGGTAACGCCGAAGCGAGTCTCGATAGCCTTCACGAGCTCGGAGAGATCAATGACCGACATCTCCTCGATCTTGCCGATGAAGTCCTTGAACTTGGCCGGCACCGATGCCTTCTCGGCCTTCTCTGCCTTCTCGGCGACGGCAACCGGGGCCTGAGTATCTTCAGACATTTTCTTTTCGTTAAATAGTTTTAAGTAGAGCGCGACGCTTACGCAGCGGAACGCTGATCGGCGACGGCCTTGAGCGAGATTGCGAGACCGGCAATCGGCGCATTGAGAACGTTGGCGAGCATTCCGAGGAGAATTTCCTTCGGCGGAATCTCGGCGATAGCCTTCATCTCCGACTGGCTCTTGAACGCGCCCTCGAAGATGCCGCCGAGAATCGAGATTGCGCCCTTTAGCTCATCCTCGAAGGCGCGAACGCCACGAGCAGGAGCTAGGAGGTCGTCGCCCCAGGCGATGGCGACCTCGCCGGGAAGCTCGGGCTTCTCGCCCGCGATCTTCACCGCCGCGAGACCTTTCGAGAGGAGCGTCTTCTTGGCGACGCGGTACGTCACGCCCTCTTTCCGGAGCTGCTTGCGCAGCCGCACGGTGTCGTTGGCGCCGACGCCCTTGAAGCCCACGAAGACCAGCGACGGCGACTTCGCCGCCTCGGTAACCTCCGCGATGGATTCGGCTTTCTGGGCCTTTGTAGCTGACATTTTAGTTTCTCACCTCCTCCAAAAATTCTTCCGGCTGCGCGCCGCCAGTGCCGGCTGCGGCTCGTCGAGACTCGCTCGTCGTACCCGGTGGGTACGCCGTCGCTCGTCTCGCCGTCGCCTCGCTCGGCCCTAACGCCGCTCGCTGCGGAACAATTTTTGTCAGAGGTTCGATTTTGGTCTGAACGAGTAAATCGGCCGTAAGGCCGACCGCTGTCTGTATACGAAAATAGGATTCCCCATCCACGCCCAGAACCTCGGGAGGACTTCTGCGGGATTTCTCCCCGCTGCCCCCTGTCTTCGGCCTTACGGGCGAGAGACTAGCAGCTCGCACGCCGCGGCGCAATGTCAAATTGACACGCGGCCCGCGCGGGCGTTAGCTGGCCGGATATGACAGATCTTTCAGAAAGTGCGCCGGCTAAGGTGCCGACGAAAACAAAACCGAAGAAACAGAAATTCCTCTGCGGGATGCGCAAGCAGCTGCTCCCGCTGCGCCGCGTGCCGTTCGAGGGCACGGTGACCGACGAGCGTTGCAATAAGCTCATCAGGCACTGCGCCGCGCTGGCCGAGCTCGACCGCGAGCTCCCCGTGACAATTCTCTTCAACTCTCGCGGCGGCGACATTGATGCAATGGACGCTCTGATCGATAGGTTCGGAGCGCTCGGCGTCAGGCTGCAGGGCGTCGTGATTGGGCAGGCGAGCTCGGCAGCCCTCGACATCTTCCTCCGCTGCGACAGGCGCAAACGGTTCGTGCTCCCGCGGGCGAGCGTCCTGCCCCACTTCTCCTCTCTCAAGGTGAAGCTAATCGCCCGCTCCGAGGAGCAGCTCCTCGCCGACGCGCAGAAGTTCGCCAAGGACCACTGGCGGGACGAGGAGCGGGGCCGCCGGTGGATATGCGAACGCACCGGCCTGCCCCCCGAGAGCCTCCCCGAACTCCTCAGCGACGGCCAGGACCTCAGGCGCGCCCTGAACGCCGAGCGTATGGTCGCGCTCGGGTTCGCCGCGGGCATCCTGGAAGACTTCGATTTCAAGAAGCCCCACCCCAAGCTCGAGCCGTGGGCGTTCGAGGCAAAAGCGGAGACCGCGGCCGAGGCGTCGGCTTTCCCGCCCGAGTCCCCTCCCCCCGCGTGAGCGGGGTTTTCTTTTTTGAAGGGAACGGGCCCGGCGCGAGACGCGCCGGGCCCGTTTTTTTCTCTGCCTGTTCGCTTCGCGCACCGACGAATGCCGGCGCACGTTGCGTCGCTTTTTCGACACTATTTACATTATAGAATATATAATGTATTGTAGTGAGCGAGCTGATGCTCGAAAAACAATGCATCCCAATATCACCCTACCGACCATCGGTCTGTTCGGCACGTGCGGCAAGAGCGCGTGGCGCGCGCCGTTCGTCGAAAAATACACCGCCGAAGGCATCCCCTTCTTCAATCCCCAGCTTCCGCCGGGGACCTGGAAACCGGAGTGCGCCGTCGACGAGGCGCGCCACCTTGCCGAGGATGAAATCCTCCTGTTCCCCATCACCAGCGAAACCTACGCCGTAGGCTCGCTGGCAGAGACCGGGTTCTCCATCCTCAACGCCATCAAGCTGGACGACCGCCGGTTCTTCATCGGCCTCATCCACGACACGCTGGACGAGGAGCTGATGCAGGACGCCGACCGCGCGAAGGAGAGCCTCCGCGCCCGTGCCCTGGTGAAGGAGCACCTCCGCAAGCTGCGGTTCCCGAACATCTACCTGGTCGAGACGTTCGACGAGATGCTCGCGGTATCGCAGGAAGTCTGGGAGTGCGCCTGCACGCTGAAGGGCCTGCAGGCTCACAACCCACACAACCTGCGGAGGAAGTAGCCGCCTCCGAATATTGAAGCCGCGCCCTCGAGGGCGCGGCTTTTCCTTTCCATCTAGTTGCATCGATCGCGGGGCGACAGTTCCGAGCGAGACGAAACGAAAACCGCCCCGAAGTGGGGC
>DATDYW010000028.1:0-2981 GCA_036516995.1 Minisyncoccota bacterium
CGATGGCGCCCTCGCTCTCCTCGAAGACCGTGCCGACGTTCGCGAGCACGGTCTCCTTCCCCCGCTTCTCGATCTCGCGCTCCCAGACCTCGGCATCGAAGTGAGAGCCGATGGCTGCGTAGACGTCGTTGAAGTGCTCGACGGACCAGGCACGGCCGCGGTCGTACCAGCTCTTTTCTTCCGACGACATTTCGCCAGAGAAAATCCTGCCGTTGAGGTCATCGATGGCCACCTTTGCCTCTGGGTTCTCCTCGTAGGCTGCGGCACCGGCTGCGTAGGCGGCACCGACGAAGCGAACGCGGACGGCGAGCGGCGCGCCGTCCTTCGGCGCGCCGGGAGTTGCCTGCCCCATCCCCCAGATTGCCTTGGCGACGTGCAGGCCAATGTCGCCGCCGTAGGTGACGCGCGTCACCGCCGCGCCGGCGTTCTCGTAGAGCCGCGAGAGCGCCTCGCCAATCGAGTTCGCCATCAGGTGGGCGACGTGCAGCGGCTTGAACGGGTTCGGGCAGGAGTACTCGCAGAGCACGCGCTTGCCCGCGAGCTCGTCGAAACTGCCCCAGGAGTCCCCCGCCTCGGCTGCCTTCACGGTTTCCGCCGCGAGCACGGAGCGGCCGAGCGTCAGGTTGATGAAGCCGGGGCCGGCGAGCTCCACGGAGGCGACGGGCAGCGAGGAGTCAGCGGCAATCCGCGCCCGCAGCGCCTCGGCAATCGCTTCCGCCACCGCCCGCGGCGCCTTGCCCGCGGGCTTCGCGAGCGACAGCGCAACCGGCGAGGCGTAGTGCGCCTCCACGTCTGCTGGCGGCACTTCCATTGGAATTTCTCTAGGCGCGGCAAAGCCAGCGTCCTTGATGGACACCCGCAGCAGGTCCCTAACCCGGTCGCCAATCATCATCGCCGGGCAACTGTAGCGCGATTGGGCTTCGACGCGAAGTCTTGCTAGAAACTTGGGGCAACTGTAGCATGGCGGCAAATGAGTACAGACGAACAGATGATTGAGGCCCTCAGGACAGCAATCTGCCGCACCCAGCTGCGAATCTGGGCCCGCGCGCGACGCAAAAGAATCGAGCGCCTGCTCGGCCGCAGCCTCGGCGACCGGCAGTGGGCCCGTCGCCGGACGCTGGAGCGATACACCACGGGCAGATCTGTTGGCGATTCGATCTTTGGAAGCAAGGAGCCCCCGAACGCCTTCGGCGTCGGCAACGACTGAACGCGCCGCGGCGCGTTTTCTTTTTGTCCGTCTACCTTTATCCGTCTGTCGGGTCACCGCAGAGGCATCGTAAAAACAGACCCCCGGGGCGGGACGCTATCAGACTGTTCCTAAAGGCGCGGTGAGGAGAATCTAAAGTCGCTCCGGTTTCGGCAGGTCTCCTTCCCTACACGGCAATACCGCGCGCCTTCTGAATTTCAGCGGCAACGTTCTGAGGAACGACGTCGTAGTGATCAAATTCCATTGACATAGAAGCCCTGCCCTCCGTCATCGAGCGCAGAGTAGTTGTGTAGCCGAACATCTCGGAGAGCGGCACGGTCGCCTTCACCACCTGCAGGCCGACGCGCTCCTCCATCCCCTCAATCTGGCCGCGCTTGGAGGAGAGGTTGCCGGTGACGTCGCCCATAAACTTGTCCGGGGTGACGACCTCCACGCGCATCACCGGCTCCATCAGCACGGGGCGGGCGCGCCTAGCCGCCTCTTGAAACGCCATTGAGGCCGCAATCTTGAACGCGATTTCGGACGAGTCGACGTCGTGGTAGCTGCCGTCGTAGAGCTCCACGTCGATGTCGGTCATCTTGAAGCCGGCGACGATGCCGCGGCCCATAGCCTCGATGAGGCCCTTCTCCACCGCCGGGATGAACTCGCCCGGAATGACGCCGCCCTTGATGGCGTTGGTGAACTGGAAGCCGTTCTCGCGGCTGGTGTTCTTCGGCAGGTCCTCCTCCTTCACGGTGTAGTCGAGCGGCTTCATCCGAATCCGCACGTGGCCGTACTGGCCGCGGCCGCCCGTCTGCTTGATGTACTTGCCCTCGGCCTCGGCCGAGCCCTGAATCGCCTCGCGGTACGCCACCTGCGGCGCGCCGACGTTGGCCTCGACGCCGAACTCGCGCTTCATTCGATCAACTAGAATTTCTAGGTGAAGCTCCCCCATTCCCGAGATGATGGTCTCGCCCGTCTCGGTGTCGGAGTTGATGCGGAAGGTCGGGTCCTCGTCGGAGAGGCGGCGCAGCGCCATCCCGAGCTTCTCCTGGTCGGCCTTCGTCTTCGGCTCGATGCGCAGCGAGATGACCGCCTCGGGGATATCAATCTTGTCGAGGATGATCGGGTGCTCGGGGTCGCAGAGCGTGTGCGAGGTCTTGGCGGTGCGCAGGCCAACGGCGGCCGCAATCTCGCCGGCAAAAACTTTCTTCACCTCTTCTCGTTCGTTGGCCTGCAATCGAACGATGCGGCCGAGGCGCTCCTTGTCGCCGGTGGTGATGTTGTAGACGTACGAGCCCGCCTCGACGGTGCCCGAGTAGACGCGGAAGAACGCGAGCTGGCCAACGAACGGGTCGGACTGCAGCTTGAAGACGAGCGCGGAGAACGGCGCCTCATCCGATGCCGGGCGGCTAATTTCCTCCTCGGTGCTGGGATCAATGCCGTGCACCGGCGGAATATCGAGCGGCGAGGGTAGGTAGTCGACGACGGCGTCGAGGATGAGCTGCACGCCCTTGTTCTTGAGCGCCGTGCCGGTGAAGACCGGAAAGAGCTTGTTCGCGATGGTGCCCTTGCGAATCGCCGCCTTGATGCGACCAACGGAAACCTCTTTGCCGTCGAGGTAGTCGGCCATTATCTCGTCATCAAACTCGGCAGCCTTCTCGACGAGCTCGACGCGGAACTTCTCGGCGTCAGCTTTGAGGTCAGCGGGAATTTCACTCTCAACAACGGCGCTGCCTTTGTCGCCCTCGAAGCGGTACCCCTTCATCATTACGAGGTCCACGACGCCCTCCAT
>DATDYW010000029.1:0-4704 GCA_036516995.1 Minisyncoccota bacterium
AGGAAGAGATCACGCAGAACAGCGACGCGGAGTGTGCATCGGAAACTGCGGGGCGAAATCGGCGCTGCGCAGCCACGGCGATCAAGGGGCGGTAGCGGCACCGACTGATTCGAGCTCACCCTTCGCCGGGTGAGCTTTTCCGTTTGCGAAGGCGCGCCGAGCGTGGTTGTATCGGCACATGAGTACCATGTGGCTAGCAACTGAGTTCAGCGCTGACAACGTCCCGGACGGCTCCGTCCTTGTGCGGAGTGCCTCGGTAGCGGGGACGGCGAAAGTGTGGCTCCAAGACGCAATAATCCATCACACCGTGAGGCTGTTTCGCGAGAGCGACCGCAGGCTGGTCGAGGCTCTCAAGTTGACGGCGCCCGCAGTCGAAGCGGCCCGGAATGAACCCGAGGCGGCGATCGGTGATGAAATTGTCGTCTGCCCGATGCCGGGCGACTGCCCTGACTGGCAGCGTCGGGTAGCGTTCTTCGAGGTCAAGGCGGCACGGTTCATTCACCTAACATCAGGCGGTAAGCGTGTAGCCTGCGTAGACGACCTACCGATGTGCTGAATCTGCCCGGCCCGTTCAGCGGGCTTTCCTTTTACGGCCTGGGGCGCCTATAGTGGCATCCCGTGACACAAAAAGACCTCAAGAAATTCGCCCTCCCCGACGCGCCCGGCGTGTACCTCTTCAAGAAGGGAAAGGGGATTCTCTACATCGGCAAGGCAACCTCACTGAAGGACCGGGTGAAGAGCTACTTTTCGATTGACCTCCTCGCCACCCGCGGGCCGCGCATCGTGGACATGGTCACGATGGCAACAGAGATCGAGTGGCAGGAGACGCGCTCGGTGTTGGAAGCGTTGGTTGTGGAGGCGGCGCTGATTCGCAAGCACCTGCCAGCCGCGAACGTCAAAGAAAAGGACAACCGCAGCTACTACTTCGTGGCCCTTACGAACGAGCCGTACCCGGCGCTCTCGCTCGTTCGCGGCCGGACGCTCGAATTTCTGAAATCGGCAGAGGCACGAGCGTTCAAGAAAATCTTCGGCCCGTTTCCACACGGCACCCAACTTCGGGAAGCACTAGAAATCGTCCGTCGAATTTTTCCGTACCGCGGCGCAAAGTGTAAACCGTGTCAACTACAAAGTCCGACTTTGTCGGGTTACCGACCTTGCTTTTCAAGGCAGATTGGATTGTGCCCTGGCTGCTGCACGGGCGAAATCACACCCGCGGAGTACGGCAAGACGGTAAGGCGCATCTCGCTCCTGCTCGACGGCAAAATCGGCACGCTGGAGCGCGACCTCGAGCGATCCATGAAGGCGGCGGCCAAGGCTCGCCGCTTCGAGGATGCCGACCTCCTAAAACGCCAACTCTTCGCGCTGCGACATATTCGCGATGCTTCACTTATAAAACCAGAGGAATTGGATGCGACGAGCTTTAGGGTGGAGGCGTACGACATTGCGCATTACTCCGGCTCGCAGACTGTCGGCGTGATGACGGTGCTGGAGGATGGCTGGCCGAAAAAGGCGGCGTATCGAACTTTCAATTTACGCGGACGGCACAAGGGCGACGACCTTGCGGCGTTGCGCGAGCTCCTCGAGCGTCGCGTGCGCCACCTAGAGTGGGGCGTACCCGACCTGGTGGTAGCCGACGGCAATCTCCAGCGCGCTCTCGCGGAATCAGTCTTCTCTGTGAATTTGCCTGAGTACATTAAGAAACGGTCGTTCGTTAATGTACTCGTACGCAAACCATTAGTTGTGTCGGTTGTGAAGAACGAGCGACATCAGGTGGCTCGAATAGATGGACCAAAAGATATTACTCTCAAGCGTAAACATGAAATTCTTCTTGCCAACAGCGAGGCCCACCGCTTCGCCGTCGCCACGCTGCGCTCCCGCGCCCGCCGTGAATCCGGCTTAAAACCTCCATAAAACACACTCCCGGTGTGCACACACCGGGAGTGTTAAAAGAGTCCGCTCCGGTCCTTACTTTGGATTATTTTTTAGGCTATTCAGGTAGGCACGGCTGGGACTTTCATCTACCACCAAAGGTTCAAAGGCAAAATCGTCCATATCGTATTCTTCGTTTTCTAATTTTCCATTTATTAATACATTCGCCATAAGACGGCCTTTAATTTCTCCAGCAAGTTGGGCAAACTTGAAAATCAGAACTTCCTGTCTCAGATGCTCCTGGCCATCTCTTTTGGACACTCTTCTAAATACGTGTTCGTCGCCACGACGTACAATGAGCGGTCGGTAATATTCTGGGTATTCTGTTCCGTGAGTGTGCGTTCCAAGAGAGCCGTACTCTACAAGAAAATCAGATGGAATTTTTTTCTCAGATTTTAGGTACTTGACCGCGTCTCTGAGAAGGTCGCCGAGGAAAAAGATCGTACGACCGGTATTCCGCGACTCATCAAAGACTGAAATCGTGGCTTTATTTTCGCCACCTTGCAATTTTTCTTGCAGAATATTATTCACAGAGTTCGCGGTCATTTGTATGAGCTCTTGATATCTCTTACCCTCGCTTTGCTTTGATTTAGAGTAAAAAAAGAATGGCACTTTTATCGGCACCTTCCCTTGAGATTCTAGCTCCTCATTAAAACCTTTGACGCAACCTTTGATCTCTAATTCGGGGTATATGGCACCGCTTGAAGCTGCGAATACACCATCCGGTCTATCCCTAATGATTCTTGTCAGATGTCTTGCGTAAGCGCCCCCTTCTACGAGAACCGAGCCGTAATAACTAAATAAACCTAGCCGGAAAAAGCGGCTCACTTGATAAGTCGCTTCCGTAACATTCTCATTGTCTTCCTTCCTCGAACCGTTCCATCTTTTTGTCCGAAAAAATTTGAGACCATCTGGATTCTGGTTGATAGCCGTATACGCTATTTCAGCATTCTCTAACGCCTCGCCCAGCCTCTTCATCGCTTCGATACGTGAGTACGGGTACCAACCGCCTCGCTCGGTCGCTTCGTTATCTTGATAATATGCAGGGTTAAGACCCTTCGCTTTTTCAATAGTATCTTTATTTTTTTTCAATAAAGTTATTATCTCCAGTAGACCGTTTTCCAGGATCTTTAACGCACGAACCTCCATCGCGTGCTCCATACTAGGCTCTGACGCAATGGCCCCTCCCACAGACCCGGCCTTTTGAGTACCGATCCCCGAGGCCTCATCTGATTGCTTGGGAAGACTGGGCGCTCCTATATTCTCCATAGGGCATATAATGCCACAACGCTATTCTGTCAAAATCTCGGCAGGTGAATGTAAAACACACTCCCGGTGTGCACACATCAGGAGTGTTCAGGGCGGTTTTCCATTTCTAAAAAGAAAATCCCGCGGGGCGGGATTTGAGTCTCGCCCGTAGGCCGGCCACGGCCGAGGGAGAGCTAGCGCCGGGCGCGGGCCTGGTTGCGGCCGGCGGCGTGCGGCGCGGCAGCTTTTGGCCTGGCCCGTGTGGTAGGGACGGTGACGGTCGGCGAGGGTGTTGCGCAGGGCAAGGCCAACGCCTAGCCCGGGGAACGCGCTGGCCGCGAGAGCAGATAGGATGAATACATTTCCGAAGGAGCGCATAGATTTATGCTCACACGCTGTGCGTATATAGTCAACTGAAGCGCCGGCGGGTGCTAGAATTAACGCTGCAATGTCACGAACCGTGGCGGTCATTAGGGGCGGGCCGTCTTCGCGCTTCGCCGAGTCGCTGAAGACGGGCAAGGCGGTGGGGGCGGCGCTCCTAGCGAAAGGCTTCCGCATTATCGATGTGGTGGTTGATCAGGCGGGCCAATGGTTGCGGGGCGGCAAGCCCGTGACGCCGCGCGAGGCAACCCGCGGCGCCGACGTCGCCTGGAACGCCGCCCACGGCGAATTCGGCGAGGACGGCCAGCTGCAGCGCACGCTCCGGCAGATGAACCTGCCCTACACCGGCCCCTCGCCGGTCGCCGGCGCGCTCTCGCTAGCCAAGCACCACGCCCGGGAGGTGCTCGCCCGAGCCGGCGTGCGCGTGCCTGCCGGTATTTTTGTGGCGCGGCAGGAGGAGAGCAGCCCCGAGGCGGTGGCCTCCGCTGTTTTTCGCGCCGTGCCGATGCCTGCGGTGGTGAAGCCGGCGACGGGCGGCTTCTCGAAAGGCGTAACCGTGGTCTCCACTTATCCGGAGCTTGTTTCCGCGCTCACAGCTGCATTCGAGGCCGGGCAGCGGGCGGTCATCGAAGAGCTCATCGTCGGCCGCGAGGCGACTGTGGGTCTGCTCGAGGGCTTTCGCGGCGAAGCGCTCTACTGCGTTCCGGCCGCAGAGGTGTGTTTGCCGAAAGGCGAGCGGGTACTGAGTGAGGCCGCGAAGCGCGCGGGCGTGAAGATGGTCTGCCCCGGCCGCTTCAGCGAGGCCGAGCGCCTGGCCATCTACGACGCCGCTCGCCGCGCCCACGAGGCGCTCGGCCTGCGCCACCTCTCGCGCGTCGATCTCATCGTCCACCCGAAGCGCGGCGTCTTCGTCCTCGAGGTCAACGGCAACCCCGAGCTCGGCGCGGGCGAGCGGCTGCCGCGGGCCATCGAGGCCATCGGCGCGGATCTCGGTCAGGTAGCGGAGCACGTGGTCGGGCTAGCGCTTTCGAGTCGCTAGCGCGGCTGGTAGGGTAGCGCCGTCCCCAAGAGGGGCCCGTAGCTCATCTGGTAGAGCGCCTCATTTGCAATGAGGAGGTAAGGAGTTCGAGTCTCCTCGGGTCCACC
>DATDYW010000030.1:0-16562 GCA_036516995.1 Minisyncoccota bacterium
GGCGTACTCGATGACCCGGCTCTCCCGGATGACGGCGACCTTGATTTCGCCGGGGTAGCGCAGCTCGGCCTCGATTTTTCTGGCCACCTTCTTGGCTAGCTCGTAGGCGGCGACATCGTCGATGTTCTCGGGCTTCACGAAGACGCGCAGCTCGCGACCAGCAGATAGGGCGTACGCTTTCTCGACGCCGGGAAATCCTTGGGCGAGCGCCTCGAGGTCACCGAGTCGCCGAACGTAGCCTTCCATCGAGTCGCGTCGGGCGCCCGGACGGCTACCGGAGATTGCGTCGGCAACCTGAACGATGATTGATTCAACAGTCTCGTACGGGTACTCGCCGTGGTGGGCCTGCATCGCCTTAATCACCGCCTCGCTCGCGCCGAACTTCTGGAGAATGCGGCGGCCAATCTCAACGTGCGTGCCCGGTACCTCGTGATCAACGGCCTTGCCGAGATCGTGGAGGAGCGCGGCGGTCTTCGCCACCTGAACGTCCGCGCCGAGCTCTTCGGCAATCATTCCCGCCAGGTGCGACATCTCAATTGAGTGGTGCAGGACGTTCTGGCCGTAGCTGGTGCGGAAGTGAAGGCGCCCCAGGATGGCGACGATGCGCGGGTCGAGGTCGAAGGCGCCGCACTCGAAAGCCGCCTCCTCGCCCTTCTGCTTGGCAATCTGGCCGACCGCCTCTTTGGCTTTCTCGACCGCCGCCTCGATGCGCGCCGGCTGAATGCGGCCGTCCTCGATCAGCTCGCGCAGGGCGGTAGCGGCAACCTCGCGCCGCATCGGGTCGAACGAGGAGAGGGTGATGATGCCCGGCGTGTCGTCGACGATGACCTCGACGCCGGTGGCGCGCTCGAACGCCTTGATGTTGCGGCCCTCGCGGCCGATGACCTTGCCCTTCGCCTCGTCGGAGGGGATGGCGACGGCGGTGGCGAAGGCGTCGGCGGCGACCGCCGTGGCCAGCCGCTGGATGGCGGCGGCGAGAATGTCGCGCGCCCTCTGGTCGAGCGTCTCGCGCGCCTGGTGCTCGAGCTTGCGGAGGCGCACGAGAACGTCCTCGGCGTGGTCGTGCTCAATTTTCTTCAGGAGCTCGGCCTTCGCCGCTTCGGCCGAGAGGCCGGAGACGGCCTCGAGCGCGGCGAGGCGCTTCTGGGAGAGCGTATCTACGCTCGCCGATTTAGATTCGACCTCGGCTTCGCGGCTCTCGAGATCACCCTGGCGCAGGTCGGCGTCCTGCTGCCTGCGGTCGAGGTAGAGCTCGCGGGCGGCGAGCCGCTCGGCCTCCCGGGCGAGCCGCTCGTCGCCGGCCTTGGCCTCGACTCGGGCTACGCGCTCCGTTTCCTCTGCCTCCGCGGCGGCCGAAGCCTCGAGCCGCTCGGCCGCCTCGCGGGCGGCGAGCATCATTTCCTTGATTTCGAGCTCAACGGAGCCGCGGCGGCCGAGGGTCACCAGGATACGTAGCAGCCAACCCAAACCTAGGCCGGCGAAGCCGGCGACGGCGGTGATGGCGAGCACGAGCTGCGGGGTCATCTAGATGTCTCCAAGACGCTGTGAGCATACCCCTCGGCGAACGCCGCGCAAGCGACACAGGTTCCTCAAATTCGAGGAAACGTTTACGCGCGGTCGCGCGTAAATGTTCTCGGTCCTTTTGAAGTCGCACCCCCAAAATCCTTATTAAATATCTGCCAAGGTGACAGGCGTAGAATTACTCACGCTTTTCCACCCAAAAACCCCGAGGACATTAACGAGCGACCGCTCGTTAATGTCCTCGGGGTTTTTGGGTGCGATTGCCGAGGAGACGAGGGCGTAGTAGAACTTACGTGCCACTTACTCGCGCTAAAGAACACCCATGCTGGTACCAATGGTGATAGACAAGTCCCAGTTCGGCGAGCGCGCGTACGACATCTACTCGCGGCTGCTGAAGGACAACATCGTCTTCCTCGGCGGGCCGATTGACGATGACACGGCCAACCTCGTCATCGCCCAGATGCTCTTCCTGCAGTCGGAGAACCCGAAGAAGGACATTCAGCTCTACGTGCACAGTCCCGGCGGCCACATCTCGGCCGGCCTCGCGATTGTCGACACGATGAACCACGTCAAGAACGACGTCTCGACGGTCGCCGTCGGCATCGCCGCCTCGATGGGCGCGGTCATTCTCTCCGCCGGCGCCAAGGGCAAGCGCTACGCGCTGCCGAACGCCGAGGTGATGATTCACCAGCCCTCCGGCGGCAGCGAGGGCCAGGCGTCCGACATCGCCATCTCGGCCAAGCACATCCTCAAGAGCCGCGACACGCTCAACAAGATGCTCGCCAAGAACACCGGCCAGCCGCTCTCCAAGATTGAGAAGGACGCCGACCGCGACTTCTTTATGGGCGCGGAGGAGGCCAAAGAGTACGGAATAGTAGACAAGGTACTGAAGTAAAGTAACAAGTAACAAGTAACAAGTAACAAGTAATAAGTAACAGTAAAAAATTAAAGGAGGGGCTGCGAAACGTTTCGCAGCCTTTTCTCTTTGCTCGACCCCTACTGTTACTTGTTACTTATTCCTTCTTACTTCGCTCAAGTATCGCCCCAGTAATACAAAACGCAGATAAAGCGCCGATAAAGAAAAAATAAAGCCACGATAAAATTTCCTCCCACTTATACACAGGGGTGGGGGGTACATCGGTTGCCGAGTTCCACGGCCGTAAACGGAAAACCACCCGCGAGGGGTGGTGCGGCGGTCAGGCGCTCCGAACCTCGGCGACGAACGGGTAGCGACCGTTCTGCCACCGGCCGCTGCGGGCGGTCATCTCGCCGGCGATGAGCCGGGCGAGCACCTCGTCCACGGTCGGCGGCAGAATTGAGCGGCAGGCTTCCCGGATGCCGTCAGGGGTAGCCGCGTCGATTGCGTCACGGAACTCTCGTAGCGCGAGGCGCGTCTCCGGACGGATTTCCACCTCGGCAGATTTTCGCCAGCTTTCGCTGGCAACCCGCAGCGCACCGAGCGCCTCGCAGACAATCGCGGGCACCCCGATCTCGTCGAGGGTAGTGACGCCCTCAGGGTTCTCCGGTGTCTCGAGGTGAATTCCGGGACGGTAGCAGAACGAGTAACGAGGCTGTTTCTTCAAAGATCTTCCCATACGGGATTTCTACCCGTCGCGCGGCCAAAACGCAACCGGCGCTCACCTCGTCCCGCGATCCTCGAGCGACTCTAAAAAGGAGAGCACGAGCTCGTTCCTGACGAGGTGGGCAACGTACGCCTCGGCGTTTTCGCGGGAGGCGCCAGGTGATCGAGCGACGAGCGCGTCGGTCTCGCTTTTGACGAGCGCTGGGTTTACGACGAGCTTTTCTTCGGCGGCAATCATCGGCAGCAGGAGGTGCGCGGTGGCGCGACGAGTTGCCTCGGGCCTCCACTCGGCACGCAGCGAGGCGAGGTCGCGCCTGGCATCGGCGAGGTACTTTTCCATTGAGAGGCCGGTGTGCCTGAGCGAGTGCTCGAACTCGGCGGCCAGGCGGTCGAGCTCGCGCTCCACCACGACCTCCGGCAGCCGCGGATCACTGGCGGCGGTGAGCGTCTCGACGATTACCTGGCGGCGACGATTTTTCTCTCGGCCCTCTTTCGCCTCAAGAATTGCGGCACGAACTTTTTCTCGCAAATCGGCAACATCAGCCACGGCGCCGAACGACCGCGCCTCATCATCGGTGAGCGGGTCGAATGGTTTTTCATTTTCTTTGCACCCCTCGCAGTTTTCATCGCCGCTGTGCGCGTGCGTCTTGCCACGACGAATTTTTCTGACGCGCCCGATTTCGGATTCAACGTCGGCGTCGGCAACCTCGACCGCGCGGCGCTCGGCAGCCGCGGCAATTTTTCGGTAGTCGGGGAGCGTGACGCGGGGAAGAAGGGTGACCGTCGCCGTTACCGTAGCGCCGCCATCTCTTGCTGGCTCAACCGAAACTTCTGGCGGCACGAGCGGCGCGATTTTTTCTGCGGCGAGGATTTCTGGGAACGCCTCGCGCACCGCCGATTCAATCGTTGCATCGGCAACGACGCGCTCGCCAAATTTTTCGACCACCAAGGTCTCGGGAGCTTGCCCTGGTCGGAAGCCAGGAAATTTTGCGGCAGAAGCAAGTTCGCGCAGGGCCTTCGGGCGCGCCGCCGCTACCAAATCCGCGGGCAGCTCAATGACCAGCTTCACCTGCTGGGCAGGGAGGTCTTCACGAGAAACAAGTTTGGCTCGGAGTTTGATCAAAGCTCGGACAGGGTGGCACGTCGGGCCGATTCGGGCAAGCAAAAACGCAACCCTCTGCTACTCGGCGGCCGGCGCGGTCTCCGTGGCCGCGGAGTTGACCGCGCCCGATAGGGAAGAGGAAACCGCCTCGTCTGCCGAGCGCTTGGCTTGAATTCGGTCAACGAGCCGGCCCCCGGCGAGCCAGGCGCCGAAGATGAGGATGCCGATGACGAGAAAGGTGCCGATGACAGGCCCCACCGTGCCGGCGGTTGGATCCTCGCGCAGGAGAGGTGGGATGTCTTTGTCTTTCACACCAAAATTCTAGCACCCGGTCGGTGCCAGGAAACCCAGCACCGGCTTTTCTTTTTTGAGGACAAATCACCGAGTTACCACGGAGGCGACAGTCGGATGCGAAAAACGTTTTCCCTAGCGTGAGCGGTGGGCGCGTGCCCTCCGAGGCGTAGGAAATCGTTTTGCGCGCCGAATGGCCTCGCCCGTAGGCCGGTCTACAGCCGAGTGGGGCCTCCCGCGAACCGTGCGAACCTAAGATTTTCCGAACTTCTCCCGGTAGAGCCTCACCGCCCTCCCGAACGCCGCGTGCGCCTCGGCCGCGCCGCCGATGCCGCGAACGATAACCTCCCCGTGCTGGAGCTGCTTGTACGTCGTGAAGAAGTGGTCGATCTCCTGGAAAATCTCCGGGCTCACATCGGCCTTGTCGCGGGCGTTACCCCAGCGCGAATCTCCCTCGGGCACCGCGACAATCTTCGCGTCGCCGTCGCCCGAGTCGCTCATGTCGATGAAGGCAACAGGTCTGGCGCGCACCAGCGTACCGGGCGAGAGCGGGCCCTCCGCGAGGAGCACCACGTCGAGCGGGTCGCCGTCGTCCCAGAGCGTGCGCGGGACGAAGCCGTAGTCGAACGGGAAGCTCTGCCCCGGGTCGAGCACACGGTCGAGCGCGATCTGGCCTGTCTCCCTGCTCACCTCGTACTTGTTTTCCGAGCCCTTCGGAATTTCGACGATGACGTTCAGGGACTCGGCGGTGCCGGGCTCGAGGTCGTGCCAGAGGTTCGCCGGCGACATTGGGTGCGGTTTATTCGTCGCCGTCCTCCTCCTCGTCGGTGCCGTCGGCCTTCGGGGCCTCCCCGGCAGCAACGGGCTCGGCGGACGCTGCGGCAACCTCGGCGGCGGCGCTCTCGGCGTCCGCCTCAGGAGCGCTGCCTCCGTCCGAGTCCGCCACGGACTCGGAGACGGCAACTTCTTTTTTCTCCGGAACCTCGTTGGCTCCGCCCTCGGTTCCGACGGTGGCAGCGCTCTCGGCGTCGGCTTCCGCTACGGGAGCGTCCGAAGCGCCGTCCTTGACCTCGAGGGCTTCGTTCTCGGCCGGCGAGCCGAGGCCGCGAATGTCGATCCTCCAGCCGGTGAGCTTGGCGGCGAGGCGGACGTTCTGTCCGCCGCGGCCGATGGCGAGCGACTGCTGGTCGTCGGCGACGGTGACGACTGCGGTCTTGGCGTCGGCATCGAGCGCGACGGAGACAACCTTGGCGGGGGAGAGCGCCTCCTCGATGAACTGGGCCGGGTCGGCGTACCAGTAGATGATGTCAATTTTCTCGCCGGAGAGCTCGGAGGTGACGGTCGAGACGCGGACGCCGCGCTGGCCGACGAGCGCGCCGACGGGATCGACGTGCTCGTCCTTCGAGCGGGCGGCAACCTTCGAGCGCGAGCCAGCCTCGCGGGCCACCGCGGCAATCTCGATCTGGCCGCTCGCTATTTCCGGCACCTCCGCGCGAAAGAGCTCGAGGAGGAAGCGCGGGTGGGCGCGGGAGAGCCGCAGGAAGACGCCGCGCGGCGACTCCTCCACCTTCAGCAGGAAGGCGCGGACGCGCTCGCCCTGGCGGAATCGCTCGCCGGGAATCTGCTCGGCCCAGGGGATGTAGCCGACGGCCCGGCCCATCTGCAGGAACACCGAGCCGCGCTCGACGCGCTCGACGGTGCCCGAGACGATGGCGCCCTCGCGCATCCCGAACTCGGAGAGGACGGTGGCGCGCTCGGCCTCGCGAATCTTCTGGGTGATGACCTGCTTGGCGGTCTGCGCCGCGATGCGGCCGAAGTCCTCGCGGCGCTCGAGCGGGAAGGCGACGGTCTCGCCCGGGGCGGCGTCGCGCTTCAGGAGCTTGGCGTCGGGCAGCATGATGTGCCGCTCCGGGTCGAAGCGCTCCTTCGGCGGCGCGTCGGGATTCTCCGGATCGACGATCGGCTCGTCGTCAATTTCCTCGTCTTCCTCGCCGGCCTTCGGCATCACGACCTGCTCCGGATCGACGACGGTCTTCACCTGCTGGAAGTCCACCTCGCCGTTCTCCATATTGAAGGACGCGGTCACGACCTGGCCGCGCTTGCCGTACTCCTTGCGGTAGGCGGTGCCGAGGGCGAGCTCGATGCCCTCGAGTACCTTCTCCTTCGGGATGCCGCGCTCCTCTTCTAGCTGGGCGAGGACGGAGGCGATGACTTTGGTGTCCAACATATTCAGTTTTTCGTTAGTTTTTGGCTTTTGGTCGCCCTTCGGCTTCCTTCCTAAAAAACGCGCTCGCCGGGACGGCGAGTCGGTCGGGGACGGGCAGAGGATAGCGCGGGAGGGCAGGGCTGGTCAAGGCGCCGCAGCCCCAGCCCACAGCGCCCTGAACCTATGAGGTCCGACCTCAAAGAACCCAAAGAACCTCAAAGAAACATAGTTCCTGAGAATCTTAACCGCTCTAGACCTATGAGGTCCGACCTCAAATAAACACGGCTGTTTGCTGTGGACAAGTGAGCAGCGGCAATCAGTCGAACGCGCGTATGGATATAGAATAGGTGTCGACTTCGCCGACCGCGAACGCGGAGCCCTCTTTACTACCCTCTACCCAACGCTCCTTCTATGGCCAAGCACCTTGCCCGCGCACTCGCCGCAGCTGCCTTCCTTCTCGCGGCGACCCCGGCCGCAGCTGCGCCCAACTTCCCCGACGTCTACGTCACCGAGACGGTTGTAGACCAGCCCGGGCCGTTTCGGGCTGGCGAGACGGTCTCTGGCCACTTCACGGTGAGGAACCTCGGCCAGGACACTGTCGACCTGCCGACCTCGGTGGACCTGCTCACCGACTTCCGGAACGGGTTTCCCGTCGCGCTCGTCGACTCCTACCAGCTCGATGCCATCCGCGTGGGCCCGCAGGCCACGGTGCGCGTGCCGTTCTCGGTCTCGCTGCCGCGGGCGTTCTCGGGGCAGGCCGGTTTCCAGGGCAACATTGAAATTGCCGTCGGCCGCAACCGTACCAGCCCGCCGACCACGCCGTTCCTCGTCGCCGACGGCATCGCCCGCGCTAGCATCGAAGCCTACCGCCTCGAGCTCTCCGACGGGCAGCGGGTCTTCCCGTTCGCCGGTCCGAGCATCTACCGTGCCCACGAGCCATCGGGCGCGACCCTCTCGATTGATGTTTCCGCAGCCGAAGCGTTCTCGGTGACGCCGCAGATTACGCTCTACGAAAGCACCGACGCGACCGGCACGCCGCCGCTGTGGGAGGGCTTCGGAGGGGCGACCAGCCTCGCCGCTGGCACGACGACGACTGTCAGGGTGCCGCTGCCAGACCTCGGCTACCCCGACAAGGTTGTGCTCGGCACGTTCCGGCTGGTGGATCAGACGGGCGTTGACCGCTCGGGCGTCGCCTACTTCCGCTACATCCCGCGGAGCGGCGAGCCTATCGGCAAGCTCGTCAGCTTCTCGTTTCAGGGCGAGGCCGTTGCCGGCAATCCGCTCGCGGCGATCGCCGCCGTGGCGGGTGACCCGATAGACTTCAGCGTCCCACCTGCCTCGACGACGCCGACGGTTGCCACCGTTCGCCTCGAGGCGCTCGACGCTAGGGGCCGCGTGGTGGCCTCGGCTTCCAGCACCACGGCGCTCTCGGCGGAGGCGGTCGACGTGCCGCTCTCGCTCTCGCTGCCGGAGGTCGGATTCCTCGCCTACCGCGCGACCCTCGTTGCCGTCGGCGGACGTGAGCTCGATCGGCGAGAAGGCGTGCTCTTCGGCGAGCGGCCTACCTCCGTTCTGGGGTCGTCGCTCGCCGTGCCGCTCGCCGTCGGCGTCCTCGCCGCGTTCCTCGTCCTGGCGCTCGTCGTGCGGTTCGTCCGCCGCCGCGGCGTGCCGCCTGCCGCTGCCGCCGCGGCCGCGCTCTCGGTCGCGATTGCCTGTGCCCTCGGACTCGGCGCGGCGGCGAACGCCGCCGAAGGCGGCGCCGCCTCTATCGACTTCAGTCAGCCAATTCCGGCGCCGAACGTCTACCAGTGCGGCGTGCCGATTCCGGTGGCCGTCTCGGCTGCCTTCGACGTCTGCTACAACTCCGGCGCCGACGTCGATCTCTGGGTCACGATGCCGGGGCTCGGCGAGGTGGCGCGCGCGCCGCACCAGAGCTACAGCGCCAACGGCTCCCACGCGGTGGAGGGCACCAGCGTATCGGCGTTTGTGAACATGCCGCTGCCGGTGCGGAACGGCACCTACACGCTCACCGCACACCTGGTCGGCGGTTCCGGCGTGTGGCAGTACAACGTCACCAAGGACCAGACCTTCCAGGTCGTCGGCTGCGACGTCTGCGCTAACATTGTCGGCGACCAGAACGTGGTGCCGAGCGGGATGGCGCGGGACAACGCCGGCAACTGCCAGCGTTCGGGCGGCGGCGGGTCGTCCGACGACTGCCCCAGCGGATACAAGTGGTGCAACGGCGCCTGCGTGCCGAACGCCACCAACTGCGCTCCTCCCCCCGCTTGCCCGCTACCAGACACTGGAGAGCAGTACTGCGTCGAGCTCTTCGACCGGAGCGGCACCCGCACCGGCCAGCTCGCGGGGCTCTCGCTCGAGGACCTCGAGAAGGTTTTCGGATTCGGCGTCCGCGAGGCGTTCTACGCCCGGTCGGAGGCCGACGAAGCCGGTCTCACCACCTACCCGATATTCGGCGTCGTCGGCCGCAGCGCCTCCGGCGCGGTGACGGCCAACCAGGGCTCCACGGGCTGCGCGGGCGTCTCCTGCGCCTACGAGGTTAACGGCTGCATCGTCGCCTCTGACCTCGCGAGCGGCAAGACCTCGGCGGACTGCTCGGCAATCGGCGACGTGCCAGGCCCGACCGGCCTCGGTCCGCGGGCGGACATCAACGTCGTGCCGCCGGTGGTGGGGAAGGGCGGCCGCTGCCAGGTGACCTGGGGCTCGCACGAGATGTCGTCCTGCCAGGTGGCGGGCAAGGGCATCAGCGCCTCGACGCTGGCGGGCGCGACCTCGACGCCGCCGCTCCAGGACTCCGCGAGCTACGTGCTGACCTGCGTCGGGCAGGACCAGAAGACGTACCGGGACAGCGCCAGCTGCTCGGTGAACCCGGACGTGCGGGAGTTCTAGGGGAAAGGCGAATGAAGAATGAAGAATGAAGAATGAAGAATTTTTAGGCGTCCTGGTTCGGCAATTCTTCATTCTGCATTCTTAATTCTGCATTCGTCGTATATACTTCTCCCCGAGATGCCAGACGAGACCGCTCCCCGCGTCCGCCTCAACCACCAGCTCTTTGGCGGCGGCGCACCTTTCTACCGCCAGCCGGTCTTCCTCGCGGCGGTTGGCGTGGTCGCGCTGCTCGCCGTCTGGCTCACCTGGCAGTACCGCGCCGAGCTTTTCTCTTCACCAGCGGAGCGCTACCAGTCGGCCTACAACGAGGGGAACCTCGACGGCGCGGTGGCGCTCGCCCGGGCAATGCTCGCGGAGGATCCAGAGTCCGCGCTGGCGAGGAAGGCGCTCGCCGCGGCGCTGGTGGAGCGCGCGGCGCTCGGGCAGAGCGCGGACGGCGAAGCCGACGTTAGGGAGGCGCTTGAAATCGCGGCGCAGCTAGCGCGGGAGGGCGACGATCCAGACGTCGAGCGCCTCGCCGGCTTTGCGCTCACGCTGCTGGGTGACAACGCGGGCGCCATCGAGCACTACCGGAGGGCGGTGGCTCTGGCACCGGCCGACGCGAACAGCCACGTGAGCTTCGGCCAGGCGCTGGAGCTCACCGGCAAGAATGCCGAGGCGAGCAGCGCCTACGAGAGGGCAGCAAAACTTGATTCAAAAAACGGCGCCGCGCTGGTTTCGCTCGCCAGGATCAAGCTCCAGGAAAAGGACTACCAGTCGGTTCACAGCCTAACCCTCCGCGCGTTTAGGGATGAAAATCAGGCAACGGCCGCCGAGGCGCACCGCATCCGCGCGCTGGCCTACAGCGAGGAGGGGAACCAAGTTAGCGCCATAGACGAAGCTGAAGTTGCCGTCGCCCTGCTCCACAACTCCGTGCCGACGCTGCTGACCCTAGGCGAGGTGAAGTACGACGCCGTCTTCGCCGGCAGACCCGGCGACGTGCCGGCGAGGGCGACGGAGATTTTAAAAATTGCCGAGTGGGCACTCGCGCTCGCGCCGGGCTCGGCCGAGGCTAACTTCCTGGCGTACCGCGCGGCGGTACTCGGCGGCAAGGCGGCAGAGGCCGAGCGCTACGCCGCGGCTACGCGCGCGGCGCTGGGTACGGACAGGACGATTTCCGAGCAGAAGAAGACGTACATTAGGCTCTTCGTTGACCGCGCGACGACGGCGAAGGTGACGGTGACCAAGGTCTCGACGAGCACCGAACAGGCGCAATGAGCAGGGCACGAATCTTCCTTTCACTTCTCTCCGTTGCGCTCGTTGCTTTTGGCTGGCTCGCCGTTGGGCCCTCGACGGCGAGCGCCGACTGCAGCGACCCCAGCGACCCGACGTACCCGTGCAACAGCGGCCCCGACTGCGTAGCCGACAACTGCCAGGAGGGCTGCTCCGGCTACCAGACCTGCGACTGCGACGCGGCGTACTGCCTGCCGTCCTGCGGCGACGGCACCTGCGACGCCAATGAGGACTGCGACGGCTGCCCGTCAGACTGCGGCTCGTGCGATGGTTTCTGCGGCGACGGCAACTGCGAGGCTACCCTCGGCGAGAACACGGTCAGCTGCCCGTTGGACTGCGGCGCCTGCGACCCCTGCGACGGCGCCGGCGGTTGCTTTGACCCGACCGACCCATCGTGCGGGTGCAATTTTGATGCGTGCGAGCTAGCTGACGGCGACGGCAACTGCGTCTTCAGCTGCGACGTGTGCCCAGAGGATCCGTCGTGCGAGTGCGAAGGCCTGGAAGGGAAAGACCTGGTCTGCTGCCAGGCGCCGGATAGTACCCAGTGCCTCTGCTACGGGCTTTACGGCTTGGAGTGGGACTGCTGCGCCGATCCGTCACTCCCGGAGTGTGCCCAAGGCTGCGCCGAACCGTGCGCCGATAATTACGGAGCAGAGGAAGGCTCCTGCACCTACGGCAGCTCGCCCTCGGAAATTTGCTGCGACAACGGCATCGACGAGGACAGCAACGGGCTCATCGACCGGGGGTTTTTGAATCCCGACAGCGGAAACTGGGAAAATGCCGACCCCGCGTGCGTTGCGGGCATACCCTGCGGCTACGACTACATATACGAGTTCACGGAGAGCGCGGTTGGCCTGAAGGTGGAAGCCCACGCCGAGCTGGCGAACATGCCCTACTGCGACCCGCCTCCCGATTGGCTGGACGACTACCTCAACCTGCAGGCGACCGAGCGCTACACCGCCGCGTCGTCGATCGGCACCTTCTACTGGTACCAGCCGAGCGCCGTGCAGTACTTCAACTGGACGCTCGTCAACAAGGACTACTGCCTCAACCTCAGCGGCTACCAGCCGAGCGTGCCGGCAGGGTACGAGCGCAACGATGAAACGGGCTTCTGCAGCGCGCTCGACTGCTCGGTGGGTGGCGACGACGACCTAGACGAGGTGTGCAACCCGGAGGATCCCTGCGACAACTTTGCGTACGAGGCGAGGAACGACTCTGGCGACCTCGCGGCGGCGGGCATCGTGCGCGACAACCCCGGCGTCCCGCCCGAGTGCTCCTGCATTGTCGCCGGTGCCACCTACAACCCGGCCACCGGCCGCTGCGAGGGCGACGGCGATTTCTGCGACAACCTCACCGGCGTTCAGGCGACGGTGCCTGCGGGAATGGTTGCGAGCGGCGACGACTGCGCCTGCGACACCGCGAGCTACCCGGACGAGCCGAAGATTTGCACCGACGGTCCCGACTACTGCATCGGCGCCGAGGAGTGCTGCTCGACCGCGTACACCTTCTGCTCGGTCACCAACCCGCCGCAGTGCATTCTCAACAGTGACTACGGCTCCCTCTGCACGAGCTGCAGCGCCGGCATCGCGTCCTGCTGCGGCGCTAACCCTCCGGCCTGGTGCACGCAGGTGGTGGACACCTGCTTCAGCAGCCCGCACGTGGTCAGCTACTGCACGACGATTTACGCCGCAGACGGCGGCAACCAGGGTACCGTCGCGCCTCCGTACACGAGCCAGGGGGAGGTGAGCAGCCTCTTCCCGCGAGAGTGGTGGACGAATACGCCGCCCGACGTCCAGGGGTACCGCAACCAGACCCAGAAGAACGACCAGACGCCCGTGCCGATCTACGGCATCGTCGAGGTGGTGGAGAGCGGGAACGGCGAGGCCTGCTCGGGGGAGTACTGCTACTACGAGGAGGCGTGCATCAACCAGACGAACCCGGCAACGCGCCAGGTGGAAGCCGTCTGCGTCCCGGCGGCGCAGATTGCCACGACCACGGAGACGACCTCGCCCGACGGCCTCACGAGGTGGGTGCGCGCGGCCCAGATCAACGTCCTGCCGGCGCTCATTCCCTCCGGCGGGCAGTGCCTGGTGCTCTGGAGCGCGCAGGGGATGACGAGCTGCGAGACGGTCGGTTCCGGCCTCGACGTGCCCGCGGGGAACGGTCGGCAGTTCGCGGGTGCCGAGCTCGTGACGCCGGGCACCGGTGGCTCCGCGACCTACACCATCACCTGCGACGCCGTCGACGGCTTCACCTACCGGGCCTCCGACAGCTGCTCGACGAACCCGGGGATACTGGAGTTCTAGGAGAGGCGAATTAAGAATGCAGAATGAAGAATGCAGGGCCACGGGGCCCTTTATTCGCTAGGCCGCTTTTTCCTCATGATTCTTCATTCTGCATTCTTAATTCGTATATACTTCCTCTCGTGCAGGTCGCGGAAGACAAGCTCAAGGCGTTCCTCGTAGACGCGGGCCTCGCCAGCGCCAAGGACCTCGACGATGCCTCGCGGCGGGCCAAGGCGGCCGGCGCCACGGACGTCGCCAGCCTCCTCGTGGCCGAGGGCAAGCTCTCGGAGGAGGACATCAAGCGCGTCGAGGCGTACCTCCTCGGCGTGCCGTTCATCGACGTCGGCAGCCAGAAGATTCCGCTGGAGATTCTCTCAATCATACCCGAGCCGATTGCCCGGGCGCACAGCATCGTCTCCTACCGCAAGACCGACCAGGTGCTCGAGGTGGCGATGCTCGACACCGCCGACCTCTCGGCCATCGATTTCATTCGCAAGAAAACCGGGCTGAAGATTCAGCCGCGCCTGACCTCGCCGGCCTCGATTCGGCGGGCGCTGGTGCAGTACCAGAAGAGCCTGAAGGACGACTTCGGCGAGGCCATTCGGCGCGAGTCCGGGGCGCTCAAGCTGCTCGGCGAGGACGCCGACCTCCGGAAGGCAGCCGAGGATTTGCCGGCGGTGCGCGTCGTCGACACCCTGCTCAAGCACGCGGTGCTCCAGGGCGCCTCCGACATTCACATCGAGCCCACCGAGGCCGACGTGGTGATTCGCTACCGCATCGACGGCCTGCTGCGCGACGCGATGGCGCTGCCGCGCTCGGCCGCCGCCGCGCTGACCGCCCGGGTGAAGGTGCTCGCCAACCTCAAGCTCGACGAGAAGCGCCTGCCGCAGGACGGCCGGTTCAAGCAGGATTTGAGCGGCGAGAAGGTGTCTTTCCGCGTCTCGGTGCTGCCGGTGGTCTACGGCGAGAAGGTGGTGATGCGCATCCTGCGCGAGGGCGGCGGCGGGTTCACCCTCGAGAGCCTGAACTTCCACGGCGAGGGCCTCGAGCGCATCCACGGCGCGCTGCGGCAGACCACGGGAATGGTGCTCGCGACCGGGCCGACCGGCTCGGGCAAGTCGACGACGCTCTACACCATGCTCGACATCCTCAACACGCCCGACGTGAACATCTCCACCGTCGAGGACCCGGTCGAGTACCAGATGAAGCGCATCAACCAGACGCAGGTGAACCCCGACATCGGCTTCTCCTTCGCCGAGGGGCTCCGCTCGCTCGTGCGCCAGGACCCCGACATCATTATGGTCGGCGAGATTCGCGACGGCGAGACGGCGGGCCTGGCGATCAACGCCGCGCTCACCGGCCACCTCGTGCTCTCGACGCTCCACACCAACTCCGCGGCCGGCGCGGTGGCGCGGCTCGTGGACATGGGCGCCCAGCCGTTCCTCCTCGTCTCGACGCTCCGCGTGATTATCGCCCAGCGCCTGGTGCGGCAGCTGGCGCCGAAGAAGGAGAAGTACGTTCTGACGAAGGCCGGCCTCGCCGCCCTCGAGAAGTCGGTCAATATGGGCCGCGTGCTCGAGGCGCTCGTCGCCGAGCAGGTCGTGAAGAAGGGCTCCACCTGGGCGGACATTCCGCTCTACCGGCCGGTCGGGCAGCCGGAGGCCGAGGACGGCTACCGCGGCCGGATCGGCATCCACGAGGTGCTCAACGTCTCGGAGTCCATCCGCGAGCTGATTATCTCCTCGGCGCCCGACACCAAGATCGAGGCCCAGGCCAAGGCCGAGGGGATGCTGACGATGATCGAGGACGGCATCTTCAAGGCTGTCCAGGGGCACACCAGCATCGAGGAGGTACTCCGGGTCATCAGCGAGTGAATCGGGAAGCTCCATTCGGGGCGCAAACCGCGCCGCTACGCCTCGGAGCCCAGCCCCACTTGGCACGTCGCCTCCGCGAACAACCGCCGTGAAATTTCTGCGAGGAGGTTTCTGCGGTGGCCGACGAGCTTGAATGTGCCGAGTGGGGCTGGACACCGCTCACGCTAGGCGGCGCGGTTTTCGCTCCCGACTGTCGCCTCCGTGGTCACCCGAGAGGCAGCTTGGCGCGGTAAGATTAGGTGCACATGAAGCTCCGCTACCGCGCCATCGACGGAACGGGACGGGTCAGCGCCGGCGAGCGCGAGGCGACAGACCGCTTCGCGCTGGCCGAGGAGCTGCGCGCCGACGGCCTCTCGGTGATCTCGGCCGAGGCCGGGAAAGGACCTCGCCTCGGCGACTGGCTACGGTCGCTCGTGGGCCACGTCTCGGCTCACGAGCGAATTATTTTCGGTCGCTCGCTCGGCGCCATGCTTGGCGCCGGGCTGCCGCTCTCGCGGTCGCTCGCCGTGCTCGAGCGGCAGAGCCGGAACGCCACCATGCGGCAGGTGCTCGCCCGGATCGGGGAGTCGATTCGGCAGGGCCTGCCGTTCTCCGCCGCGCTGCGGGAGCACCCGCGGGTCTTTCCGCAGCTCTTCGTCTCGATGGCCTCCGCCGGCGAGGAGTCCGGCAAGCTGCGCGACGCCCTCGACGTGGTCTCGAGCCAGCTCGAGAAGTCGTACCTGCTCACCAAGAAGGTGCGCGGGGCGATGATCTACCCCGCCGTCATCATCGGCGTGATGCTGCTCGTGGCCGTGCTGATGTTTATCTTCGTCGTGCCGACGCTCACCAAGACCTTCGTCGAGCTCGGCGTCGAGCTGCCGCTCGCCACCCGGGCGATAATTTTCGTTTCGGACTTCACCCAGGCGCACGGGCTGCTCGCCCTCGGCGCCGCCTTCGTCGCGCTCGCGGCGGTGTGGCTGCTCGCCCGGTCGCCGCGCGGCCGCGTCGGAATCGACTGGCTCGTCCTGCGGCTGCCGCTCATCTCGCCGATCGTCCGGGAGATAAACGCCGCCCGCACCACCCGGACGCTCGCCTCGCTGCTCTCGGCGAGCGTGCCCTACATCGAGGCGGTGCGCACCACCCGCGAGGTGCTGCAGAACGGCTACTACCGCTCCGTGCTCGACGCCGTCGAGGCGAACGTCGAGAAGGGCCTGCCGATATCCGACATCTTCGCCAAGAACGAGCGCTACTACCCGGCGTTCGTCGCCGAGATGGTGGCGGTGGGGGAGGAGACGGGCGAGCTCTCGGGGATGCTCGAGAAGGTCGCCATCTTCTACGAGGAGGAGGTGGACCAGAAGACGAAGAACCTCTCGACGGTGGTGGAGCCGCTCCTGATGGTGATTGTTGGCATCGGCGTGGGGTTCTTTGCCATCGCAATGATTTCCCCGATGTACAGTCTGGTTTCAGCCTTTTAGGGCTGCGCGGCGCCAGGCACGGCTGCGACTTCAGCCCGCGCCCTCGTCGTACAGGAGTACGCCGTCGG
>DATDYW010000031.1:0-12258 GCA_036516995.1 Minisyncoccota bacterium
GGGTAGCGACGGGAAAGATTCGGAAGTGCTGACGCGGCTTCGCGCCGCCGGCGTTGATGCGCGCGTTGGTCACGACGAGGGCAACGTGCCGATTCACGCGGACGTGGTTGTGCCGTCTTCCGTTGTGGCACACAGCAATTCCGAGCTCGCGCTAGCCCGGGCGGTTGGCGTACCCATCCTGGGTCGCGCCGAGTTCCTCGGCGAGCTTTTCGCGGGCTTCCCGCTGAAAATTGCCGTCGCCGGTTCGCACGGCAAGTCCACCACCACTGCCCTCGTCGGCCTCGCGCTCGAACGCGCCGGGCTGTCTCCCACCGTTTTTGGCGGTGCGCCGTGTGTCGAGAAAAATGACGCGCACGGCTGGCGGGGGAGCGATTCGTGCGCCGTCGTTGAATCCTGCGAGTTCCGTCGCTCGTTTCTTTCACTACCTGCCGACTACACCATCGTTGCCTCGTACGAGCACGCCCATCCCGAGTGCTACCCGACGCTGGAGGATATGGCGAGCGCGTTTTCGGACTACTTCGCCGCGCACCGGCCGGGCGCGACATTGATTTTAGACGCCGACGCGCCCGGGCTGGCGGAGTTGGCGCGGCGCGCCGCGCGCCGCGCCGTGACCGTCGGCTTCTCGCCCAACGCTGATTACCGAATTGTTTCCGGCTCGCCATCTGGTATGGGCGGCACCCGCCGTGATGTTTGTGCGGTGTACCGCCCAGACGGCAGCACAGTTGGCGCGTTCGCAACGCAGCTCCCCGGCCGGCACAACCAGAAAAATATTGGCTACGTCGCGGCGCTGCTCGACCTCCTCGGCTGCGATTCGGCAGCGCTCACAGAAACGCTCGAATCGTTTCGCGGCGTGCGTCGGCGTTTCGAGGCCCGCGAGACAGCTGCGGGCGTTGTTCTGGTGAACGACCTTGCGCACCACCCAACGCAGACCGCGCACGCGGTGGCCGCAGCCCGCGAGCGCTGGCCCGACCGCGAGCTCCTGGTGGTGTTCGAGCCTCGGCAGTGCAAGCTGGTCAGCCGCTTTCTCAGTGAGTACGGCGGCGCGTTCCGCGGCGCCAAAGAAGTTGTCATCACCGATCCCGTGCCGGCGCTCGGCGACACCGTCGAGGATATCGCGGCGCTCCCCGTCGGCTCGGTGGTAGACGCCGTCGCTCGCGGCAGCGGCGCGGCAACTTTCCGCGCAGAGAACTACGCGGCCGCCGCGGATGAGGCGAAGGCTTTCGTGTCCTCGGTCGGCCCCAGCCGCGCCGCCGTCGTCACCGTCGGCCCGGGCGACGTTTGCAAGGTCGGTGAAATTTTGGCCGAGACGTACTCCTGCTAGATTGTGAGCGTACTTATGGGGCGCACCGCCAATCTTTCCGGCTCGCGAGTCGCAATACTCGGCTTCGGCACGACCGGCCAGACGGCCGCCAGGTGGCTGCTCGACCAGGACGCCTCCGTCGTGGCCTACGATGCTAAGCGCGAGCCCGATTTTCCCGAGGCGCTGCTCGCGACGCTGCGCTCGACGGGCAGCTTCGAATTCGTCGGCGGCGCCTCGCCCTTCCCGACGGACATTAAAGATGCCGACTTCGCCATTGTCTCGCCCGGCATCAAGCCGAAGGAGCCGGCGCTCGGAGCGCTGCGCGAAGCGGGCATTCCCACCGAAACAGACCTCTCACTTTTTCTGCGCCTCTGGCGGGGCGGCGCGGAGCACCCGGCGCTCGGCGTCACGGGCGCCAACGGCAAATCCACGATTGTCTCGCTCGTCGCGCACGTTCTCGCCGAGTCAGGCGCGCCGGCCGTAGCGGTGGGCAACGTCGGCGCCTCGCCGCTGCCGCTCCTCGACGCCGGGGAGCGCGAGCGCGCCGTGCCGGTGATCGAGATGTCCTGCTACCAGCTCGAGTATCACCCGAGCGACGCGCCGATGCCGCTTGCTGCCGTAATCGCTAACCTTTCCCCGAATCACCTCGACCGCCACGGCGATATGGACGGCTACGCCGAGGCAAAGTGCCGCATCGCGGGCCCGGAGTGCCGCGGGGTTGCCGTCGACGCCGACGACCGGGGCGTACTCGAGCGCGTGCTGCCGAGACTCACGAAGCGGGAGGTGCCGGTCTGGGCGGTCACGCGGCGCAGCGCCACGGTTCCGAACGCCGCGGCAACCATCAACGTTGAGCGGTCTGGGCGAGTTTCAATTTCGCGCGGCAGCGGCGAGCCGCGCGAAGTTCTCCCCGCAGGCTCCCTCGCGCCGTCGCTGCTCTCGCCGCACAACCTCACGAACGTCGGCCTCGCCGTTGGCCTGCTCGACGTCGGCGGCCTTCTCGCGAAGGTGAAGCCGCGAGCGTTCGCGTCGTTCCAGAGTCTCCCGCACCGCGTCGAGCTCGTGGCCGAGCGCGGCGGGGTGCGGTACGTCGATGATTCGAAAGCCACGAGCCCCGCCGCCGCGCTCGCCGCGTTCGCCGCCACGCCGGGCGACATCGTCTGGATTACCGGCGGCGGCGATAAAGGAATGGAGTACGGCGAGCTCGCGGACGCGGTTTGCCGCCGGGTTCGTGCCGCCGTGCTCGTGCCGGGTAGCGCGGGAGCGAAGCTGCGAGGACTCCTCGCGGGGGCCGGCGTTTCGAAGGTCGTCGAGGTCGAGGACGTCGTCGAGTCCGTTGCTGCTGCATCGGCGCTCGCCCAGCCGGGAGACACCGTCCTGCTCTCGCCCGGCACCTCCGCTTCCGGCGCTGGCTACAGGTCGTTCGAGCAACGCGGCGAGCTCTTCGCCGAAGCCGCGCGGGCGCTGCCCGCGTGAAGCTCTTTCCGCAACTTCAAAACTTCAACTAGAATAGGAGACGCAACTATGAGCGATAGAAAAATGACTCTGTATCGCCGACTCTCGCAGATGGCCTGGGATTTTGCCCACGCCGCCCGCAAGTGGTACTGGCGCACGTTCAAAATCAAAACTCGCGGCGTGCGCGTCGCGGTGCTCCGGCCCGCATCAGGCGCGGCCGACGGCGAGGAGATTCTCCTCGTGCGGCACCCCTACGGGGAACTCTGGGTAATGCCCGGCGGCGGCGTTGGGCGTCGCGAGCCGCCGTGGGCGGCGGCGGAGCGTGAGATCTTCGAGGAAGCGGGGCTAAAACCGCAAGGTGATCTCGTCGAGCTCGGCACCTTCCGCAACAGCGCAGAGGGGAAGCGCGACACGGTGACCGTTTTCGTCGCCGACGGTGCCGAGGGTGCCGTCGCCGGTCCCTCGTTCGAGGTCTCGCGCCTCGACTGGTTCCCGACGTGGGCGCTGCCCGAGGGCACATCGAGCGCCACGCGCCGTCGAATTGCACAAATTGAAGCGTGGCGCCGCGGAGAGCTCGAGCTGCCGATTTCGGAAGTCGGGGAGTGGTGAGGCCAACAATCTGGCCGGCCGCGCAAAGCGCGGCCGGCCTTTTCTATCTCTTTGTTTTTTTACGAGGTCCAACCTCATCGATGAGGTTGGACCTCGTTGGCTGTTCCGACTGTGCTTTAATGCCCCAATCTATGGGAGGTTTCTATAAGCCACGGCAAAAGGGCAGCGCCTGGTCGTACGACCCGAAGCGGAATGGGCCGTACCGCATTTCACGTTCCAAAATTGATTTGTTTGTTGAGTGCCCGCGCTGCTTCTACATTGATCAAGTCCACGGCGTGATGCGGCCGCAGGGCTACCCGTTCAACCTCAACTCGGCCGTCGATTTTTTGCTGAAGAAGGAATTTGACGCGCACCGCGCCGCCGGCACGCCGCACCCGCTGATGAAGGCCTACGGCCTCGATGCGGTGCCGCTCAAGCACAAAGATATGGAACTTTGGCGCGAGGCGCTCAAGGGCGGCGTCGAGTTCCTGCACGAGCCAACCCAACTTTCCGTTCGCGGCGCCGTGGACGACCTCTGGATCAACTCGAAGGGCGAGATTCATGTGGTGGATTACAAGGCCACCTCGAAGGACGGCGAGATAACGCTCGACGCCGAGTGGCAGGGTAGCTACAAGCGGCAGATGGAAATTTACCAGTGGATTCTGCGGCGGATGGGGCACAAGGTTTCCGATACCGGCTACTTCGTGTACTGCAACGGCAAGACCGATCGCGAGGCGTTCGACGCGAAGCTGGAGTTCGACATCAAAATTATTCCGTACGACGGGAACGGGGAGTGGATTGAGGACACGGTGTGCCGTATCAAGGAGACGCTGGATGGGGAGAGCATTCCGGAGAGCGGGAAGATGTGTGACTACTGTGCGTTTTTGCGGGCGAGAGCTTCCGTCGAGAAATAATGAGCACTCTCGAAATCGCGCGGAGCTACATTGGCAAAAATGTTGCCGTGACCGTTGATCGACCAATGGGCTCGACGCACCCGAAGCATGGCTTCGTCTACCCAATTAACTACGGCTACATCGCGGGCGTGAAATCTGGCGACGGAGAAGACCTGGACGCGTACTGCCTCCGGTACGACGGACCGGCCGTCCAGCTTGCCGGTACGTGCGTCGCCGTGATTCACCGGGAAGATGACGACGATGACAAGCTCGTTGTGGTGCCAGCTGGCGTTTCAATGAGTGACAATGAGATATTGGCAGCCGTGGGGTTCCAGGAGAAGTGGTTTAAAAGTTCAGTAGTAAGGAAGTAGCGGTTTTTCTTTTCGGCTGGTCATCGCCCCAGTAAAGCGAAATCCTGATAAGGAGACGGTAAAGTTTTAATGAGCGAAATTTCCGTCTGTGCCCACCTGTGCTACTCTCCCGCTGTCTGATTTCGGGCCGTCGTATAGTGGTAGTATGCGCCCATGGGGTGGGTGCGGCCCGGGTTCAATTCCCGGCGGCCCGACCGAAAATCAAAACAGCTCCATACGGGAGCTGTTTTGATTTTCGGTCGGGCCGAGCAAGGTGACTACTCACCTTGCGTCCGGGAATTGAAAGCCGCAGCGCCACCGAGTCGGCGAGGTCGGCGGCTCTGCGCCGGGCGCGAGGCGGGGTCGCGAGCACTTAGGCTTTTGCGAGCGTAGCGAGACAAAAGACTTAGTGACTCGTGACCAATTCCCGGCGGCCCCAAAATAAAATAGGCGCCCCCGAGAATTCTCAAGAAGCGCCTACCGACCGAGTATTCTCAATCCGCGACTACCCTAGCAGAAAAAGAAAACCAGTGATGATAGGGCAAGCGTTTGGTACAATCAGCCGCATGGCATCAAAACAGATAATCAGTGTTCTTGCGCTTGTAGTTATTGTCGCTCTGGCTTTTATGTTCTGGCCGCGCCAAGCAGTCGCGCCGCAGCCGGAGATTGCTTCCTCTGTCGCCGCCTCATCTACACAACCTGACGTCAAGAAAATGCACACCGCCACGATTGAGACCAACAAGGGCACCATCAAGATTGAGCTCTTCGCGAACGACGCGCCGAAGACCGTCGAGAACTTCGAGAAGCTGGCGGGGAAGGGGTTCTACGACGGCATTATTTTCCACCGTGTCATTTCGGGCTTTATGGTTCAAGGTGGCGACCCAACGGGCACGGGAACGGGCGGCCCCGGCTACAAGTTTGCCGATGAGCTCAATCCCGCGACTGATTCGTACAAGCGCGGCTACGTCCGCGGCACGGTCGCGATGGCGAACTCTGGCCCAAACACCAACGGCAGCCAGTTCTTCATAATGCACAAGGACTACCCGCTCCCGAACAGCTACACAATCTTCGGCCGCGTGATCGAGGGGCTCGACGTGGTCGACGCGATTGCCGCGGTGGAGACAGGCGCGAACGATCGGCCAGAAGAGGAGGTGAAGATGCTGAAGGTGACGGTTGCCGCCAGCTAGCCAGCGGCGAAGCCCTGATGCTGCACCTCTCCGCCGATATTGCCGAGGCGGTCTCAACCTACGGCTACTCGGCAATTCTACTTTTTAGCTTCGTCGAAGCAGATATCGCTCTCGCGCTCGGTGGTGTTGCGGTACACGAAGGTTTTTTGAATGCCCGTGGCGTTGTCGCGGCCTCGCTCGTAGCAGCCATCGTCACAGACCTCGCCTGGTTCTGGGGTATTCGTAGCCCTTGGGGTCGACGGCTCGGCCGCTGGCGGCACCTCGCCGCGGCGGTAGAGAGATGTCGCGTTTTCGCCGAGCGTCGGCCGCGCCTCTTGGTTTTTGTCGGACGCTTTCTGTACGGCTTCCGTTCGGCCATCGCGATTGCTGTTAGCTCGACGCACATACCGTTCCGCTCGTTTGCGCTCAGCTACTTTGCCGGTCTTGCTACCTGGTTTCTCGTTGTGGGTGGCCTAGGCTATTTCGTTGGCGGTGCAATCCTGCCGGCGCTAATAGCGTTGCGTCGTTTCCATATCGGCGCAGCACTAATCGTCGTCTTTGCGCTCGGGTGGATTGTTCACGCCGTACTCACCAGAATTCGCACGACGGTGGAAGAGAAGGCGAAGATTGCGGTGGGGGGGAGAGAAGTAAAAAGGAAAAAGGTAAAAGTTAAAAGGAAAAAGTTCGGAAACAGAAAAGCCGCTAGCGCGGCTTGAGGGTCTTGCGAATTTAGGTGTCAGGCGGTAGCGCGCCACCTTTTTGGTTTTTTGAACCAGGTAGGGTGGCGCGTCTTGATCGCCGCGACAAGCTCTTTGTCGTCGCCCATCAAGATTAGGAGGATGGCGTCCATCCCGCCGTCGCTCTCCCGACGGATCATCTTCAAGAAACTGGCTCGGCTGGGTGCGGCGGGTGTGCGTTTGAGCGTGGTCATTTGGGGAGAGCCTAGCAAAAGCGGTCGGGGCGTACTACTATGCCGCCCGTCCGTGTCTTAACCACGGGATGTGGTGTAACGGTAACATTCACGATTCGGGTTCGTGAGACTCCGGGTTCAAATCCCGGCATCCCGACAAAAGGCGCGCCCCTTAGGGGGCGTTTCGCCTTTTGTCGGGATGAGCGATGCGACTGCTCGCATCGCGTCCGGGATTTGAAAGGCGGAGCGTTGCCGAGGCTCGGCGAGGCCGCGAGCCGGGGTCGCGAACACTTGGCCGTTTGGCGCTCCTGCCCCCGAAATCGTGGAGCGCCAAATCGGCTTAGTGATTCGTGACCAAATCCCTCCTTATTTTCGAATCCTCCATCGTCCACCGAGAAATCGCCCAAAAGAAAGGTTGCTTTCTCGGTCGACGATGGAGGATTCGGTCACGAGTCACTAAGCCTCGTGGAATCCGCTGGCGCGGATTCCATTCGGCTAAGTGCTCGCGACCCCGCCTCGCGCCCACTCCTCGCCGGCACGCTCTTCTCCGACCTCGCTCCGCTCGGTGCGCTGCGGCTTTCGAATCCTCCATCGTCCACAAAAACCGAGAGCGCCCTTCTGGGCGCCGGTTTTTGTGGACGATGGAGGATTCGAACCTCCGACCTCGCCAGTGTGAATGGCGCGCTCTAACCAACTGAGCTAATCGTCCGGCAGCGGACTTATACCACGCAGGTGCAAGCCTGTGGAGTATTCCACCGCCCCCCTCTCGAATCGGCGCTACAATGCCCGTGTCCCTTTACCAGCTGCTACACAAACCCCAATGGGCTACGGAATAATGGCGGAGAAAGTGTTCTGGAACTCGACGATGTCCTTCCTCGGGCTCACGACCAACGTGCTCACCGTCGTGGTGCTGCTCCTCGGCGTGGCTGCGCTCTGGAAGTACATTCACCACCACTAAACTTAGCGGCCGGTTCTGCGGCGCTCGCCCGCGCTTCGCGTCGGCTGGCGTCTTCCGTTTTTGGGGTCGCTCTGCTATCCTCCGTCCGTTCGCCTACGGGCCATTAGCTCAGCTGGTAGAGCGCTCCCATGGCATGGGAGAGGTCAGCGGTTCAAGTCCGCTATGGTCCACAAAATGAAACGCCCTTCCGCGGGGCGTTTCATTTTGTGGACCATAAGCGAGGCGACCGCTCGCCTCGCGTGCGGACTTGAAGGCCGGAGCGTTACGAGCCGTTGCGGCTCGTCGAGAGGCGGGGTCGCGGGTACTTGGCGGATTGGCAATTTCCGGATCGAGAATTGCCAATCGGCTTAGTAACCTGTGACCAAGTCCGCCATAGTCCAATTTCGTACTCCGTGACCAGGTCCACTTTTTGTTGTTCTTTGAGATCGGATCTCACGACTCTACTACCGCAGGTTAGAATAGGCCCGTGAGCGCCCCCACCGAACCGTTCCGCATTCCGCTCTGGCCGAAGGAGGCCCTGCGCCCGCCGCGCGAGGTAGCAGCGGTGCCGTCGAAGCTGCCCGACCACGAGAACCCGCCGACTCCGGCGGCGCCCGCCCTGCCCGTGGCCGGAACGGTTCCGGCGCCGACCTTCGGCAAAAAGAAGCAGGCTTCTCCTCTCGGTGCCGGTCGCGCCGTTTTCGGCGCGACCGTTCAGAGGCCCGGGATGCAGGGTGCCGGAAAGGCAATTTTCGAGGCACCGGCGCGTCGGGTCGCCGAGGCCACCGCGGCGGCGGCTGTTTCCGGGCGTGCGATTGACGGATTTTTGCGACCGAAGACGGTTGGCGAGGTACGGGAGCAGTTCCTGACCACCGAGGCGGGGCAGTACCTCAAGCTCCAGAAGGAGCACATGCGGAAGTCGGCCGCCGCCGCCGAGCGCCAGAGAGTTGCCCGCGAGCTTGCCCGCGCCGAGAGCGTGATGTTCATCAAACGGCAGGAGCTGCAGCGCGTCGAGATTCGGCAGCGGGCGGTCGAAGCTTCCTCTCGCGCCGCAGCTCTGCACGCTGCTCGCGCAAAGTCTGAGCGCGACACAGCCGCCGCTGCCGCCCGCGACCGCGCCGACGAACGGACCCGCCTCGAGTCGGAGCTCGGGGCCGCCGAGCACGACTTCGACCGGCGGATTCTCGCCGAGAAGAAGGGCATCGAGTCCGTTGGCCGTGAAATTTCCCAGCTCACGAATCGCGGCTGGGGCGACGCGCCGGAGGTGGGCAACCTGCGGAGTCGCCGGATCAGCCACGAGCGCGGCTCGTCCTCGATAGAGCACGAGCGGACGCGCCGCCGGTCGGAGGCCACGGCAAAAATTGCCAGGGTCGGCCGGGAGGCGGAGCTGCAGACCTCGCGGCTGCGTCGCGCCGAGCGCGACCTTTCCGTTGCCGAGTCGCTGCTCGAGCGCTACCGGCTGCAGGCGCAGACGCTCAAGGCTTCCCAGGCGGCGGTCGAGGGTGACCTCGAACGGTCGCGTCGGGACGTCGAGCATCTGCGCACGAGTTTGCAGCGTCTCGCAGCCTGAGCGTCGGAAACGTTAACGAGCGATCGCTCGTTAACGTTTCCGCGGTGAACGGCTCGGGGAGGGCTGCGTGATAGAATCCTTTCGCCGTGGCACTCCAGAGAACGTTCCGCCCGCGCTCGCCCGCCTACGCCGCCGGTCTCGCCGCTCTGGTCATCGTCCTTGCCGGCGCAACTGCCTGGCTCGGGTACCGGGTCATCCAGAGAGACGGCCGCACGGCCGAGGAGGCCGCCTTCGCGCCGAGCGGGGAGTGGCAGACGTACGCGAGCGAGCGCTTCGGCTTCACGCTCGAGTACCCGCCGGGCTGGGAGGTCTACGAGGGCCACGATCCGTACGTGCCCGTCGTCAACCTCTACCCGCCGATTGTCTCGCTGAGACCGCCGTTCGACCAGGCAACCGACGTGGTCTCCGTTTCTGTTTTTCCGCAGGGCATTCGGAACGCGCTCATTCTGAGCCAGTCGGCGGGCGGGGACCACAGGGTCGAGAGCGGCGTCGAGGGGAAACTCACCGCCTTCACGCTCGCCTCGGGCGAGACCTGGGCGTGGCGCTTCGTGCCCGATGAGCCGCCGGCAGGCTGGAAGCCCTGGGGCTTCGTCTGGGCCCGGGCGAAGGTTTCGGGTCTGGCGTTCGGCTGCCTGCGGAAGGGCGCCGAGGTGCCCTACGAGGACTGCGACCCCAACGGCGGCGACGACGTGGTTCGCCAGGGAACGCTCGATGCCGCCTCGGCCGGAACGGTCGAAAAGATTCTCGGGTCGTTCGCCGTGCCCGCGGCTCCGGCGGTAAAGAAATAAAAAGAAGGGAAGCTCTGCTGGTGCCGCAAACACCAGGAACCGTCGAAACGTTTAGAAGCGGCCGCTTCTAAACGTTTCGACAGTTTTTTTGTGTGCCTTCGGAAAGGGGTACCCTTACCCGCGCTTTCTGGCCACCGGAAATTTAGGCTTCTTGATAACCTGAACCACCTTCCCGTTAATCATAAAACTGTCGTCCTCGTGAATGAAGATTGGCGGGATGTCTTTGGTTGATTCCGATACCAGTACAATCTGGCCGTTGTCCTCGTCCCAGAGGAACTTCTTGATGTTGGCCATCTCATCAATCACAGAAAGCACGATGTCGCCGCTCTTCGGCGAGCGGTCGTCTGCATCGATGATGAGGTAGTCGCCGTCCTCGATGCGCTGGCCGTCAACGGTTGCGCGGTTCATTGAGATGCCCTGGGCGCGGACGGCAAAAATATTGCGGCGCTTTTTAAGAATACGATCGGAAACACGCAGGTAGCCCTCGATGTTCTCATTGGCGAAGATGGTAGCCGGGCCGCAGTCGGCGGTGCCGACAATGGGCACGACGACGAGCGGGGAGAGGACCGCGCCCGGCGACCTCGCCTTTTTCGCGGCGCTAGCCGGCGTGACGGCGCGAACCGTCTTGGTGGCCTTGTCGATTTCCACGAGCCCGCGGCGCTCGAGCGCGGCGAGGTGGTGCTTGATTTTCTGCGGGGACGGCTCGCCGATACGGCTGCCGAGCTCGCGGAGGGTCAATCCTGTGAGCGTTCCTTCGCGGGCGAGGGCTAGAAGTTTTTCCTGGGTGTGGTGCATTGAAGTTGTTTGCCGCCTTGTAACATCAGCACTCTAGCAGGGTTTTTACGTTTTGCGTAAAAGTTTTCCACAGGGGTATAAAAGTTTAAAAGTTGACAAGGAAGCGGGCAGGGAAGAAAATACCCGTATGGATATGCCATCACCGTTCACCGACCGCCTTACCCGCCGCGACCGGCTCGCCCGTCGCTCCAAGGCCTGGGGCAGCATCCTCTCTCTTCTCGGGGCGAGTGGCTCGTTCAAATTGGCCCGTAGGTAGACCTCGGCGTGGATAACAGGGTCTTGAGAATCGTTTTTTCGCCGTGCTAGTCTCGGCGAGCGATGCTCGAGGTTGTTACCCCTGTTGTTGAAGGTGCCTATAAGACGGCCCGCTTTCTGCTCTGGGCGGTTGCGGGGTCCATTGTTCTGGTTTCGTACATAATTGCGACGACATATTTCGATAAATGGTGGAAGTATCGGGAGACGTTCTAGCGAAGTAACAAGTAACAAGTAACAAAGAATAAGGAATAAGTAATGAGGAGCAAGTTCGGACAGAAAAGTCCCCGCACAACTTGCTACCTGTTACTTATTCCTTGTTACTTCGCGCGCATGTTAGAATTTCCGCAAGCGGAACTACTCCGCACTATCAACTAGAAAAATTGCCATGGCGTACTTCGGCGAAATTCGCTGCGACCATACCGGCGAGGTGCTCGAGAGCACCGACGGCAAGATCAAGCATCCCTACATTACTATCCGCGGCTCGGTAGCCGTGCAGCGCTACGGAGAAGACGGCCAGCGATGGCTGGATTTCCTAACAAGTGGTCCATCCGACCGACTTGTTTTCAAAGATCCACAAGCAGCCGCTGATTGGTTTAAGTCTCAAATGGAAGCCCGCGAACGTGGCGAGGTGCCAGTGCGACGCCCGCGGTCTTTCGATCCGTCGAGTCCTCCACGGCCGCGCCGTCCGTACAGCGCCGGCCCCGGCGGCTACCGCGGCGGCCCAGGCGGCGCGGCACCTGAACAGGATACCCGCACCTGGCGCGAAACCGACCCCGAGGGCGGGAGAACGTACTAAAAAAGAAAAGCGCCGCCCCGGCGGGCGGCGCTCGGCCTACATTTCAGGGTGATGAGGCGATCTGCGTCGTGGTGCGCGGGCTCGTCAGACGCTTTCGCCGCAATCGCCGATTGCCCCGACCGGGCAGTTCGCCGCCGTGGTCAGGCAGTTGGCGAGCTCCGCCGCCGTTTCCGGCTGCCTGTAGACGTAGCTCACGTCGTGGTCGCCGTCGCGCCGAAAGTGCCTCGGCGCCGTGTGCCGGCACAGGACGCAGTCGATGCACAGCGAGCTGTCCACGGAGAACCGGCCTGGAACGTTCACCGGCCGGGCATCAGGTTCGGCTGCCATTTGCCGCAACGGTACATTGCCAACGCTCGAAGTCAATAAAGAGAACGCCCCGCAAACCCAGCGCACGTGCACTGGGTTTGCGGGGCGTCGCGTTTCAGACTTTTTCTTTTTGGAGCTTGTATAGAAGATCG
>DATDYW010000032.1:0-5348 GCA_036516995.1 Minisyncoccota bacterium
CCGCTCGGTCTTGATCTCCCCGCCTGCCTCTTTTGTCACTTTCACCACCGCGCCGTACCCGTTGCCAACCGGCAGCACCATTACTCCGCCGACCTTCAGCTGCTCAACTAGGCTCTCGGGCACCTCTGTTCCCATCGCCGAGACGAGAATTCTGTTGAACGGTGCCTGGGAGGGGAGGCCGAGCTCGCCTCCGGCTTGCTCGATGGAGGCGCGGCGTGGAGCGCCGCGCCGCTTCGGGTGTCGCGCCAGATTTTCTTGCCCGAACCGCACCAGCTCCGGCACAATTTCCACGCCGAAGACCTCGCCGCGCTCGCCGACCACTGCCGCGAGCAGCGCCGTCGTCCAGCCGGAGCCCGAGCCGACGTCGAGGACGCGCTCTCCCGGTTGCGCGCCGAGGAGCTCGAGCATGAACGCAACGGTGTACGGCTGCGAGATGGTCTGGCCGTGGCCGATTGGCAACGGGCGGTCGTCGTGGGCGTGCGCCGCCTCCGCAGGCGGCACGAAGCTGGCGCGGTCCGTTGCGCGGAACGCGCTAATGATGGCAGGAGAACGAAGGACACCATCCTCAACGAGGCCGTCTACCAGCGTGTCGTTGCCGTTGGCCACGCCCCTATCCTACGCGCGTTCCGCGGTTGACTTCTCGGTGCTGCGGGACTAGAAGGGATTCCAAATGAAAAGCATCCCATCCTTTGCTCGCGACTTCATATCGCGCCTCCGGGCGCGCCGCGTCAAGCGCCACGAGCTCAACGACCGCGAAATCGCAGTCCGCAACCAGCTCCTGGCCGCGCTCCGCCCACCCGTCCGCGCGACGCGCGTCCCCGCCGCTGTCGCCCTAGTCGGGCTCACGGGTTCGGGCAAGAGCGTCGTGTCCCGTCTGCTCGCCGCCGAGATTGGCGCCGTCGTCGTTTCCACCGACGACATCCGCGTCATCCTCCGGGAGCACGGGCTCGGCTTCGACGCCGCCCACGGAATTGCCGAGCACCTGACGATTGCCTGCCTCTGCGCCGGCGGGAACGTCGTCATCGATGCCGACTTCGCCGACGCCACGAAGCGCGCGACGCTCGCCGAGGTTCTCTTCGCCACGGAGGCCCGCCTCGTCTACGTTCGGACCGTCTGCGATCCGCACACCATGTTCGGCCGGGGGACGCGAGCCGAGGCCGAGCCGCGCTACGCCGGCGCCCACAGCACCTGGGACGGCTCGCTGCAGGAGAAGAGCGCCGCGGTGAAGCTCTGCGATCTCTGGCGCCGGACGCCGTGGCACTACGACCACGACCCGGAAATCACCGGCGGCTACTGGCACCTGAAGCGCTTCGGGTTCGCCGACTACACCGTCGACACCACCGAGGAGGCCCTCTGGCAGAAGGCGGTCAGAAGAATTGCCAAGAAGCTCAAGTGATTGCGGCCGGGCGCGCGGAGCGCGCCCGGCTTTTCTTTTGGAGCAGGTTTGCCCCGCGGCGCAGAAAAAGAAAGGAGCTTGTATAGAAGATCGACGCCCTAGCCGGGCCGCCGCGCCAGCAGGGCCTTGATTCGCTTGGCCAGGTCGTCGCGGCGGTGGTTGAACCGGTACTCCATTTCCTTGAGGTACAGGAAGAAGCTGCCGCGGCTGATGCCGTAGTAGCGGCGGAGCTTGGTCTTGGCGTAGCCCCAGAAGGACTCGATCCCGTTGATGTGGTTGCGCCGGCCGCGGGCGAACTCCCGCCCGTGGTCGATGCGGTAGTGCCGGTAGCCCTCGGTGATGAGGCCGTCGTAGCTGGCGAGCGAATCGGAGTAGATGGTCGACCCCTCGGGCACCTTGGCCTTGATGACGAGGCGGAGCGTGGCCTTCGACACGTTCGGCACCGGCCGGGTGTACACGCGGCCCCGGCGCTTCAGGAGGCCGAAGACAATGACCTTTCCCGCCGCGCCCCGGCCGCGCTTGCCCTTCCGGTGCCCGCCGAAGTAGCTCTCGTCCGCCTCGACCTCGCCGTCGAGGATCGACTCGCGCTCGCACTCCCGGGCGAGGCGGCGGCGAATCTCGCGGTACACCCGCGCCGCCGTGTGCCGGTGCACGCCGACGGCCCGCGCCGCGGTGCCCGCGGGCATCTCGAAGGCGAAGCACTCCGCCAGCCGCCCGGTCTGGCGGGCGGTGAGCTTCGACCACTTCAGGCGCGGCGCCGGCACGGGGACCAGTCTAGAACGTGGAATCTTCTATACAAGCTCCAAAAAGAAAAGCCGCGCGACGAGAACGTCGCGCGGCGGGGCATTGAATCAGGCGGCCGGGGGAGCGGCCTCGCCCGCGGGCTCGGCCTCGGGCAGCGGCCGGCGGGGGCCAACCGGCCCCACGATCCGGAACTGCCTCGAGGTCGTTTTCGCGCCCGGTCCGGTGTACCGCTCCTTCTTGACACCCGTGAGCGCGTTGGCGATCGCGAGGCCCACCAGGTCGGAGCGGATGCCCGCAGCCGGGCCGCCGAGCTCGCGGGTGATATCGCCGCAGCGAACCACCACGCTGCCGTCGGTCGCGTGCGGCGCCAGGTGCTTGGCCACCAGGTTGATGTGCGCCGCGTAGCTCAGGGAGTTGGCGGGCAGCCTGTCCCTCCAGTTGGCTTTCTTGCGCCCGGCGGACTTCTTGGCCTTGGCTTTGGCAGCCAGTTTGGAGGCCGACGCGTCCTTCTTGGCCTGCACCTTCCTGGGTGCCGTCTTTGCGGTGGCCGGAGCCGGGCTCGGGGGCAGCTCGGCTGCGCCGGCCCTGCGGCCGCTGTTGCCGAGCAGCCTCAGGAGGGTCTCCGCGTTCGCGGGTTCGGCGAGGTGCCGGACGATGGCCGCGGCGTGTCGGGAGTCGAGGCTCCCGAGGGGGACGAGGCTCTGGCGCACGCTCTCGAGACGCTTGGAGGCCTCGGCGATCATGGGACGGTGCTGGGTGCAGAACATGTCCCAGAGTTTGTCGGCCGCGACCGTGCTTTTCTTGATGCCGAAAGCTGTTTTCCAGCCCGGCGTTGGCTTCTTTGTCTTTCTCATAGTTCAGTGGCGACGTGGCCACCATTTAAAGACTTCCTACAACTTTTCGGTTTTTCAGTCAAGTGGCCAGCCGGGCTGGGCGGCGAGCTGACGGCGGAGCTCCTCCGGTACACTCTCCTGGTGAAAAACGGCGAAAGGTGGCTGGCCGCCGCCGCGGGCACGGCCGCGGTTCTGCTGGTAGCAACGGTCGCCGCTCTCTACCGTCCCGCCGAGCTAGCCGAGGATGTCGCTCCCGCGCCGACCGTGCCGCCGCCCGTCCGCGCCGTCTTCGTTGGCGACATTATGCTCGACCGCGGCGTCGCGAGGCACGCGGCGCAGAAGGGAGAGCGCTCGCTCGTTTCGGACAACGTCCGCGCGCTCCTCGCCGAGGCCGACCTGCGCGTCGGCAACCTCGAGGGGACGATTACCGCGTCGAGCTCGGTGGCGCTCGTGGACGCCTCAATTCTGCGCTTCACGTTTGCGCCGACTCTCGCCGAAACGTTTCTGCGCGATTTAAATTTCAGCGCCGTCTCGAGCGCAAACAATCACGGGCTCGATTTCGGTGAGGAAGGGTTGGCGGAAACGAGGGAGAATTTGAAGCGATGGAGTATTGCGACATTTGGCGATCCACTCAATGGCAGCGACGAGTGGGCATCGATTGATGTTCGCGGCAAAACGGTTTGTCTCGTTGGATACCACGATCTCTTTGCACAGAACTCGGAGCGCGTAGCGGCGCTGCTCGCGAAAATTGAGCCGGAGTGCTGGCGCAGCGCGGTCGTGGCGCACTGGGGCGAGGAGTACCAGGCAGCAGCTACGGATCGGCAGCGGCTGCTCGCCCGGCAATTTGTGGATGCGGGCGCGGACTTGGTAATTGGCGCGCATCCTCACGTTGTCCAACCTTCTGAAATTTATCGCGGCGTGCCGATTTTCTACTCGCTCGGCAACTTCGTCTTCGACCAGGATTTCTCGTGGGCAACGACGCACGGGATTGCGGTGGTTGCCGAGTTTGGCGACGACGGGACGCGCGTCACGCCGATCGCGCTCGCCTCGCGTGAGATGGAGACGGGTTTGGCGGGGGAGGAGGAGTGGGGGAGGGTGCTGGGGGCGCTGGAAATGGAGCTGGCTGGAGGCACGGTGTCGGTACCGCGAGAGTAGTCGTCGTGGTAAACAGTGTCGGTTCTCGCTCCCATCGTTCAATGGATAGGACACTGGCCTCCGAAGCTGGAGATGTAGGTTCGATTCCTACTGGGAGCACATCAAAATCTCGCTGCCAGCGCGTCTGTCCGAGATAGTTTAGAATAGCGGTCCATGTCTAAACGAACCCTGCTTGCCGTCCTGGCCCTGGCGGCTGCCGTCGCCGCCCTTTCGCCGACCGTCGCCTCGGCCGCGTTCCTCAACATTGCCGCGGAAGACCTGCCTCCTGCGGGGCTGACCGTCGCCACGCGCGACCGTGGGCGCGTCGCCGACCTCGCGGCCAGCACCCGGGCTCCGTCCGACGTTACCGTTTCCTGCGACTCCCGCGCCAAGGTGCAGGTGGAGCTGATCGGCAGCCTCGAGAAGCCGAAGAAGTTTCTCTGCAAGGACAAGGCGCGCGGCATCGCCACCTTCATTCTCCCCGGGCTCTCCGGCCTGCGCGTCTCGCTCGTCTCGGCCGGCGGCGGCAAGCCGGTCGTGCTCCACTTTATTCTCCGCGAGCTCGCGCCCGGGGGCGAGGCGTACTACGAGGCGGTGAGCCTACGGCGGTAGGGCAGAGTCTGCGCGGTCGCTCTCCCCAGTTCCGCCGTCTGGTAGAATCGTGGCGTCTAGTCGCACCCAAAACGCCGTGCCTCGCCTCTACCCAATCGGTCTCCTCGCGCTCGCGCTCGCTACCCTCGCCACGCCTGGTTTTTCTTTTGCCGCCGCGCCCGCCGTCCGCGTTTTGCCCGGGCCTGCCGCCGCCGGCACCGACCCGGTGACCATCAGCCGCCTCTCCGCCGTCACCAGCGAGGACAGCAAGCGGGCGATCGTCGCCTGGGACATCGCCGAGGCTGCCGCGGCGCACGTGAGCGTCAGCTGCCGGTGGCTCGGCAGAGGCTCCGGCCGGGTCGTCGTCTCCTCCCGCGCCGGCTGGAGCCACCGCGTCTCCTGCGACGGCAAGAGAACGAAGGTCGGCACCGCCTCGGGCGACGCCCCGACCGTGGAGGTCTACTACGCCGGTTCCTCGAAGAAGGGGCTAACTTTGACCCTCCAGCTCGCCACCTCGCGCGGCTTCGCCACGCCGTTCGGCGATCCGGTTGTCCCAACCATCAGCTTCAAGATGGCGAGCCCCGGCACCTCCAAGGCTGCCTCCGACGCCAAGGTCGTGCCGCAGAGCGCCGGCGGCTCGTCCTTCGAGT
>DATDYW010000033.1:0-16091 GCA_036516995.1 Minisyncoccota bacterium
GCACCTGCGGCTGTACAGCCACAGGTGCGCGGGCAGCGGCGACCCATTCACGTCGGCGCAAACTCAGCGTACGTACGCTGAGTTTGCGCCGGAAGCCGATTCGATGTCTCCCCCGCCGAGGCACTCGTCGTCTGCCGAGTAGAGGACCGCAGACTGTCCCGCGGCAACCGGAACCGGGCACGAGGCGAGCTCGATTCTTTCGGGGAAGTTTGCAGAGAGAACTCGGAGTGGCTCGCCCCGGTAGCGGACGAGGCACGTGGCCGCTCCGGCGAAGGCGCCGAGACGAGTTTCGGAGCTGCGGCTAAGGACGAGCGTGGCCGGGCTATCAGAAATTTGTGGCGGTTTCCCAGAAACGGTAACGGTGCCGCGGGCCGCATCAATTCTTGTGACGAACAGCGCCGCGCCGCGGAGCGTCGGCTCAGAAATATCGAAGCCAGCACGCTCCCCGGGGGTGTAGAGGACGGCGCCGTCGTGCCGGCCCACCTCTCTCCCGCGCTCGTCGAGCACCGCGCCGGCCGCGGGTTTCAGCTCGTGCCGGAGGAAGTCTTTCAGGTCGAGCTCGCCGACGAAGCACAGCCCTTGGCTATCGGGTTTCTCGGCATTGGGCAATTTGAACTCGCGCGCGAGCCGGCGAACCTCGCGCTTCTCGAGGCTGCCGAGCGGAAAGAGCGTCCGCGCGAGATCGCTCTGGGTGAGAGTCCAGAGGAAGTAGCTCTGATCTTTCGACGTATCGACACCGCGCCGCAGACGAAATTGAGAATTATTCTCCGCCGCAAACCCAGAGTACGTACGCTGGGTTTGCGGCGGAGCCGGTTTAGGTGAGGTCTCGATGCGGGCGTAGTGCCCGGTGGCGAGGAACTCTGCGCCGAGAGCGCGGGCGGCATCGGCGAGGAGGCCGAACTTGATTCGTCGGTTGCACCAGACGTCGGGGTTGGGCGTGCGGCCGAGACGGTAGGCGGCGAGCATCGGGCGCACCACCTCCCGCTCGTAGGCATCACCCAAATCAATTTCGCGAAAAGGAATTCGCAGGTGAGCCGCCACGCGCGCGGCGTCGTCTGCCTCCCGCCGCCAGTCGCACGGAATTCCCGGCGCGCTCCAGCCGCGGGCGAAAAGTCCAATCACGGCGTGCCCCTCTTTTTTCAGCAGCGCCGCGGCCACCGCCGAGTCCACGCCGCCCGAGAGTGCCACCGCAATCTTCTTTCCCGTCATATCGGCGAATCTAGCACGCTTGCGCTGGCAACCGCACGGCGCTAAGCATTAGCCTATGAGTTCTTCTCAGTCGGTCACCTACTACGGCTGCACCTACGTCATCGATTCGTTCCTGAATCGGCTACCTGTCTCGGGCCGCAACACCCACTCGCCGCACGTCGTCGTGTTTCGGGTCACCTCCTCTATGCCGCTCGCCAAGGATGACGAGTTCCTAGCAGCGCCGGGCCTGCGTCCGTTCCGAGTCCTGCGCGTGCTGCCTTTTCCGGCGGGCACGCTGCCGGGCGGCGTGGCAGCCGTTGTCAGGTTCTACGACGTGCCGCTCGACGGCGTCGACGTGGCGCTCAGCATGATCTGCGCCAGCGGCGCGGTGCAGTGGCCCCGGCCGGGTTTCTGGCGGCTCGTGGGCCAGGCGCTCTTCGGTCTCCAGCCGCTCCAGCCAAACCCCGCCATGCTCAAGGCGGTCGCAGAGCGCGAGGCGATCCGAATCTCGGCAGAGGTCGACACGTTCCTGCGGGAGCTGCAGCCCGAGTGGCTGCACGCCTCGCCGCTCGCGCCGCTCGCCGACGCCATTATCGCCACGCTGTTCAGGCCCGCGCCCGGCCACAGCTGGGCCGAGTGCGACAAAGTCACCGCCGAGCCCTAGCTCGGTGGTTTTTCTTTTCTGATTTTCCTACTCAGCCTTCAGCCTTCAGCTTTCGCCCTACAAATACTTCTCCCGATTCACCTGGTGCTCCGCGAACGTTTTTGCGAAGTGCATCTCGCCGTCGCGGCCGGAGAGGAAGTAGCGGTAGCCGTCCACCTCCGGGTGGAGCGTCGCATCGAGTGCCGCCAGCCCAGGGTTTCCTATTGGCGAGGGCGGCAGGCCGGTGCGGGTGTAGGTGTTGAAGGGGCCGTCCCTGGCGAGATCCTCCTTCGTGAGTTCCCTCGTTGATTTCCCTATCGCGAAGACGAACGGCGCGTCTACCTGCAGCGCCATCCCGTCGTCGAGCCGTCGCCAGAGGATGCCCGCGACGATTGCCCGCGACTCCGCGGTGGCCTCGCGCTCGACGATCGAAGCCATCGTCACAATCTCGGCGAGGCTGCGGCCGGAGGCGGCGACGTCCAGTCGCAGCGCCTCGAGCTTGTGGCGGAAGTTGCCGCGCAGCTGCTCGGCGACCGCCTCGGCCGTGGCGCTCGGATCGAGGTGGTAGGTGTCGGGGAAGAGGTAGCCCTCCTCGCCCTCGGTGCTCTGGAGGAAGCCGGCGGCAGAGAAGCGCGGCAGCGCCGCGACGAGGATCGCCGACATCTCCTTCCGGCTGAGCCCCTCCGGCAGCGTGACCAGGACGGTGGCGCGGGTGTCGCCCTCGCGCAGCCGGCGCACCACCGATGGCAGGCTCTCCGCCCGCTCGAAGATGTAGGTGCCGGCGTCGAGCGACGACTCGGCGCCGGCGAGCGCCACCGCTACCGCGAACGCAGACCGAGAGCGCACGGCCCCGGCCGCGGCGAGAATCTCGCCGATGTCCCTCACCGAGCTGCCCGAGGGAATCTCCACGGTAACCGCTGCCTGCCCCCAGGGCGGCAGCGAGGCGTACGCCTGCGCCAGGGTCGCGGCGAGCACGACCACCACGACAGAGAGCGCCACGGTGCGGCGGGCGCCGTCGGCGTAGCGAAAAATGTCTGGCACCTCGGTAGCGTTGAATCCTCTAAACGGGCAGGTTTGAGGGCGGCTCGCCGCGCTTCGAGTCGACGCGGCCGAAGGTCGGCGCGCTGGCGGCGGAAGACGGCAGGTGGAAAATCGTCGCCAGCTCCTCGGTGTTGAGCACGAAGGTCTTGTGCTTGTCCTCGCCGAAGTAGGCCCGCGCCCTGTAGAGCTCGAGGTACTTCCTCTTTTTCTTGGCTAGCTTCTTGCCGCGCCAGTCCTGCCACGGGTAGTCGAAGGAGGTGGCGGCGCCGTCGGCACCCTTGAAGCCATTCAATTCACCAGAGTTGTATTGGCGGAACGCTCCAGAGAGTCCGGCCCGAGTTAGCCCTTTCTCCCCGTCGAGGGCGTCTGTTGGATAAATTGCCATCGTGCGAATGCCGACATCAAAACCGTACTTTGATACGGAGCGCTCGAGCGCCTCGATGACCTTCTCCTTACCCTTGGTGAGCTTCATATCTTTCTTCTCGCCAATTTCCATGATGCTTTCCTCGCGAATCTTTTTGATTTCCGTCTTGGCCGCCTCCTTCCAGGAATCAACTTTCTTGAGCCACGACTTCGGGTCGGTCGCGTCTTTCTTGTGCGCGCGGAGAATAATCTGAATCCAGGCCTGGTGGCCGCGCGGCACCGAGCCCATGAACTCGACGACTGGCGCGATGGGATCAATCTGCACCTCTGGCTCGACGTCGCCGACGAGGCCGTAGTCGATGTACGTTTTGATCGGGTACGGGTCGGGTTTCTCGAGCACCAGCCGGCTGCCGAACAGGTCGTACTTATCTTCCTGGTAGAAGACGTCGTCGACGTAGTCGGAGTCCGGCCGTACCTCGGCGCCCGGGTACTGGGCGTAGAGCTGGGCCTCAATGAGCTTGGAGAGATTCTCTGGCGTGTAGATGTAGAAGCGGACGTCGCCGCTAACGGAAACAATTTCCAGCGAAAAGTACGGGCGCGACTTTCCCTTCCAGTAGAGGTCGTACCAGTTGCCCTCGCCGCCCGTCTGGTAGAGGGTCGTCAGGAACACCTCCATCGCCGCCGGCGTCTTGAGGACCTCGCGCGGCGGCACCAGCCGGAGCAGGACGTACCTCTGCGAGGCGGCGAACTTGCCCCGGACGTACTCGAGCCAGGTCTCCCACAGGAACGCGGCGGCGGCGAGCGCCGCGACGAACGGCAGCAGCAGCCAGGCGTAGTGGATTGCCGCGGCAGAGAGAGCGTCGGGGGTCACGGGGCGAATTATAGCGAAGTAACAAGTAATAAGTAACAAGTAACAAGTAACAGGTAACAGGTAACAGGTAACAGGTAACAGGTAACAAGTAACAAGTTCGGAGGGACCCCGCTGCGTGAGTCCTTTCTTCTTGTTACTTGTTACTTGTTACTTGTTACTTGTTACTTGATTCTCTCCCACTTCGCCTTACACCGCCACCGGCGCGTACCGCCCGTCCTTGCCGCGCCGGAAGTAGCGCTGGTTCTGGAGGTTCACCAGCACGGTGTTCTCCTTGACGTAGCGCTCCTTGAGCACCTTCTCGACGACCTCGTCCTTGGTCAGCGGGCCGCTCTTCCGGAGCACCTCGCGGATGACGTCGCGGACGACGCCCGAGAGGTAGCCCCACTCGGCGAGCGCGTAGAGGCCGCGGCCGACGAGCACGAAGCGCTTGTCCTTGATCAGCTCGTTGTGGGTGGTGGCGACGTGGGCCTTCTTGCCGAAGGTTTTCTCGATGGCCTTGGCGACCTCGCGGAAGTGCATCGGCGAGCCGTGCCTGCGAATCACCAGGTAGGCGTAGTCGCGCACACCCTTCACCGAGACGTTCGGGGAATCGGAGCGGCCCCACTCGCCGAGCGGGTTGCAGCCGATGCGCTTGGAGACGCACAGCCAGTTGCGCATCACCTCGGGGCGGCGGTAGCTCGACGGCACGCCGGCCAGGTGGCCGGCGAACGTCGCGAGCATCTTCTCCTCCGGGACGAGGTCGTGCTCGCCGAGGGCGGTGTGCAGCTTGTCGAGCGACTCGTGGACGGCGTCCGCGAGCTTCCGGTTGGTGGTCCAGCGCGGCTGGAAGCGGTCGGACTCCTTCAGCCGCTGGAACGGATCGGCGACGGTCAGAAGAAAGTAAATGGCGTTCTGGACGGAGTCCTGCTTCGCCAGGCAGGTCAGCAGCTCGCGCTCGGCGACGATGCCGCCCATCGTGTCGACGGCGCGCTCGAGCTCCTCGAGGTAGGGGCCGACGGCCTTGTACTCGTCGGAGCGGCGGATGGTCGAGAGGCCGTGCTCCTCGATCTGGCGGACGCGCTCGCGGGTGATGCCGTAGGACACGCCGATAGCCTCGAGCGTTTCGCTCTCGGCGTCGTCCCCCAGGCCGAAGCGGCGGACGAGGACGTCGCGGGAGCGGTCCGTGACCGCCTTCAGGAGGCGGGCGACGACCTGCTTGGGCTTGAAGGCCAGGGACACGGTCTGGGTAGCCATAGGTTTCGGTTAAATAAGCTGCCGCAAACTAACAGTCAGGCGTGGTGTAGTCAAGCGGAGGGTAGGGTGGCTGTCAAGAGCCCCGCTCGCGGCTGCCAATGACAAAGGAAATTAGGCGGTTTTTCACGAAGACCACCTTTGATACCTGTTGCCCGATGAGGTGTTTTTGGGTTGACGGAGCCGCCTCGGCGGCTGCTCGGACAGTTGACTCGTTCGCGTCCCGCGCTACCCGGACGGTCGCGCGAACCTTCCCGCCAATCTGCACGGCCACGGCGACGGTCTCGTCCTCGAGGAGCGGGGCGGCGGCCTCCGGCCAGGGCTGCCGGTGCACGGATTCTCCCCCGCCGAGGCTCCCCCAGAGTTCCTCGGCTAGGTGCGGGGCGAACGGCGCGAGGATGCGGACAAAGAGTTTCAGATCTTCAGCTGACGCGCCACCTTTCTCTAGTTCGGTGAGACACATCATCATCGCCGCGATGGCGGTATTAAATTTTAGTGTCTCGATGTCTGCGCCGACCTTGGCGATGGTGCGATGCAGCGCCTTTTTCCCCGAGGTGGAACCTAGGGAAGCTTCCCTAGGTTCCACCTCGGGGCGACTCACTAGCCGCCAGGCGCGGTCGAGGAAGCGGCGCACGCCGGTGATGCCGTTCGGGTCCCAGGGGTAGCTGCCGACCTCGGCGTAGGGCCCGAGGAACGCGAGGTACATTCGTACCGTGTCGGCGCCGTACCTGGTGACCTCGGCGTCGGGATCGACGACGTTCCCCTTCGACTTGCTCATTTTGTCGCCGTCGGGGCCGAGAATGAGGCCGCGGTTCGTTCGGCGGGTGAACGGCTCGCCGTCTTTCACCAGACCGAGCGAGGCGAGCGCCTTGGCGAAAAAGCGCGAGTAGAGTAAATGCATCGTGGTGTGCTCGGCGCCGCCGGAGTAGAAGTCAACGGGCATCCAGTTGCCCATCTTTTTTCTCGAGGCAAACTCCTTTTCGTTGGCCGGGTCGCAGTAGCGGTAGTAGTACCAGGACGAGTCGACGAAGGTGTCGAGCGTGTCCGTCTCGCGCTCCGCCTCTCCGCCGCACGTCGGGCACGTCGTCTTCACGAACGCCGCGTTTCGCGCCAAGGGCGACGCTCCGTCGTCTGCGGGCAAGTACGAATCAATGGCGGGTAGCTCAACCGGCAGCTGATCCTCCGGTACGCCAACCGGGCCACACTTCCCGCAGTGCACCACCGGAATCGGGCAGCCCCAGTAGCGCTGTCGCGAGACGAGCCAGTCGCGGAGGCGGTACTGGGTCACCTTTCGCGCCGAACCCTTTTCGGCAAGCCAGGAGGCAATCGCGGTGCGCGCCTCGGCCGATCGCATGCCGTTGAACTGCTCGGAGTTCACGGTGATGCCGTCGTCGAGCGTCGGGCGCTCGGGCCGCGGCGCCGATGCGTAATCAATTGCGGCGTCGTACCCTCTTTCCGGAACGACGGAGAAGGGTAAATCTACTCCAAATTTTTCTGCGAATGCTAAATCGCGCTCGTCGTGGGCGTCGCCGAAGACGGCGCCGGTGCCGTAGGAGCCGAGCACGAAGTCGCCAACGAAGATGGGAATCTCCTTCCCGTTGGCAGGATTCACCGCCACCACGCCCTCGAGCTTCACGCCAGTCTTGTCGGCGGCACCCTCGAGCCGTTCGAGTTCGCGCTTCTTGGCGGCAGCAGCGGCGTAGGTGCGCACCTCGTCGATGTTTGAAATCTTGCCAGCGAGCTTCTCCACCAACGAGTGCTCCGGGGCCAGCGTCACGAACGCGCCAGAGAAAATGGTGTCGATGCGTGTGGTGAAGACGGAAATTTTCTCGTCTGTGCCCGCAATCTGAAAATCAATTTCCGCCCCCTCGCTCCGCCCAATCCACTCCCGCTGCGCGGCCTTGATGGGCTCGGGCCAGTCGAGGCTCGCGAGGTCGTCCACCAACGCGTCGGCAAACTTCGTGATGCGCAGCAGCCACTGCTTCATCTTTCGCTGCTCTACGGCAGTGCCGCAGCGCTCGCAGGCGCCGTCCTTCACCTGCTCGTTGGCGAGCACGGTTTTGTCGTTCGGGCACCAGTTCACCGCCGTCTCCGCCTGGTACGCGAGGCCGGCATCGAGGAGCTTCAGGAAGAGCCACTGCGTCCAGCGGTAGTAGCCGGGGTCGCAGGTACTGATCTTGCGCGACCAGTCGAAGGAGGCGCCCATCGAGCGCAGCTGGGTCTCCATCGTCGTCATATTCTGCTCTGTCCAGTCGCGCGGGTTTAGGTTGTGCTGAATGGCGGCGTTCTCGGCGGGCAGGCCGAAGGCGTCGAAGCCAATCGGGAACATCACGTTAGCCCCCGACATTCGTAGCTTGCGAACGTAAATGTCTGACACGGCGAAGGCGTACCAGTGGCCAACGTGCAGGTTGCCGCTCGGGTACGGGAATTCCACCAAGCAGTAGCGCTTGTCGCCTTTCGCCGCGCGCTCGTCGCTGGCCTTGTGCAGGCCGAGCTCCTCCCAGCGCTGCTGCCACTCCTTCTCGACCGCCTTGTGGTCGTACCAGCGATTCTCGTTGGGCATAGGTCAGTATCTTAACCTTATTTGACCGGCGCCTGGCTAGTCGCGCTAGACTGTTGCAAATGGCTAGACGAACCTTAGCGCCCGAGGCGCTCTACTCCTCGGAAACCTTCGACCTGTGCCGCCGCGTGCTTTTCCGTGAGACCGACGAGGCCCTCCGCAGAGCCAGCGAGCGTCTCAGGAAAATCGATCCCGGTGGGCGCAGGGCGCTCGACCTCCTCCGCGAGCTGGAGGGTCGCCAGGCCCCGTAGGCCGGAGTGCCGGCCTTTTCCTTTCGCGCGCGGGCTGCGTTGCAAAAGTTGCCCTTTGGTGGATACTGCGCCGGAACCACCTATGCCAAAACTGAAACCAAAAATTCTTGTGTTCGCGTCCGGATCGGCCGAGGGCGGCGGGTCGGGATTCGAGAAGCTCGTCGAGGCTTCCCGCGGCGGGCCGCTCGACGCTGAAATCGTCGCGGTGGTCTCTAGCCACGCGAACGGCGGCGTACGCGAGCGCGCCGACCGGCTCGGCGTGCCGTTCACGCACTTCCCGCTCCCCCGCGAGGCAGCTGACTACCAGCGTATTGCGGACGCCTCGGGCGCGACCCTGTTCACCCTTTCCGGCTGGCTCAAGATGGTGAAGGGGCTCAACCTCGCCACCGGCTTCAGCCCGAAGACCGTGATCAACATCCACCCCGGCCCGCTGCCGGAGTTCGGCGGCCCCGGCCTCTACGGGCACCACGTCCACGAGGCGGTGATGGAGGCATTTAAAGCCGGGGAGGTCACCCACTCGGCCGTGACGATGCACTTCGTGGACGAGGTCTACGACCGCGGCCCCGCCTTCTTCCGCCTCAACATCAAGGTTGAGGCGGGCGATACGCCGGATTTCCTCGGCGCGCGCGTGAACCGCTGGGAGCACCGCTGCCAGCCGGAAATCACAAACCTGGTGGCGCACGACCTGATTCGGTGGGACGGAATAAATCCCGCATCGCTCGTGGTGCCCGACGGCTACGAGATCGAGCGCTGGGCCGATGGCGACCCGAGCTAGCGACAGCCTGCCCGCAGGCCCGAGGGAATCTTCGGGCCTTTTCCTTATACCTTGAACTCGATCACGTCGCCGTCCTTCACGACGTACTCCCTGCCCTCGGTGCGCACCTGGGCCCGCTCGCGGGCAGCGGCGTAGGAGCCGGCGGCGAGGAGGTCGGCGCAAGCCACCACTTCCGCGCGAATGAAGCGCTGCTGGAAGTCGTTGTGGATGGCCGCGCCAGCCTCGGGAGCCGTTGCGCTGTGGCGAATCGTCCAGGCGCGCGTCTCATCTTCGCCGGTGGTGAAGTAGCTGATGCGGTCGAGGAGGCGGTAGGCGGCCGCGGTGAGCGCGCCGAGGCCGTCGCCGGAGACGCCGAGCTCTTCGCGCATCGCGGCGCGCTCCTCCGCAGGCGAGTCCCCCACCATTTTTTCTGCGCCAGCATCAAGGGTGACCCAGACCGCCTTTTGTTCATCAAAAAACGCTTTCAGTTTTTGCCACCGAACATCGTTGGCATCATCTATATTCTTTCCACCTGTTTGTTTGTTGAGGCAGTACATCACCGGCTTCGCCGTGAGCAGGTGCAGATCCTTCGACGCCTCGCGCTCCTTTTCGTTCAGTTCAACCCCGCGCGCCGACTTTCCTTCTTTGAGCGCCGCGGCCAGCTTCTGGCACGCTCCGTCGAGCATCGCCGCTATCTCATCACCTCGCTTCACGTCGCGCGACAGTGTCTCGCGGCGTTTCTCAACCGTTTGTAAATCAGCGAGAGCAAGCTCGAGCTCGATTACCTCAATGTCGTTTAGCGGATCAATTTTGCCCGCCACGTGCACCACGTTCTCGTCGTCGAAGATGCGCACGACCTCGCAGATAGCGTCGGTCTCCCGAATGTGCGCTAAGAACTTGTTGCCGAGCCCCTCGCCCTCGGAGGCGCCGGCCACCAAGCCGGCGATGTCCGTGAACTCGACCACCGCCGGAATCGTCTTCGCGGATTTGGAGAGCGCAGAGAGGAGGCCGAGCCGCGGGTCGGGCACGGCGACTACCCCCACCGTCGGATCAATCGTGCAGAACGGGTAGTTCTCCGCCGGCACCGACTGCTCGGTGAGCGCGTTGAAGAGCGTGGACTTGCCCACGTTCGGGAGGCCGACAATGCCGACGGAGAGGGCCATGACCTAGCGCCGCGGCGGCTGGATTCCGGCCGACTTGAACGTTTGGGCAATTTCGTTCTTGCGGGCAAAGAAGGCCTGCATCGCGGCGGCCTGCTCGGGAATGCCCTGCTTCTTCTTGGCCGCGATGTCCTTCGAGATGGCCTCGAAGAGCTTCGGATTGGCGGCCATCAGCCCCTTTATCATCTCACGCTCGCCTTCTGGGAGTTTGCGGAGCTTCCAGTCGAGGATTTTCTGGGTGAGGAACTTGAACATAGCGAGGTAACAAGTATCAGGTAACAGGTAACAAGTAAAGCGCCCCGATCCTACTGTTACTTACTCCTTGTCACCTCACTACAAATACCTGCTGATGTTCCGCAAATGCCCCGCGTAGTCGCTCGAGCAGTGAATCGTCCGCGACCGGTCGTGGATGTAGAAGAGGCAGGTCGTGTCGGCGGGGTGCATCGCGGCGGCGATGGCGGCCTCGCCGGGGCTCGAGATTGGCTCGGGCGGCAGGCCGCTCTGCTGGTAGGTGTTGAACGGCGAGTCGATGCGCTTGTCCCTCGGGGTGAGCCGCGGCCACCAGCGCCCCTCCTTCCCCTTCGCGTACTGCAGCGTGGCGTCAACCTGCAGCGGCATGCCGAGGAGCATCCGGTTCCAGATGACGCCGCTGATGAGGCGCATGTCGCCCTTCCCCGCCGCCTCGCGCTGAATCATCGAGGCGACGCGCACCACCGTGCCCGGGTCCAGCGCCGGCGTGCCCGAGGCCGCGACCAGCTCCCCGTAGACCTCGCCGAAGCGATCCTCCATCGCGTCGACAACCTCGTCCGGCGTCGTGCCCGCAGCCACGAGGTAGCGGCCCGGGAAGCGGTACCCTTCGCCGCCGCGGAAGGCGCAGGTGCTGGTCGCGCCAGCAAAATCTCGGTGCTCCCCGTCTGTCCAGCCGAGCTCTTTGGCAAAAACGTTCGCCATTTCCTCGCGGCGCTGCCCCTCGGCGACCGTCACGAAGCGGCGCGCCTGGTCTTCGACCGGCAGCGTCACGGATGCCTCGCCGAGCGAGATCACGAGCTTGCCGGTCTCCGGATCAAGCGTGCCGAGGCTACCGGCGAGCGCCACGGCGGCTGCGCCGAGGCGCGTGCGCACGGCACCGGAAGCCTGGAGCGAGCGGGCTAGCTGCTCGGGAGACGCGTCGTCGACCGCAACCACGGGCCGCGTCTCGCCGCCAATCGGCGAGAACAGGTAGCCGACCGCGAAGGCGAGAACTGCGGCGGTCGCGGCAACGCCAAGCTTCCTTCGCATTACCCACATTCTACACGGGCCGAGTGGCCCCTCGCCTTAACTTTTACAGACTGCCGGCGCGGCGGCATCTCGGGCGAGGAGACGAATGGCGAGCAGATGCAGCAGCACGCCGAGGATGCCCACCTCGGCGCCGTGGAACGGCAGCGCCGGCACCAAGCTTGCGAGCCCAAAAACGGCGAGCAGCGCCGAGAGCGCGACGGCCGAGCCGCAGGCGGCGCAGCCGAGGCCGAGCGCGCCGGCGAGAACGCCGACGGCGCCCGCGCCGATTCCCCGCCGCCGCGCGGCGCGGCGGCGCAGCACGAAAACCGCGAGCGCCAGCGTCACGCCGAACAGGAGCGCACCTGCAATCACGCTCGCCGCGGCGAGCGGCGTGAAGTTCGTGCCGATTGAGCCCCAGAGCGCGAGGAGCAGCGAGACCTTCTCGCCCCAGGGTAGCGAGCCGCTGAAAATTCCGTCGCGGGCCAGCATCCAGTTCGGCAGCCAGGTGGCCAGGGTGAACGCGCCGAGCGCGGCGAGCGCCGCCAAGAGGGCGTAGCGCGGCTCGCCGAGCACCCGGCGGAGCGCGACGCTAGTGGACCCAGAAGTAGACACGGTTCTCGCCGACAATTCTGCCGTCGGCGTCGTACGCCCAGGCGCGCACGGTCACCCGGCCGCGGCTGCGGCCGTCGGCGACGCCGTCGAGGCGGAAGTCCCGTACCGCGCCCTTCCTCGTCTTCGAGCTGCTCAGGCGCGGCGTCTCCTCGCCGCAGCCGAGCGCGAGATCCTCGCCGAAGCGCACGACCGCGTTCTCGCAGTAGGCGCGCACGACCCACCAGGAAATTTTGAGGTTCTCCTCGCGGTCGCCGAAGTTCATCCGGTACTTCGTGAAGCCGTCGTCCGTCTTCGAGCCTCTCTTGTAGGTAATTTTGATTTGGTTGAGGCCGGGAGCCTTCACGAACGGCGGCGGCAGCGCGGGGTTGTAGACGACGGGAGCCGTCGGCTCGGGCGGCAGCGGGGCGACGGGGCACGACACGGTCTGAATCCGCAGGCGGGTGATTGGCCCGGCAATGGAGGTGCGGAGAATGGCGTGCTCGGCCTGGAACGCCGAGACCGCCGCGGCGGTCGAGGTGCCGTAGTAGCCGGAAATCACAGTGTCGCCGCTGAGGTAGCCCTTGGCCTGGAGGAAGGCCTGGAGCTGGGCGACGGAGCTCGGCGGCGCGACGTCGCTGGCACCCTGCTCGAGCGTCTCGGGGAGGATGGTGCAGGCCACCTCGGCGGCAGAGGCGGTCGCGCCGGCGACCGAGACGGCGGCGGCAGCCGCGAAAGCTAGGAGCGCGTTTCTCACGCCCCAGATTCTACCGCACGGCGCGCGACGAGGCACCCACAGGCGCACAAGAAGTAGGAGGGCTTGGGGAGACGCGGCGCCGAGAATCACCGGATTTTTAGCGCTCCGGAATCCCCGGCCCCGGTTATGAACACCCCCTCCGCCGAACTCTTCTGGCGTGATGCCGCCTGCCCGTGTATAATTTCTCAATGAGGAAACTTGGGGAGAAGTGCGCCGTCTTCGGAGTCTACGGCAGAGACCTCGACGTCAGCCGCCTGACCTTCTTCGGGCTTTACGCCCTCCAGCACCGCGGCCAGGAGAGCTCTGGCATCGCCACCACCGACGGCTCCTGCATCTACTGCCACAAGAACACTGGCCTCGTCGGCCAGGTTTTCAATGATGACAACATCATCAAGTGCCTGCGCGGCCACATCGCCATCGGGCACAACCGCTACTCCACCTCGCGCGACTCTGGCCTCCGCCACGCTCAGCCGATTGTCTTCCACCAGGACAAGGTCTGCCGGGTAACGCGCGACGGCGTCGACTGCGCCGTCACGGACAAAAATTCCATCGCCCTCGCCCACAACGGCAACCTGCCGGACACGGGAAAGCTCGAAAAATTTCTGAAAGGAAGAAAGGTGCCGACAGAAAATTCTTCCGACTCCGAAATGATAGTGAAGGCGCTCGAGGTCTCAACCAAGGACGGCAAGACGATCGAGGAGGCGGTGAAGGAAATCTGGCCCCTGATGACGGGGTCGTTTTCAATCCTGGTGATGTCCCAGAGCAAGCTGATTGCCATCCGCGACGCCTACGGTATCCGGCCGCTGTCGGTCGCCAGGCTCAACGGCGGCTTCGTCTTCGCGTCCGAGACCTGCGCCTTCCGTACCATCGGCGCCGAGTACCTGCGCGACGTTCGGCCGGGCGAGATGATCGTGGTAGACGAGGGCGGCCTCCGGGCGACGCAGGTGGTCCCCGGCCGCGAGCAGCTGGACGCCTTCGAGTTTGTCTACTTCTCGCGCCCGGACAGCACCCTGATGGGTAAATCGGTCTACGAGGTGCGGAAGAACTTCGGCCGGCGGCTGTTTCGGGAGTACCCCATCGCGGCGGACGTGATAATCCCCGTACCCGAGACCGCCGTACCCGTGGCGATCGCCTACTCCCAGGTATCGGGAGTTCCCTTCGAGACCGGGCTCATCAAGAACCGCTACATCCACCGCACCTTCATCGAGCCGGAGCAGCACATCCGAGACCAGGGCGTGAAGGTGAAGCTGACGCCGCTGCGCGAGGTTATCGCCGGCAGACGGGTAATCGTCGTCGACGACTCGATTGTGCGCGGCACGACCTCGCGGCAAATTGTGAGGGCGCTCTTCGAGGTCGGGGCGCGGGAGGTGCACTTCCTGGTGAGCTCGCCGCCGGTGCGCTACCCGGATTTCTACGGCATCGACACGCCGCGGCAGGGAAACCTCATCGCCGCCAGCAAGTCGGTAGCGGAGATGCGCGAGTTCCTGGGCGCGACGAGCGTAAATTTTCTTTCGTACGAGGGGCTGATCGAGTCGATCGGCGTGCCGCGGGGAAACCTCTGCACCTCGTGCTTCACCGGCGAGTACCCGATCGACATCGGCGAGAGGAAGAAGGAGGTGCGGCGACCCGCCGAGGGTTCTCGAATTAAAAAGGCGCGAACCCGAAGGCCGGCCGTGGCGGCGTGAGCCAGTACTCTCGTTAGGTGGTGTTTGTTTGAAAAAGTCAGAACCCATTTCGCGGAGAACCCTGAAAACTAATGCGGACTCGGCAGGGCGAAACAATTTGACTGGGGATATGGATTCGCCCCGCCTCGGCTTCCGTCCCGCCTGTAGGAGGGGTCTGGGGAGGAATGCGGGCAGGTTTCGGACTGGGGGTTTTCGGAAATTCGGCGGCTATGATTTTGATTACTGTTTCGGTTTGATTTGTTGTTGGGGTTGCGGTCCAACAAAAATCTGCTGAAATTGCTTGCCCCACGATACACCATGAGTGCTTTCGTACAATTTTACAAACGGACTGACATTGAAAAAACCATTGAGTAAAATGTACGATTCCCAAAGTAAATCCTGAAGCGTATCGTCGGCAAGCTCAATTTTCAAACCAAAGGCGGTGAGCTTGTCCATTGGTAAAGGGCGTGAGTGCATCAAATGTGTATCGTAGTCGGAAAAATAACTCACCGCCTTTTTGATTTTCTTATCGATATTCTTCTCGCCTTTAAACATATACTTTTTGAGCCAAGTCGAAACAAGCTCTTTTGATAACTTTTCCGAATCCTCGCAAAGTTCCAAAAGTTCCAGCGAGTATTTTTCGATGAGTGGAATATAGGCGGGCAAAGCCTCGGGGCCTTCTTTGGCAATTCTCTCCTTTGCCTTTTCAAAGCCTCGCTTAATAGAACGAGCCGGAACACCGTTTATTTGCGGGTCTATCGGCCCTAAAATTGCGCTGGAGTGCAAAACGATAGAATTGCCAGACAAAGCCAGCATCGTGGCCGCCGAATAGGCAGAGTGTGGAATAAGAAAATTTATTTCTTCAAACTTATCACGCAACAAACAAACAAGACGCTCTGTTGCGTCCGGTCTACCACCCGGGCTATGTAAGAGGACATCGATTGATTTGCTACCTTTTACTGAATTGATTAGATCGGTGAAGCCGTCCACATCGGACAAATCAATGGAGTTTGGCGCACCTTGCGGAACACCTTCTAAAAATTTCGTAGCGTAAATTAAAAGTGGACGGCCACGATGTTTTTCGATTTCCTCATAGCAAGCCTTGCGAAGTGCAAATAAATCCTTTGTGGTTATTGGTTGTCCTGCTTGTTGCGCGGCACCAAAATAATCGTGCCAATCTTGCGTTGTCTTAAATTTTTTACGCTGTGGTTGAGGCGACTCCATACTGGTTAATTTCAAAATTAATTGTTGAACCGTCAGCTACCTTAAAAGCTGGTTTTCTACCCAACGCAATATCAGCCCGATCAATAAGGTCGGTGGTTTCCTTGTAGAAGCCGTAGGATTTCAAGGCTTCGGTATTTTGCTTCAAAACCTTTTTCGGGGCCACTTTTGAGAGCAATTTTCGTGATGTTTTCTTCATAGTGTCTGTACTATAGCAAAATAGGCGTGTCTAATCAATGAAGGGATTTAGACTATTCGCCTCCAACGCTTGAACGCTTTTATATCTCCTGAATTCAAATCAAACCATTCGCCGTTCATTCTTTTGGCTTCAAAGCGTTTATGCCAATATGTTTCATGCCGAGGGGCGAAGCCCCGAGGCAACTTCTTCGGCAAATCAATTTTGGTGGACCCGAGGAGACTCGAACTCCTTACCTCCTCATTGCAAATGAGGCGCTCTACCAGATGAGCTACGGGCCCCTCTTGGGGACGGCGCTACCCTACCAGCCGCGCTAGCGACTCGAAAGCGCTAGCCCGACCACGTGC
>DATDYW010000034.1:0-3106 GCA_036516995.1 Minisyncoccota bacterium
CTCTACGACCTGCTCGGCAAGGGTTTCGAGACGGTGCGCGTGGACGGCGAGGTGAAGAAGCTGCGCGAGCGCATCGTGCTCAAGAAGACGGAGACGCACGACATTGACGTGCTGGTGGACGAGTTCCTCGTCAGCGAGCTCCATCGCCCCGGCGGCCGGGGCGGAGAAAAAGACACGAGGAGAGGCAAGCAGCCAAAGGCTGCTCCTGAGCAGAAGGACTCCATCGACGGTTTCCGTTTGCGCCTGTCGGAATCGATCGAGCGCGCCATCCACGAGGCTGACGGGATGCTCCGGGTGGTGACACCCACCGAGGACCGCCTGCTCTCCACCCGCTTCCTCTGCCCCTACGACGGCTTCGCGTTCCCCGAGGTCGAGCCGCGCCTCTTCTCGTTCAACTCGCCCTACGGCGCCTGCCCCGAGTGCAACGGCCTCGGCACCGTGCACCTCTTCGGCGACGAGCCGTGCAAGGCCTGCAAGGGTACGCGGCTCCGCCCAGAGGCGCACCACGTGCTCTTCGGCGCGAGCAAGGGGCACAAGGGCATCTCCATCGACGTCTTCTCCGGCCAGACCATCAGCGAGGCGCTGCGGTACGTCCGCAGCGTCGAGCTGACGCCGCGCGACCGCGAGGTTGCGAAGGTGATTCTGAAGGAAATCGAGGAGCGGCTGCGCTTTATGAACGACGTCGGCATCGACTACCTGCAGCTCTCGCGCCGAGCCCACACCCTCTCCGGCGGCGAGGCGCAGCGCATTCGCCTCGCCTCGCAGCTCGGCTCGGGGCTCGTGGGCGCGCTCTACGTCCTCGACGAACCGACCATCGGCCTGCACCCCAAGGACAACGCGCTCCTCATCAAGACGCTCACCGGCCTGCGCGACCTCGGCAACACCATCATCGTGGTGGAGCACGACGAGGAGACAGTGAAATCTGCCGACTACCTGGTGGATGTCGGCCCCGGCGCGGGCGTCCACGGCGGCGAGATTGTGGTGGCGGACTGGATGGCGCCGCTCCTCTCCGGCCGCGCCCCCTCAAAGGGTTCGACGACGCTCGCCTACCTGACGGGCGAGAAGTCGATTCCCGTACCGGGCCGCCGCAGGAACGGCGCCCACGGCGGGGCGATTCAGATTCGCGGTGGCAAGATTTTTAATATTCAGAACCTCTCTGTGGATGTCCCGCTCGGCCGGCTGATTTGCGTCACGGGCGTCTCGGGCTCGGGCAAGTCGTCGTTCGTGTACGAAATCCTGCACAAGAACCTCCAGGGTCGCTTCGACCGCCGCTACCGCTCGGAGGAAATCTATAACTGCCAGAGCTTCGCCGGCGCCGAGTACCTCGGCCGCTCCGTCCTGATTGACCAGGCGCCGATTGGCCGGACGCCGCGCTCCAACCCCGCCACCTACACCGGCGCCTTCACCCACATCCGCGACCTCTTCGCCGAGTCGGAAGAGGCCCGCTACCGCGGCTGGGGGCCCTCGCGCTTCTCGTTCAACGTTACCGGCGGCCGCTGCGAGGCATGCGAAGGGAACGGCGAGGTGGCGGTGGAGATGCACTTCCTGCCGACCGTTTACGTGCCGTGCGACGTCTGCGGCGGCAAGCGCTTTATGAAGGAGACGCTGGAGGTGAAGTACAAGGGCAAGAACATTTACGATGTTCTAAAAATGACGGTCGAGGAGGCGCTGAAGTTCTTCGAGGACATTCCGTCTATCTCCGACCGCCTCTCAACACTCGGCGAAGTGGGACTCGGCTACCTCGAGCTCGGCCAGAGCGCCACGACACTCTCCGGCGGCGAGGCGCAGCGCGTGAAGGTCTCGGCCGAGCTCTACCGCACGCACGTCCAGAAGACAATTTACATTTTGGACGAGCCGACCATCGGCCTGCACTACGAGGACGTGCGCAAGCTCATCGAGATTCTCCAGAAGCTGGTAGAGAAGGGAAACACCGTCGTGGTCATCGAGCACAACCTCGACCTCATCAAGTGCGCCGACTACGTCATCGACATCGGCCCCGAGGGCGGCACCAAGGGCGGCTCGATCGTGGCCAAGGGCACGCCGGAGGAGGTGGCAGACACAGACGGCTCGTACACGGGGCAGTACTTGCGGAAGGTGCTGCGACGGGGAAAGAAGTAAAAAAGAAAAGGCCGCTCGCTTGCGCGAGCGGCCTTGAGTCGATTGCGGCAGCTCAGAAGAGTTCCCCAACCCGCAGAATCCCTCTGCTCACCAAGAAGCCTACCGCGCACAGCGTGCCGAGCCACAGAATAGAGATAGTCACGAGAAACCCGGACCAAATGCTCGAAATTTGGTAGATGAGGTATCCGTCCACGGTGAGTGTAACCGGGACGCTGGAGTCGAGAAACTCACGAAAACTGTGAGGAAAACTCGTAGGCTTCTCGATTGAGCACATGTAGCGGTAGCTCTGCTGTCCCATATGCGCGAGGTAGGTGACTGCGAGGTCGTGTTCCCCGCTGATGATCGCCTCGCTGCTACCTGCGGCAGCGGCGTAGTTCGCGAACAATTCGCGTGAATTCACCAACACGACCATGGGACTGTGCAGATCGATTGCCTTGAAAGCAATCGGACCAGGGGGATTCAGCAGCTTGGTGCCGTCCGGTAGCCACAGCTTCTGGGCAACCGTGCCGCCGAACGGTGGCCCCCAAATGGTGCGAAGTGGGTTGGTGGCCCACTTAATGACAAAGCCCCAAACGAAGACTAGGAGCACAATCGTGATCCACAGCGAGAGGCGTCCGTAGACGTAGTCGACGGAGCGCCTCCAGATGGGGGGCGGAGAACCAGTTTGAGTGTTCATATGCCATCCATAGTAACCTATCTACCACAATAAGTCAATAAGCGAAAATTGTTGGTCGGTTGCGGCCGCCGCGACGTCGTGCTGGTATGGCCGTATGAGATCTGTTTGGTTAACCAAAGACTTTGAGGCGGCGAACATCCCCAACGGCGCCGTGCTGACCCGCAGCGCCGGAACAGCCGAGGACGCTCGCGAGCGCCTCTGGATCGAACGCGAGGTGAAGCTCTTCAGGACGAGCGACCGGAAGCTGTTCGAGGCAATGAACTTCTCCCGCACCGCGCCGCTCATTGTTGAGCCGCCAACGAAGGGTGAGGA
>DATDYW010000035.1:0-9039 GCA_036516995.1 Minisyncoccota bacterium
GGAGAAGAGACGGCGTGCTAGAAATGTGGCAAATGAGCACATCCTCACCCACAGCAGCCCCGCCCGAGCGAGCCTCCGGCATCACCTTCCGGCACTTCCGGAGCAACCAGTTCGTCCTCACCGTCACCGGCGAGGCGTCTCGGAACTTCCAGGTCGCACCCTTCGTGGCCATGGTCGTCGTCGACGAAAACCGGAGGATCAGCTTCCTCCCCGCCGAGCAGATTCCGGAGCCGATGGTGGAGCGCCTCCGCGATGAGCTTCCCGTAGGTTTCCGCCTCTTGGCTGGGACGCCAACGGTGACCCTGCTCTCTGCCTTCGGCGGCAGGAGTGGCCTGCCCCCAGGCTTCCAGAAGGTCGGTGCGGCAGAGTTCGACCTGGTGACGTTCGCCGGGCTAGACACGACGGCCTGCGCCTACCGTCTCGCGCTGAGCGAGAAGGTGCTGCAGGCGGCAATCTACAAGGGCGAGCTCGACCTGGCGATTCGCATCGCCCAGGTAGAATTCAGGCGAGACCTCACGGCTAAGGAGCTGCGGAGCACCGCACGTGCGGCGACAATCTACCGCAAGGGCCCGGCCGCGGCGGACATTGTGTACCGCGTCGCGCAGATGACCGACATCCGCCCGACGGCCAGCGATCTCTCCGAGCTCATCGAGCAGCTCGACTAGCCGCGAAAGCGGCTTTTCCGTTTTAGTTGGCGCTGCTATAGTCCCCGCGGTTCATTTCGGGCCTGTAGCTCATCTGGTAGAGCGCGTCATTCGCATTGACGAGGCAAGGGGTTCGATTCCCCTCAGGTCCACAATAAAAACATCCCCGCAGATTGGGATGTTTTTATTGTGGACCTGAAGCAAGGTGCCTTCGCACCTTGCGTGGGGAATCGAAAGCCGGAGCGTTACGAGCCGTTTCGGCTCGTCGCGAGGCGGGGTCGCGGCCTCCGAGCCCGACGGGGCGAGGAGAGCCGTGACCGATTCCCCTCAGGTCCACCAAACCGGCGCCCAGAGGGGCGCCGAGCCGGGGTCGCGAACACTTAGCCGTTTGGCGCCGCTGCCCCTGAAATTTTCGCGGCGCCAAAACGGCTTAGTGATTCGTGACCGACTCCCCGAAAGCCGCACCACAAAAATTCTAGTGACTCGTGACCGAGTCCCCCTCCACGATTGGGTAAATCGAAACCGGAAACGACCCGCGCCCGGCCCTAGCCGCCACCGAAAAAGTTTTCCACAGGTTGACGCTCGCGCGACCAGCGGCTACCTTCCGAAGTATGAGAACCTTCCACGACCCGCGAGACTTCTCGCCCTCCTGGCCGCTCCTCTCCGTCGTCCCGCTGCTCGTCAGCGCGGCGCTCGGCCTGACCGCGCCGCTCGTCGTCGCCGCGCTCGGCGCCTTCCTCGCCGGCGAGTGGTGGGGCAAGAACGTCCGCCTGCGCTTCAGCCCGGCGAGCTCGCCCCGCTTCGGGACGATTGGCGCCGTCGGCGCTGCCCTCGCCGCGATCTGCGCCGCGGGCACGCTCCTCGCCGCGCGACCCGAGCCGGACAGCTGGCGCGTCGGCGGCGGCGACTGGGCAATCGTCGCCCTGGCGCTCCTCGCCGCTGCGCTCTGCCTCGCCGCCGAGGTTCGGCGTTCCGCCCGAAACGGCCAGCCAAAACCGGCGGTCGAAAACGACAGCTGAACAGCGGCCCCCACCCAGCCGCGCGCCTCGGAGGCGCGCGGCTTTTCCGTTTCTCCGTCGACAAAGGAAAACCGCCCCGGGAAGCCGGGGCGGCGGTCGGTCAGAACGGGGCGAGGTCGGTGGCGACGAAGCGCTGGCGCGGCGCGAGCTTCTGAAAGCTGATGCCGAACCGCTTGCGCAGCGGGCACCGGTGCCCGGAGGCGAGCGCGGCGGCAGTCTCCGCCGAGAGGATGCCGACGAGCGGCACCGTCCGGTCCACGCAGAGCTCGAGGGGAGGCACCTCCTCCGCCGCCTTGCCGGAGCTGGGGAACGCTTCCCTCAGCTTGTCGTCGTAGCGGAGCACCGAGACGCCGCGGGTCTGCAGCCATCCCCGGTCGCGAAGCTGGAGCGCGTGTGGTGTCCACTCGCCGTTCCCGCCGGAGAGCGAGCTGAAGAATTTCGATTTCAGCTCGAGGACTGGGCCCTTGGTTTGCCCAGGCACGGAGGTGAGCTTCCGGTAGAAGCCTTTCTCATCGCCATCGCGATTGGCAAGCTCGAGTAGAAGCTCGGCATCAATGAAGACAATCTCCACGGCGGCGCCGAACAGGAAGCGGGTCTTCTCGCGTAGTGTCTTGCAGCGCGCGAGCTGGCTGCTCGGCACCCGGGTTTTTGGATGCAACGCCTTGTTCCGGTAGCGGTATATGGCATACACGAGCCCGCAGTAGCTAGCGGATTCCTGCACAACATCGACGCCACGGCGCAGTTGTTGAATGGGAACTTGCGCCCCCTCGCTGGTCTGTGACGCTTTGATTTCAATCAAGAGATCGAGGTTACGCCTAACTGGCACCACGAGGTCGCCGGCCGGAAGGGAGAGCTCCTCGCGCCCGGGGCGCTTGCCGAGGACGCTCTCGAGGACGAAGGCCCCGAAGCGCCCGCTGACGCTCATGCCCCAGGTCGCCGCCGACCAGACCCGCTCGACTTTTTTCTTGTCTCTGTTAGTGGAAGTGTGCATTTGCCCGCATCGTACTCGCCGCCGAGCCGATTGCACTGTGGACAGCCGAGCGGCGACACTGCGCGGCGAGGTTGGCAACAGAGCGCGCGACAGCGAAGACGGAAAAACCAGCCCCCGCGAGGCTGGTCAGATGGTCAGGGTCTGCTGGTGGTGACTGTGGACGCGCCGTTCGATTTTGGGGTGGGCGGCACGCTCGAGCCACTCCCCGGGGCCGAGACCCTTGCCGTTGGCGATGCGTCGCCAGGCACGGGCGGGCTTGCCCATCGGCCAATCGGGTGGCACGTGCAGCCCCGGGATCGACGGGAACAGCTCCCAGAGGTTGGCCGACGCTCGCCAGGAGAACAGGCCCCAGTAGAAGTACGGCGCCGTCCCGATGGTGCCGCCGCGGCAGGATTCCCACACGGGGCAGGCGCTGCACGTCTGGATGAAGCGCCGCCGGGCGAAGTTGCTAGCCGTCACCGGAACCGGCGAGAGGAGGGTCTTCCGACCCTGCAGCCTGCTCTTGAGCAGCCAGCGGTTCTGGGGAGCTTCCGCGCACATCGTGCCCGCGAAGTTCCAGACCGCGTCGCCGAGCTCTGCCGCCCCGGCCTTCTCCTCCGCCATGTAGCGGAGGCAGAGCTTGATGGCGGGGCCAACCACGTCTTCGTAGCGGACGTCCCAGTCGCCCCGCGCAATTCGGCGCGAGCCGTCCGGCAGCTCCTCGTAGACCTCGATTGCCCGCTGGTAGAGGAGGAACCGCCCCACGTGGATGTCCACGGGGAACGGGAACTCCTCGGCGCGGACTAGGTCGTCGGTCGAGAGGAAGTGCGCGAGCATCGCCACCATCTTCCGCTGGAAACCGCGGAAGCCCGCGGGCTTATCCGATGAGAAGCGGCCGCGATTCTGAATGCGGACGAGCAAATCTTTGAAGGTTCGCGCGCCGAAAACTAGGTTGCGCGGGTCGCCGCCCCAGAAGCGGTTGAGCTTTGCCAGGTTTTGGTGCCAGTCGTGCTTGTGGTACTTCTCCACGCCCACGGAGAGGCCCTCGGCCTTGAGCGCCTTCGCCAGCCGCTCGCGTTCCGGTTCCCCAGCATCGGCCCAGAAGGCCGGCTCGAAGAGTTCCTGATCGCGGTGCCAGACGCGGGCCAGGCGCCAGAGCGCCTCGTAGCTCTCGATGCGGCCGCGCATCCAGAAGCAGAGGCAGAACCAGAAGACGGCGCGCTCGCGTGGGTCCTCCGGCAGCGGTTTCTCGAGCACGGGCCTCACGAACGGGACGAACTGCCCGAACGGGTAGCGGCGGGCGCGGAAGGTAGCCACCAGCGCGTCGAGGGCCTGGCGGCCCCGGGCGTAGCTGATGCGAACGGAGAAGCGATCGGGGTCGCCCGGCAAGAGCCGGGGCGACCCCGGCCTTTGTGAATGATCAGTCATGGCGGCGAGCTTACGCTGGCCGGGGGACGAGAGCAAACAATCGGACTGAGTTACCACGGAGGCGACGGTCGGGCGAATGAAGAATGCAGAATTAAGAATTTAGAGGACGGCGAACCCGTCCGTAATTCTTCATTCTTAATTCGTCGCAGCCCCGAATGGCCTCGCCCGTAGGCCGGTCTACGGCCGAGGGAGCCTCCCCCTCGCCGCGCCTCTACCCCTCCTTGGCGACCGCGTCGAGGAAGTCCACGGCCTCTGATTTGAACTTCCCCACCTCCTCGGCGACAATGGCGTCGAGGTTCGGCACGAGCGGTGAGAGGAACGCCAAAAGCTCGTCGCCGGTTGTTGTCTCCGCCGCGAAGAGCTCGCCGAGTTTTTTACGGTCTGCCTCACCCAGCTGCTCCATCACCCGCAGCACCACTGCCCCGAAGACGAGCGCGCCGGCGCGGTCAACGGCCTCCCGCTGCTCGTCCGGCGGCAGCGCCTCAATGCCGAGCTCTCTGATTATGTTCGCGCCGGCTGCCTGTCCGATGTCCATGGTGGTTAGTTAGTGGCTGGGGCTAGTGGCCGCGCTCGCGGATGAGGCGGTTGGCGAGCTCCTCGGTGAATCGAGTGCCCGGATGCGCGACGCGGAAGGCGTTGAGCGCCGAGGCGTCGGCTTCGATGGGCAGCGTCTGCGCGAGCGACAGCTCGCCGGCGTGCTCGTACGCTCTCGCCACAGCGGCGGTGTCGTCGAACGCTGTCGAGAGGTCAATCTTCGCCCCTAGCGCAATTTTGTGCACGTTGCCGCTCGCCACGCCGATGCTCCGGAGCTCTGCGGGCGTCATGTGCACGAACTTCTGGTAGAGCGTGCCGATGAGGTTGTTCTGCGCGCCGCGGGTGTCGAGGCCGTCGATGTAGCCCTGCTCGTCGAGCTTGGCCCTCACCATCGCCCAGAGGTTGTCCACCTCGGGCGTGGCGACGGCGGTGGCGTCGGGCACCGGGATAGCCTTCGGAATAAACGGCGGCAGGGGCGTCGCGTCGGGGGCAGGGTTCGGGACAGGCATCCTCGCCGTGTACCCCCAGCGCGGATCGTTGTCCGGTGGCCAGGGGCCGGGGGCCGGCGCGGGTGCCGGGGTCGGCCCGGGAGTCGGAACCTTGACCGGCGCCACGCTGTGGGCCCACGCCTGGTCGAGCCAGCGGAGCCCGATACCGGTGCCGGCCGCGGCGACGCCCATGACGATGGCCTTGCCGAGGAGCCGCCCTCGCTCCTCGCGGTCGCGCTCCTCCTGGGTGTTGCCGTAGGCCTCCTCCATCGCCCGCGTCCCCTCGACCGTGTCCCAGAACTCGCCGCCCTTGGCGTAGAGCGCGCGGAGCTCGGCCACGCGGCGCTCGGCCTTCTCGTCGGCCGCGCCCGGCTTCTTCACGAAGCGGTCGAAGCCCTTGCCGGCGAGGTGGCCGACGCCCATGCCGATCAGGCTGCGCACGAACCTGGACCCGGCGAAGATCCCCGCGGCCACGGCGCCGCCGCCGCCCGTCGCGAAGGCAACACCGGTGAGCGCGGCGGTCGAGAGCAGCGCGCGGGTGACCTTGCCGCGCCGGCGCCACCAGTCGAAGCCCTTGCGAACGACGCCCCGCTCCTTCGGCGTCCACGACTCCGCCTCCGCCTTCTGCAGAACGGCGCGCTCGTTCACAAAAATGGACTGGAAAGCGCGGGCGCGGCCGTACGCTTCCGCTGTCTGCTCGCGCTCGGGCAGGTTGGGGTCGGCGGCGGCGAGGTGCTCCGCCCGGGCGAGCGCGTACATCTGCCGACCGTACGCCGTCTTCGCCTGCGCGTACGCCTCCTTGGCGGCGCGGAGCTCCGGCGGCAGCTCGCTCTCCGACTCCTTCTGGCCGAGGCCGAGCGCCTCCCGCGCCCGGGCCAGGAATCCCTTCTCGCGGCGGCTCTTCAGGTACGCCTGGTGCTGCGGAATGAACGCCGCGCGCGCCTCCTCCAGGCCGAGCCGCGCCGCCTCGAGCTGCTCCTCGGGTGTGGGAGGCCGCTCTTGGCCTGGCTGCGGTGGAATAGTGTCTTGAAAGCCCGGCACCGGAGGCAGTGGGCGTGGCGTAATGCTCTCTAGACCTTCAACTTTGTCGCGAATACCCAGGGCTCTGGTCGCGTACGTCGAGTCCAGCTCGCCGCGCGCAATCGCACGAACAATGTTGGCCATTTCTTCGCCGGTGAATGTCTGCTGCGAGCCCTGAATTTCCGGAATCGATTCAATGGTGGCCGCGAGCTCGTTCCACGTTCTCGCAGCGGCAATTCGTTCTTCCGGCGAGACCTCCTGACTCCTCGGTTTTTCCTGCTTCGGCTCCTCTGTCGGCGTCTCAGTGTAGCCGAGCGCCGCGAGCTGCTCCCTGGTGAGCGAGCCGCGTTTCTCGAGCCAGAGCAGCGCATTTTTTGGAACAGTATCGCCCGCCATAAACGGCCTGCCGCCGAAGAGGCCCGCTAGGACGACCTGCTGATTCAGGGTCTCGGCGACGCGCGGCGGCAGTTGGCCGAGAGTGACGGGTTGCGAGTCCGGAGCAGCCGACGCCTCCGGCGCGGCGTCGGGCGCTTTCGCCTTCTTCCGACTTTTCCTTGGCGTCTTCGGCTTTTTGGCGACGGAGGGCGCGGAGATTTCTTCAGGTGGCAAGGGCGAGGCTGGCTGCGGCACGACGGTTTGCGCGAGCTCGGCCTTTCGCCGGTTGTGCGCCGCGACGGAGAGGTCCTCGGGCGTGAAATCCGGCGCCTCGGCGGCCTCAATGGCGGGGGCTTCCTCGACCTCCCCCGGCGCGCGGTGCGCCTTCTGCTCTGCGAGCAGCCGGTTGGTGTATCGCTGCCGCTCGATAGCCTCGGCGGAGTCTGGGTGCGCGGCGACGAACGTGGCGATATCCTCCTCGGAGGCAACCTCGGACAGCCCCATGCCGCCCGCCGCCGAACGCGCATTGCCGTTTCGTTCTTTCCGAACCTGGCGGACCCACTCCATCGGCAAATCCTTCCAGCGCAGCGGCGTCTTCGGTGCGGCCTCGGGGGCGGCGGCCGCGGCCGGCCCGCCGCCCGTCGTTCCGAACTCTGGACCTTCCTGGCGCTCCATAGGCATTGCGGCCGTGTGGTGAGGGCGGGTAATCTGACACCCGTAGCTTAGCACCGGGCCAGGTGCGCCCTGCCTCTTTCTCCCCTACCTCTTTCTCCCCTTCTCCGCCTTGCCTGCGAGCTTCGCCGCCTCTTCCAGCTCCAGAACCAGTTCCTTGAACTCCGCAATCCCTTGCCGCCAGATGGCGGGCTTCCGCACATCTAAACCGCTCGCCCTGAAAATGTCCTCCACCCGCGCCGAGGCGCCGAGCGACATAAAGCGCTCGAAGGCCGCCGCCTTCCCCGTTCGCCTGAACTCGCGGTAGAGCGCGCAGGCGACGAGCTCGCCGAAGGCGTAGGGCGTGAAGTAGAAGTGCGAGCGCAGGTGGCCCCACCACACGAAAGTGTAGCCATCCTCCGGCGCGAGCCGGACGGCGGGGCCGAGGTAACGCGAGAGCGCCGCGTTGAGCTCGCGGGCCATTTCCTCTGCCGAGAGGTAGCTCTCGGCGCGGATGCGGCGGTGCAGGATTTCCGCGTAGCGGTGAGCGGCGACCTGCCGGAACACCAAGCCCACGAAGCCGTCGCCGCGCTCCAGCAGGTGGACGAGCCGCGCGTGCGGATTTGAAATTCGGGCCAGCGCCGCGTCCGCTGCCAGTCGCTCGAAGAACGTGCTCGCGACCTCCGCGCTCATCATCGTCTCGCCGTCGTAGAAGACCGGCTGGTGACCGTGCATCGAGGCGTGCACCGCGTGGCCGAACTCGTGGGCGAGCGTCGTAAAGTCGCGCGGCGACGGGTCGTGGTTGAGCAGGATGTAGGTCGGCAGCTTGCGGCGCGGCGCGCAGAAGCCGCCGCCGGTCTTCCCCTTGCGCGGGTAGGCATCAATCTGGCCGCTGGCGAGCATCCGGTCGAGGAGCGCGAGGTGCCGCGCGGAAACGGGCCGCACGACCTCGCGCAACGTGGAGGCCGCCTCGGCGAACGAGGGCTTCCACTCGCGGTAGCCGCGCGGAGGCTTCACGTTCGCGCCGAGATCCGCGGCGCCGAGCTTCGGCAGCCCGAGGAGCTTCGCCTTGGCGCGGTAGTAGCGGTGCGCCAGCGGGTAGGCGCGCTCGACCTCGCGGATGAGCGTCTCGACCGTCGCGCGGTCAACCTCGTAGCCCTGGAACGTCGCCTCCTCGGGCCTGCTGTAGCCGCGCGTCTCGTCCTGTGCCTTCTTCCAGGCGTAGACGGCGTTCATTTCCGCCTCGGCGGCGGGCGCGACGGTCTTGAGCTTCGCCATCACCAGCGCCCGCAGCTGGCGGCGCCTCGCATGACCGTGAATGCTCGGCACCTTCGCCGCGGCGGCCTCGAGCGGCAGCTCCTTCCCCTCCCACCGGAGCGTCAGCGCGGAGACGCGCGCGTCGACGAAGTCCTCCCAGAGGTCGACGCCAGGTCGGCAGAGGAGGTTCGAGAGCTTCTCCTCGGCCTCGGTGAGCTGGTGGCGCGAGGCGCGGAAGACGCCGTCGAGGAGGTGGCGGTAACGCGCGAGCGCGGGCGCTTTTATCGCCCGTTTTTGAGCTGCCGCAGGCATCTTGCCAATTGCCAGTGTAAAAAATTCGACCAGGTTACCGGCGCGGGTAAGCCGCTCCTCCGCACGGCCGTGCGCGGCTAGAATTTTCTTATCGTCAGTGGCGAGACACTTAGACAGAAAAAGGAAGTGCATCGGTTTGCCGTTCGTTGCCTCGCAGAGCCGCTCGTAGTCGTGGAGTGCTCTCACGAGCGTCGGGGGCAAGGAGAGCTTGGTGAGCTTAGGACGCCACTTCCTCGCGAACGCCGCGCAGCGCCGCTCGATAGCCGCAAGGTCGCGCTCGATTCGCGGGTCAGATGGCGAGCGGTAGAGCAGCCCGAGGTTCCAGGTTTCGCGCGGCCCGG
>DATDYW010000036.1:0-7370 GCA_036516995.1 Minisyncoccota bacterium
CGAGGGCGCGGCGACCGGCAATCGGGTCACCCCAGAAGAAGTGCCCGCCGATCCAGAGGGCGACGCCGAGGACGAGCGCGGCGAAGAAGCCGACGAGAGCCCACCGCAGGAATAGAGTGTGTGTGTGCATACGCATTTAAATTACACTATAGAATAGGCGTGTCAAGTAACGGCAGGCGGCAAAAGCACACCGTTATGAGGTAAAGTAACCCTACCTATGACCGTCGACCTCGTCCGCGTCCTCTTGCCCGCCGCCCTAGCATTCTTCGTCGGCATCGGCATCACGCCGACGGTCGCTGGGTTCCTCTACCGCAACAAGCTCTGGAAGCCGAAGGCGGGCAAGACGCTCTACGACGGCAGCGAGGCTACGGTCTTCAACGCCCAGAACGCCGACAGAGAAGTGGGCACGCCGCGATTCGGCGGCGCCATCATTTGGATTGCCGTGCTCGTGGTCGCGGGCGGCCTCTGGATTCTCGGCGTGCTGTTTCCGGAAAGCAGCTTTGGCGTCCTCGACTTCGTGAGCCGCAGCCAAACCTGGGTGCCGATCGCGGTCTTGGTGGCCTGCGCCGCCACGGGCGCCGTAGACGACCTCCTCGAGGTGCGCGGGCAGGGCGGCATCCGGGCGCGCTGGCGGCTCCTGGTGGTTGGCCTGCTCGGCCTCCTCGCCGCTCTGTGGTTTCACCTCAAGCTCGACGTCTCGGCGGTCACCATCCCGGGCGACGGCCCGCTCCAGCTCGGCTGGCTCTTCGTGGTCTTCTTTGTTTTGGTGGTGCTCGCCACCTACGCCGGCGGCATCATCGACGGCCTCGACGGCCTCTCGGGCGGCATCTTTGCTATTGCTTTCACGGCCTACGCCGCAATCGCAGTGGCTCAAGGCCAGCCGCAGCTCGCCGCACTCTGCGCAACAATTGCCGGCGCAACTCTTGCATTCCTCTGGTTCAACATTCCGCCCGCGCGCTTCTACCTCTCCGAGACGGGCTCGATGGCGCTCACCGCCACGCTGGCCGTCGTCGCCTTTATGGCCGACGACCTCGTTAGCGGCGTCGGCGTCGCGGCGCTGCCGCTCGTCGCGCTGCCGCTCGTCTTCACCGTGCTCTCCGTCATCGTCCAGCTCTCCTCGAAGAAACTGTTCGGCCGCAAGGTGATCCGCTCGGCGCCGATTCACCAGCACTTCGTCGCCATCGGCTGGTCGCGCGAGAAGGTGGTGATGCGGTACTGGGTCGTCGGCGCGGTCGCCGCGCTCCTCGGCCTGGTGCTGGCGCTCGCGCACCGGCTGTAGCGAGGAAGAAGGAAAAAGGGGAAAGTGAAGAGATGAGACTGACTCCATTAAGACTTAAGCCCTGTCCAAACTTTTTCCTTTTTACTTTTTCCTTCTTCCTTTATGCCTGACCGCCTGCTCTCCTGGATTGTTGGCACGCTCGCGGTCGCCGGCCTCGGCGTCTACGTCTCGGCCTCGCTGGGGCTGGCCGCCCGAGGAGCGGGGAGCCCGCTGGCCGACATGCTCGCGCAGGTAGGCCTAGGCTTCCTCGGCGGCGGCCTCCTGGCCTGGCTGCTCTCGCGAGCCCCGCAGCGCTGGCTGCGCGCCTGGGCTACGCCCGTTTTTGTTCTCGCGCTCCTCGTCACGGCGCTCACCCTCGTGCCGAGCCTCGGAATTCTCCACGGCGGCGCTCGGCGCTGGCTGGCGCTCGGGCCAGTCTCCGTGCAGCCAGCGGAGTTTCTGAAGTTCGCTTACGTGCTCCTGCTGGCGGGCTTGCTCTCGCGGAAGCGGCGCCCTGCTGAGGCGGGGGAGAGGCGCTCCATCGTCGCGCCGTACCTGATCGCGACCGTCCCGGTGGCGACAATTTTGGCGCTGCAGCCCGACCGCGACAACCTGGCGCTGGTGGCGCTCGCCGGCGCCGCGATGGCCTTCGCCGCCGGGCTCTCGTGGCGGGCGGTCGCCGCGGGCCTCGCGATCGGCGTTCTGGCCGTGGCGGCGCTCTTGGCTTCCTCGAGCTACACCCGCGAGCGAGTGCAGACCTTCCTCCACCCAGCGGAGGATCCGCTCGGCAGCGGCTACCAGGTGCAGCAGTCGACGCTCGCCGTGGGAGCGGGAGAGGAGTTCGGCCGCGGCTTCGGCCAGAGCCTGCAGAAGTTCCGCTACCTGCCCGAGCCAACCTCCGATTCCATTTTCGCGGTAGCCGCCGAAGAGTTCGGCTTCCTCGGCTCGCTCGCGCTCGTGCTGCTGTTCGCGGCGCTCGGCATTCGGACGCTCGTGGTCGCCGGTCGCGCCCCGGAACGCTTCGGCGCCCTGCTGTGCGTCGGCGTCGGCGTGCTCGTCACCGCCCAGGCGTTCCTGAACATCGGCTCGATGATTGGCCTCGTGCCGCTCGCGGGCCTCGCTCTGCCGCTTGTATCGAAAGGTGGCACCGCGCTCTTGGCCACGCTCGGGGCGCTCGGGGCAGTGCTCGGCGCTTCGAGGAAATCTGCCGCGTAGTTGAGCCACCACGGAGGCGACATCTGCAGCTGAAAACGATTTCCGCCTAGCCGAAGTGCTACGAATGTAGAGCGAGGCGTAGCGGAATCGTTTGCGGCGCAGATGGAGCCTCCCGTTTATGTAAGGTAGAATCTGCACGCATGCGCATCGTCTTAACTGGTGGAGGAACCGGCGGCCACTTCTACCCGGCGGTCGCCGTCGCCGACCGGCTCCGCGAGGTCGCCCGCGCCGAGCGCCTGATCGAGCCCGAGCTCTACTTCCTGGCGCCCGACCCGTACGACGCGGGGACGCTCTTCGATCACGGCATCAAGTACCGTCGCATCCTGGCGGGGAAGACGCGCCGCTACTTCTCGCCGCTCAACATCGTCGACTGGGTGAAAGTCGTCCTCGGAGCCATCGGCACGCTCTGGACGATGTACAAGCTCTACCCGGATGTCGTTTTTTCTAAAGGTGGCTACGGCGCGTTTCCGGTTGTGTTCGCCGCGCGCGTCCTCCGCATCCCCGTGGTAATGCACGAATCTGATTCAAAGCCCGGCCGGGTGAACGCCTGGACGGCCCGCTTCGCCGAGCGCATCGCCGTCTCGTACCCGAGCGCCGCCGAGCAGTTTCCGGCCGAAATAAAGAGCAAGGTCGCCTGGACGGGCAACCCCGTGCGCAGCACGATTGCCCGCCGCGCGCCGGAGGGCGCCCGCGAGTACCTCAAGCTCGAGGAGCACACGCCGACACTGCTCGTGCTCGGCGGCTCGCAGGGGGCGCAGGCCATTAACCGCATCATCATCGAGTCGCTCAAGGACCTCACCGCCGACTACCAGATCATTCACCAGACGGGCAAGGCGAACTTCGAAGAGGCGAGGAGCGCCGGCGGCTTCGAGCTCGAGGGCACCGGACGCGAGCGACGCTACCTGCCGTTCCCGTACCTCGACGACCTCGCGCTGCGAATGTCGGCCGGCGCGGCAGATTTGGTGGTGACGCGCGCGGGCTCCTCGCTCTTCGAGGTCGCCTCCTGGGGCCTGCCGGCAATCGTCATTCCGATTCCCGAGGCGGTCGCGCACGACCAGCGAGAGAACGCCTACGCCTACGCTCGCTCTGGTTCGGCGGTGGTGCTCGAGGAGCCGAACCTCACCCGGGGCGTCTTCGTCGCCGAGGTGCGCCGCGTGATGGACTCGGAGCCGCTGCGCCGCCAGATGTCTGCCGCGGCTGTAACTTTCAATAAGCCCGACGCCGACCTCGCCATCGCCAAGGAGATTCTGGCGATTGGGTTATTGCACGAGCCGGAGGTCTAGAGTGAAGTAATAATTAACAAGTAGTAAGTTCAGAGAGAGGGGTTGGAAGAAAGAGAAAAGCGGCTCGGGGGAGCCGCTCGTTTTACCCGCGAGCTAGAAGTCGTGGCCGGCGCACCGCCAGCCCCAGAGGCGACGCGAGACGCTGATGCGGCGGAGGCCGCCGAGCGCCAGGCGGAGCTCTGCCTCGCGGGTCTCCGGAAACCAGAGGCGAACCTCCTCGGGCAGCAGCGACAGCATTCGGGGCGTAGCTCCGATGATGGCCGCAATCTGCCTGTTCTGGTCGTCGCGCTGCCACCGCTGCAGCTGCAGGACGACGAACGCCTGGCGGCGCATTCGCAGCCAGCGGAACCGGCAGCCAGCTCGGATGATAAAGGCATCAATGCCAATTGGCAGCGCGAGCAGCTTCTCGGGTGGTAGCTGAAGGAGCAGGGAGGACGATGGTGTTCTCATTCGTTTGCTGTTTTAGCACACGAACCGGAACGGTCAAACCTTCGGCGGCCAGGTTTAGCCTCTCGGACTTGCACCTGTGGCCGAAGAAAGGGGAGGGCTCGCGCTGGCGCAGCGCCTAACCCGGTAGCAACTCCAGCCAACCACGGAGGCAACCGCCGGAGACGAAAACCGGCTCTGCCTAGCCAACACCGAGTGTTCCGAACACTCGGTGTTTCCCGAGGCGTGAGCTTACCGTTTTGCGTGTCGAATGGCCTCGCCCTCGGCCGTGTAGCCCTATGGGCGAGGCCCGTAGGCCGGTCTACGGCCGAGGGGGCCTCCCGCGATTTGCTAGAATTCACCGGCAATGTCTGTGATAACCCGTATCGCCCCGTCGCCAACAGGCACCCTCCACGTGGGCACCGCCCGGACAGCGCTGTTCAACTACCTGTACGCCAAGCGGCACGGCGGCAAGTTCCTGCTGCGCATCGAGGACACCGACCGCGAGCGCTCCAAGCCCGAGTTCGAGGAAGACATCGTGAGGTCGCTCAGGTGGCTCGGCCTCTCGTGGGACGGCGAGAGCCGGCAGTCGGAGCGCGTCGCCGAGCACAGGGCGGCGCTCGAGAAGCTCGTCGCCGCGGAGAGGGCGTACATCTCCGAGGAGCCAGCCAAGGACGACCCCACGAAAATGCGCGCGCTCGTTCGTTTCCGGAATCCGGGTGGCTCGGTGATCTTCGAGGACGAGATTCGCGGCGAGGTTTCCACCGACGTCACCGACCTCGGCGACTTCATCATCGCAAAATCTGTCGACGAGCCGCTCTACCACCTCGCGGTCGTCGTCGACGACATCGACTCCGGCGTCACCCACGTCATCCGCGGCGAGGACCACATCTCGAACACCGCGCGGCAGATTCTCATCATCGAGGCGCTCGGCGCGGCGCGGCCAATCTACGCCCACCTGCCGCTCATTCTCGCCGCCGATCGCAGCAAGCTCTCGAAGCGTCACGGCGCTATTTCTGTTTCCAGCTTCGCCGCCGAGGGCTACCTGCCCGAAGCCTTCGCGAACTTCCTCGCCTCGCTCGGCTGGAATCCGGGCGGGGAAGAGGAGGTGTTCGCGCTCGGCGAGCTCGAGCGAATCTTCGACCTCGACCGCGTTTCAAAAGCGGGCGCCATCTTCAACATCGAGAAGCTGCGGTGGTTCAACCGGGAGCACCTGCGGCACCTGCCCGCAGACGAGCTGCGGGCAGGTATCGAGACCGAGCTAGCGGCTGTCGCTCCCGATGTCCCGGCGGAGCGTCGCGCGCGAATCGTCGACGGTCTGCGCGAGCGCATTTCTGTCTTCTCCGACGTTCGCCGGCTCGCGGCCGAAGGAGAATTTGCCTACGCCGTGGGCAACGGAGGTCCGACCTCCGTAGACCTTGCGGCGCTGCCGGGGAAGGGAAACGAGACCCCGAGAGAGGCTGCGGAGAGGCTCCGGGCGGCCGCTAAGCTGCTCTCGGAGCTCCCGGAGGCGCCCTTCGACCAGGCTGCCGTGAAGGCCGCCCTGTGGCCCTACGCCGAGGCGGAGGGGAAGGCGGCCGTCCTCTGGCCCGTCCGCTACGCCCTCTCCGGCCGCGAGCGCTCGCCCGACCCCTTCGAGCTCGCCGCGGTGCTGGGGAAGACCGAGACGGTCACGCGTCTCGCCGCGGCCGCCGAGGCCCTCGATGCTGCTGCCTAGCGCCACCAAACGTCGCCTCTCGCAGATCGCGCTGGTCGCGGCACTTTTTTGTGTCTCGCTGCTGGCGAGCCCGCTCCCGGCAACCGGCCAGAGCGTGGAGGAAATTAAAAAGGCCCGTGAAGACCTGCTCAGGGACAGCGCCGACCTCGACAAAGAAATCGAGGTGCAGCGTCAAAAACTTTTAGAGACTTCCGGCCAGGCAAAGACGCTCGACGGCGCCGTGAGGACGCTCGACGCATCGGTAAAAAAAATTGATACCTCAATTAAAAAAACGGAGGTCGGCATCAAGACGCACGAGCTCACCATTCTCACGCTCGCCGAGAGCATCGCGAAGAACCGCGCCCAGGCGGCGCGCGACCGGGCGGCGGTGACGCGCCTCCTCGGCTCGATGGACGCGACGCAGGCCGAGAGCGGCCTCGAGCGGATACTGGTGGCCGACGAGCTGGGCGCCGTCTGGGAGTCGCTCGACGCGGCGAGCAGCGTGCGCGACCAGCTGCGGGCCACGGCGGCCACGCTCGAGGCCGTCACGGAGCAGCTCTCCGCCGAGGAGCTGGCCGAGCGCGTCGAGAAGGAGCGCCTGTCGCAGGCGAGAAAGGCGCTCTCCGGCGAGCGCGAGTCGGCGGCCACGGCGAAGGCAGAAAAGGCGGAGCTCCTGGCGGAGACGCGGAACCAGGAGGCCGAGTACCAGCGAATCCTGAACGAGAAGCTGGCGCAGAAGGAAAAGTTCGAGGCGGCGCTGCGAGAGTTTGAAGAACAGCTACAGATTGCTATCGACCCGGATGGTTACCCGAAACCTCGCCGCGGCATTCTCGCCTGGCCGCTGCGGGAGCCCATTCGCATCACCCAGCTCTTCGGCGGCACCGCGTTCGCCAAGCAGCACGCGAGCGCCTACGGCCGGCCGTTCCACCCGGGGGTCGACATCGGCGCGCCGACGGGCGAGCCAATCAAGGCGGCGCTCGGTGGCACGATCGCGGCAATCGGCAACACCGACGCGGTGCGCGGCTGCGTCTCCTGGGGCAAGTGGGTACTGGTGAAGCACGCCAACGGCCTCTCCACGCTCTACGCCCATATGTCTGGCTTCGCCGTCGGGGAAGGCGACACGGTTTCAATTGGGCAGACCATCGGCTACGTCGGCGCGACCGGCTACGCCACCGGGCCGCACCTCCACATCACCGTCTACGTCACCCAGGGCGTCTCCGTGCGCCGGTTCGAGGAGTTCAAGACGCAAACGGGCTGCTCGGGTGCCACCACTCCCGTAGCGCCGCACGAGGCCTACCTAGACCCGATGGACTACCTTCCTAGCTTGTAGTGGCTTCGGCGGGAGGAAAGCTCCATCTGCGCCGCAAACGCCCTCGCTACGCCTCGGAGTGCACGCGCACACCGTCGGCTAGGCGAGAGGCGTTTTCGGCTGCAGCTGTCGCTTTCGTGGTGACTCGCCAAAATAGATGCAAAAAACAAAAAAATGAAAAGT
>DATDYW010000037.1:0-21137 GCA_036516995.1 Minisyncoccota bacterium
CGACCTAGGTAGGTCGTTAATGCGGGGCGGGTGGGTAAGGCGATTGACGTGCTCCGCGGGGGCGGCAGGGTGGCGGTTGCAACAGACGCCAGAGCGGCCTGAAGCTTACGGCTAGCGACAGAACGGCCGCAGCGCAGAAAGTGGTACCTTCACGAGCCTCGCCTTACCTGGCTGCGCGATTACCACCAGCGTCACTAACTTCCCCGCCACTTTTTTGTCGCGACGGACGGCAGCCCAGCGGCCACGGGGTGAGGCATCAATTTTGATTTTGAGCGAGGCTAGCAGTGCCTCAAGTTCTTTACGAACTGACGGGGGAGTGAGTTTGAGCTTTTCCGCGAGCACGAGCTCCTGGAGCATCCCGACAATCACCGCGCGGCCGTGCGAGAAGCCGTGCTCGATTTCAACGGCGTGGCCGAGCGTGTGACCGAAGTTGAGGAGCAGGCGATTGCCGCGGTCGTGGAGGTCGCCGGCGACGCACCTCTGCTTCACCACGACGGAGCGGCGCACGATTTCCGCCAGACGTGCGCTGCGTGGCAGCTCTGCGAGCGTCTCCTTACGCAGCAGCGCCAGAATCTTCGGGTCGCCAACAAATCCGGCTTTAATGATCTCGCCGAGGCCGCCGACGAGCTGATTGCGGCCGAGCGAGGCGAGGAAGCGCGGCTCGAGCACTACCGCCGAAGCTGCGCACGTCGTTCCAATCTGGTTTTTGGCCCCGAGGAAGTTAATTCCCGTCTTGCCGCCGTGCGCCGAATCAACCTGGGCAACGAGCGTCGTCGGCACCTGCACGTAATCGATGCCGCGCAGGTAAATTGAAGCCGCGAAGCCGGCGAGGTCGCCGACGGTGCCGCCACCGAGAATTACAATGAGACTCTGCCGGTCGAGCTTGAGCGCCGCAAGGCGCGCGAGCAGCTTCTCCAGCACCTTCCACTCCTTCGCCTTCTCGCCGTCAGGCACTATCGCTATTGACGCCTTCTCTAGCCCCATCTCCCTGATTGCCCACCTGAGCTTCTTCGCCAGCTTCGCCGATGTCACCACGCAGACGCGCGACGGCTTTCGCCCCGCGACGAGTTTCCTAAGTTCGGCGAGCGAGCGAAGCGTGCGTGGCATTGCATCCTGAATCTACCACGCATCGGTATCCGATATCGTATCGGATATCAATTTATGAAAAATTTAGAAAAGGCAAACCCGCCCCAGTCAGGCGGGTCTGCTCTGAGCGCAGGATTCGGAGGCTTGTCGCATCGTCGCGCAGATGGCGGGTCTCGCGGGCAGGCTCGTCGGAACGAATCGGGATTTCCCGAGATGCTCACCGGAGCCTGCCTATGTGAGTCCCTTGATGCAACAAACCAGTCGGACAAGCCTCGAGAATCCTGCGTACAGCGTGGACCCCCACGGTGAGCCGTCAACGGAAAAACTGTGGAGCAACTGTGCATAGCCTGTGCGTGGGCTGTGCAAAAGTTGGGCTGGCGCACCGGCAAGGAGTCCGGCGGGGCGCTAGAATTGGTCTGCCAGGACAGCCTTACCAGACACCAACCCCGTATGGACCCACAAGGAAACACCTGCCCGTGCAAGTGCCACAAGGTCGGGCCGATTCTGATTATCGTCTTCGGCGTCGTCTTCCTGCTCGGCACGCTCAACATCATCACCGAGTACGCGGTGATGCTCATCTGGCCGATCATCGTCATCGTCGCGGGCGTGAAGAAGCTCGTCGGCCAGAAGTGCGGCTGCTGCAGCGCGAGCCACTAGCGCGACTACCATTAAAAGGAGAATCGGCCGTCGGCGTTCGCCGGCGGCCGATTCTCCTTCCTCTTCTTTTCCTGTGTTAACTGATCCACCACGGAGGCGACAGTCGGGTGCGAAAAACTGCGTTCCCTAGCCGACAACACTGAGTGTTCAGGGCCTTTAACACTCAGTGTTGTCTTCCGTAACGGCAGCGTTTGCGCCCCGAATGGCCTCGCCCGTAGGCCGGTCTACGGCCGAGGGAGTCTCCCGCCCGCGCGGGCAAAGACTCCTCTTACTCTCCTAGGAGCGCCTCAATGACGCGGGCAGTTTCATCGGGATCGGCCACCGCACGGACGGGCACGCCCGTCTCAACCACCACCTCGTCGTTGCCACCAGGCTGGAGCGCGTCGCCCACGTAGAGCATCCCGGCAATGGGAATTCCGAGGTGCGCGGAGAGCTTCCGCAGGCCGAACGCCTTGTTCACGCCTACCCTGGTGACATCGATCGAGTTCGTGCCGCCGGTCTTGATGTCGAAGCCGGGCAGCTTCGCGGCAATTGCCGCGTGCAGCGCCCGACGCTTGGCGCCGCCCGGATCCCAAGCCTCCTTTTCGAGAATCGGCGCCTGCTGGCCGAGGGCCGAGAGGGTCACCTGCGGGCCTCGGCGCTCGATGCGCTCGCCGTCGCTCGGGGCGGCGAAGTCAATTAGCCCAGTCTCCGTGCCACCCTCGCGCATCGCCGCCTCAATCTGCGCCGACTCGGTCTCGGAGAGCGTCTCCTGGTACACCGGCCGCCAGGCGCCATCCCGAAACTCGAAAAGGGCGGCGCCAGAGGTTGGCAGCAGGTAGAGGCTCTCGAGCGTCGCGCCCGGGAGCAGGTGCTCCGCGACCTGGCGCACCAGCTGCTCGAGCTTGCCGCCGGAGGTGATGGCGACCTTCGCGCGGCCGAGCAGCTTCCCGAGGAGCGCGGCCATTTCCGGCTCGATCGGCTGCTTGCTCCGGGCGAGCGTGCCGTCGAGGTCGAAGGCGATCAGCTTCTGAATCATACCTTCGGCAGGAGCCGCGACACCAGCTCGGAGAGCGAGACGACTGCCGCGCCGATCGCGCTGTCGGCGCCGCCGTAGTAGAGAATCAAATCGTCGCCGCGAACCGCGGCGCCGCAGGCGAAGACGACGTTGCCGACCACGCCGCGCCTCTCCCAGGGCAGCACCGGCTCGAGAATCGGCGCGTCGGTGCGGGCGAGCACCGTCTGGCCCGTCTCCCCGTCGAGCAGCATCGCGCCGAGGCGGTAGGCGTGGTCGGGGCCGACCGCGTGGTAGACGAAGAGCCAGCCTTCCGGAATGCGAATCGGCGGGCCCGCGGCGCCGAGCTTCACCGAGTCCCACATTCCCCTACGAGGGCCCGCGAGCTCGACGCAGCGGCCAATCGGGCTTTGGGGCGGCAGCGCGTCGAGCTCCTCGGTGCAGATGGTGGGGTCGACGCGGTGCACCAGCACGAACTTGCCCCCGAGCTTCTCCGGGAAAATGCAGACGTCCTTGTCGGCGACGCCGTGCGGCGTGAGCAGCGCGGGCGCGCTCCAGCGATTGAAGCGCCGCGCCAGGAAATCCTCGAGCGGAATTGATGCGTGCGCGCCCCGCGGCGCCTCGACGCTGTCGTAGGCGGTGTAGCAGAGGTGCACGACCCCGTCGATGGCCGAGAGCCTCGGATCTTCGCAGCCGGAGTTGGCGTCGGCGGCGCCGCGCTTCGACTCGAAGTCGGCGCGGGGAATGTAAATCGGCTCCGGCAGCCGCTCCTCGAGCGTGAGGCCGTCGGCGGCGAGCCGGGCGTAGCCTAGAACGGAGGTGCTGTCGGCGCCCATCGCGCGGTAGACGATGTGCACGGCGTCCCCGGTGTCGAGCGCCGCCGGATTGAGCACCGCCTTCGACTCCCAGGCGTGCTCCGGCAGGGGCGAGAGCAGGGGTGCCTCACCCGGCACCCGCCGCGCGAACGCCTCCCTCTTCTCCGCGCCCATTGTTGAAAGCAGGTGCGAGAGGCGGAGCTTAGCCGAGGCGCAGACGGTGTCGGCGGCACCGTAGTAGACGGTCGCGACGTCGCCGTCCAGGAGGAGCCCCGTCGGGAAGACGATGTCGGGAACCGTGCCGTAGCGCTCGTAGGTCTCCTCGGGCACCAGGAACGGGAACGCCGTGGCGGCGAGCACCTTCCGCGGGTCTCCCGCATCTAGAATCGCCGCCTCAACGCCGAAGGTTCGGTCGCCGCCGCCCGAGTGGTTCTGAATGTTGGCGTAGACGAGGAGCCAGCCCTCCTCGGTTCTGACCGGCACGGCTCCGACCTCCGCGAAGTCGTGCTCCCCGCGGACTAGGCCCGCGATGGTGTGCGCCGAAAGCTCGGCGTGCCAGCGCTCCCAGAACGAGGGCTCCCAGAAATCCTCGACGCGGTCGGCGAGCGCAACCGCGATGGAAGCCGGCGGCGAGTCGGTGTGCACGGAGAGAATCATCGCCACCTTTCCGTCGATTCGCTCCGGGAAGAGCGCCGCGGCTTTAGCGTTGAACGCGGTGACCAGGTGCTTCTCGGAGAGCCGGTCGGGCGCCTCGCCGATTGCCACGGCGATTTTCACCTTTTCCGCCGCGTACGGGTAGCCGGCGAGCGCGGTGTAGAAGACGTACCAGCGGCCCTCGAAGAACGTGGCGCGCGGGTCCTCGCAGCCGTAGCGGTCCCAGGGCTCGGAGGGCACGATTACCTGCCGGCGATCCTCGAAGTCTCCCCCGCCGCGCGAGGTGGCGAGCCCGATTGTCGAGCGGCCGGCGTAGGGCGTGATGAGCGCGTCCGGCCGGGCCATCGCGCGGTAGAAGAGGAGCGTCTCCCCGCCCGCCTTCGCCGCAGACGGGTTGAACGTCGCGACCGACTCCCAGGGACGCTGGCGCACCGGGGCGAGAATCGGGTTCTCCGTGTGGCGCGAGACGGAAAGCATTGAATCGCTGGCCTAGCTTACGACATTGAGCCGAGCAGCGCCGAGAGCGACGTCTCGGCGACGCAGCTCCAGCTGTCGGAGGCGCCGTAGTAGACGCGCAGCGTGTCGCCCTCCGCCACCGCGCCGCAGGCGTAGACGACGCCGGCCTTGGCGCCGCTGTTCTCGTAGTGGGCGTCCGGCGCGAGAATTGGCGCGGGCGACCGGCCAGTAACCTTCGATGGATCTTTGAGGTCGAGGAGCATCGCGCCGAGCTTGTAGCGGTGCGGCTCGTTCGCGCTGGTGGCGTGGTAGAGGAGGAGCCAGCCCCTCGGCGTCCTAATCGGCGGAGCGGCGGCGCCGCGGAGCGTGCTGTCCCAGCGCCCCGAATCAGAAATTGGCGCGAACTTGCTCCGAATGAAGGTTGCCGGCTGCTCGTCGAGACTCTCCAGGTAGTCGACGAGCACCCGGTCGCGCGATCCCGAGTGCAGGCTGTGGAGCACCGCGATTTTTCCGCCGATGCGCTCGGGAAAAATCACCCAGTTCTTGCTGACCTCGTTCGGCGCCGAGAGGAACACGGGCGCCGACCACTTCCAGCGCCTGTCTGCCAGCTCGTCGAGTCCGAGGGAGGCGACGCCGATGCGCACCGAGTCCCAGCCGGAGAAGGCCGAGAAGGAGAGGTAGAGCCGACCGTCGAGGACAATCGCGCGCGGGTCCTCCGCGCCGGCCCAGCTGCCGCCGGAGGCGAGGAGCCCGGGGTGGCGGGGCGGCCGAGCGTCGCGCACCACCGGCGCGAAGGGTCGGCCGAGCGCGAAGACCGGGAACGGCAGACGCTCGTCGACGGTAACGCCGTCCCTGCTCCGGGCGTAGCCGATGCGCGAGACGCCGTCCTGGCCGACGGCGCGGTAGAAGAGGTGCGTGTCGCCGCCGCTCTTCACGGCTGTTGGATTGAACGTGCCGCCGGCCTCCCAGGCGTGCTCGCCCGGCGTCACGATGGGATTCCCCGCCGCGCGGTCGAGCTCGACGTGCCGCCGACGGATTGCGCCCGCGACCAGCCGGTACACGAGGTAGCCAATTCCGAAAGAGAAAAGGAAAGCGACGACGAAGACCTCGATGGTGTGCAGCATTGCAGGGGCGAAAAGTGATGCCATCGCGGGGTGAGGCCTAAGGAGCGGCGCGGCCGAAGTTGTCCTCGAGCCGTTCGATGTCGCCCTCATCGAAGTCGCCCTTGGCAATCTCGAGGACGAGGAGCCCCTGCGGCCCGCCAATCAGGCGGTGCACCTCGCCCCGCGGCACCTCGACCTCGTCGCCCGGCGCGAGCGGCCGCTCAACCTCTCCAACTCGTGCCTTGCCGCTACCCTCGACTACCCGCCAGAACTCGGCTCGTTTGGCGTGCCGCTGCAGCGAGAGCTCGGCCTCCGCGTTGACGCGAATGAGTTTTACGGTGCACGGCTCGTCGAGCGTGAAGCGCTCGAAAGACCCCCAGGGACGGTCTTCGCGGTCTCGGTGCGAGAGGAGCGACATTCGCCTACGTATTGTAACGCCGACCGCCCGAAAAGCGGTGTTGATAGCAGGACGCGGGCTTAAAAACGCTAGCTGTACAGGCCCTTGTTTCCGCGGCTCTCGATGTAGCGCTCGATACTGGCGATGTCCTTACGATCTTTCGGCCGATTGTAGGCCCGCTTGCAGGCAACCACCTCCTCGATTTTCACGAACGGCACGTCCCCTACGACTACCGCCTCGCGCACCAGTGCCAGTCGGTCGGGACAGTATTCGCCATCGGTGGGTTTGTTTTGAACGGTAGTTACGTTCGCCTCGCCGCGCACCAGCATTGGAAAGCCGTGCGCCTGCTTTTCCTCCCAGCCGTCGGCCTTCAGCTTCGCGTAGAGCTCGGGCGTGGCGACGATGTCGAGGTCAACGGCCCTGCGTATCCCCCAGGCATCGAGCAGCGCACTGCCGAAGACAGCGTACTGCCCCGCTGGGAGGTTGAGCGCGCGGACGCGGGAAAAAATATCCACAGGACGGAGGTGGCGCGAGGGCGGAGGAGTCCGGGGCGTGGCTACCTCCCTCGCGCGGCGTCGAGGCTCCAGACGCCCGCACCGGCGGCCGAGAAGAAGAGCCAGATGAAGCAGAAGAGGATGGCGTCGGTGCCGCCGTTGGCGATCGGCCAGAAGCCGTTCCCGAAGTGAGCCATGAAGTACGCCACCGCCATCTCGCCGGCGAGGATGAAGGCGGCCGGCCGGGCGAAGAGGCCGAGGAGCATCAGCGCGCCGCCGAAGACTTCCAGGATGCCGGCGAGGCCGATCAGCGAAAAGATTTCCACGGTCATCCCGCCCGGCATCGGAATCGGGAAGCCGAAGAGCTTCGTCGCGCCGACCTCGATGAAGAGGAGCGCGGCGACGATGCGCAGGACGCTGAGGAGACGCGGGGCGCAGGCGGACCACTTGCTGGCGAGAGTTGGAGGCATTGGCGGTTTGGGGGTTAGCGGCAAAATTATACCCGGTAATTTTGTACGTGGCGATATCTTGCGGCTGCTCTGCCCTGTCTTACTCTTCCCTCTGCCTTCTGCCCCCTTACCTCACTCAGTCTCCGGCTCCAATTATTCTCCGCGTGATCGGCCCGTAGAACCCGGCGGCGGGCGAGATGCTCTGAGCCGCCTGGAACTTGGCGAGCGCGGCCTGGGTGAGCGGGCCGAAGTGGTCGGTCTCGGAGCCGGGAGCTCCGGGACCGGCCGCCGCGAGCGGAAAGCCGTAGGTGTTGAGGAAAACCTGGAGGGCGCGGACGTCCTCGCCGGTGTCGCCGAGCTCGAGGTCGCGGGGCGCGTGAGGGGAAGCAGGCGTGCCGGGGGCGACGGCGGCGGCGGCTGATTCGTCGTCCGCGTCGCCCCCCGGCTGGTCAGACGACGAGGCGAGATTGTCGGTCGATGGTCCGGCCCCGCCGGACGCCTCGTCGGTCGGGGAAAAGGAAAAGGTGGTGACGGAGGGCTGGCGGGAGCCGCCGCTCGCGGGTGAGGAGTACCCGTGGTACGTGACCGTGCCGCCCACCGTGCCGCCGATTGGATTGGGAGACGGCGAGTAGACGTCGGCGTTGCCGGAGACGGTGCCGACGTTAACGCTTGAGCCATTGAAAGTGGCGTTGCCGGAGACGGTGTTGTTGTTAGAGCTCGAGCCGTTGAAGGTGGCGTCGCCGTTGACGGTGTTGTTGTTGTCGCTCGTGCCGTTAAACACGGTGCCGCCGGAGACGGTGCCGTCGTTGTAGCTAGAATCATTGAAGGTGGCGCCGCCGTTGACGGTGCCCTGGGTGTAGCTGCTGCCATTGAATGTGGCACTGCCGGAGACGGTGCCGAAGTTGTTGCTCGTGTCGCCAAAGGTGGCGTTGCCGGTGACGGTTGCGCCGTTATTGTTGCGGGCCGTATCGCCAAAGGTGGCGCCGCCATCGACGATGTACGAGTTGTAGCCCGTGCCACTGAAAATGGCGCTGCCGTTGATGGTGCCAGCGTTGTTCGTCGTGCCAAAAACGATGCTCGCCGTACCCAAAAACTGATAGGTGGTTACGGGAACAGCATCCGAACCATAGACGGTGCCCTCGACAGCGCCGCTCCACGATTTGTTGCCGGTGAAGGAAAAAACCCCGCCACTGGGAGCAGAGCCGCTGTAGTAGGTGGTATTGAACGTGGCATCACCAGAAATAGTTGCATTCCAGTTGACGCTCGTGCCGTTGAAGACGGCGTCGCCGTTAATAGCGTTGCTGTAGTTTCTGCTCGAGTTATTGAAGGTGGCGTTGCCATTGATGGTGCCCCCGTCAATGTAGCTTGTACCATTCAAAGTGACATCCCCGTTGATGGTCGTGCCATCGAAATAGCTCACATTGGTGAAAACATTGACGCCGTTGAAGGTGGCGCCAGCAGCCGTCGTCACGTCTATGTTGATCGCTGAATTTTCGACCGTGAGCGTGTTCACCGACGCGGGAGCGCCGGAATTTGAGAGAACGGTCGCGGTAACAATTGCGTCGTCGCCAGCGCCCGGTACCACGTCCGTGGTCCAGTTTGCGGTGTTAGCCCAGTTACCGTCAGCCGCACCGTTGTCGAAGGTGTAGGTGGTAGCCGCCGCGAGAGAGTTGATGATGACAGCGGCGACACCGAAAAGGGCAACAACCAGGAGCGCGTGCCGCGCTCTGGCCTGGTGTCTGGCAGTCAGCTGCTCCGGTTCGCTGGCGCTCACGTAGGCCGATTATAACGCTACGGCGCGGGTTTCGTATTTTGTCCGTAGCGCTCAAAAAGTGCCTTGACGCCCGCCAGGTTTCGTTCGAGCTCCACGGCCTCGTGCGTCGAGAGCTCCACGGTAATCGCGGGAACGCCGATGGAGGCCAGCCAGTCCTCGGCGGCGCCGGTGACGGCGTAGGCGTCGAACGTCTTCACCGCCGGGTAGCCGGACGCGATCGCGTAGGCGTCCATCACCTCGAGCGTCACGGGGAGAATCCCCGCTTCGCAGGCCGAGGCGTACACCGCGTTCGCCTGGCTGTGCCAGAGGACAACCGCCGCCGGTCCAATCTTCAGGACGAGGTCGCGGACAGCTCTGGCCTCGGGCTCGGAGAACGCCGCCGACCCGGCGGAGACCGGGCTGTCTTTCCAGGTCGCCTGCGGCTGCCACCTGCAGTCGAAGTTGCGGTTGAGGTCCACCGCGTTGGCGTTGAAGCGCCCCGGCGACTGGTCGGTGCCCACCGGCACATCGGAAGCCGCGAAGCGACCCTCCTTCCCCACGACCTTGAAGATGCCGTCCGGGTTGGCGTTCGGCACAACCGTCACCGAGACATTGGCGGGAATCGCGGCGGGGCTCATTGCGAGGTAGTCCATCACCCCGTAGGCCAGGACGACGCTGTTCCACTCGTAGCCGCCGTGGATGCCGCCGATGAGCAGCAGGCGCGTCGCTCCGCCCCCGTAGGTGTGCGCCTCAATCGCGCGGCCCTGGACGGACGCGCCCACGACCTGGCGCTCGAGCTTCAGAGCCCGGGAGGTCACCTCCCCCGTGACGGCCGGCTCCGGCGGTGAGTTGCGCCGGGTGAAGAGCAGGAAGGCGGCGAGGCTAAAGAGCGCGACGGCAGCCACGGCGGCAACAATCCGCCAGACGGCGCCCGCCGGCATTACTTGGCGTACCGCTTCAGCAGCGCGTCGATGCCCGCCTGGTTCTTAGACCACTCGGTATCCTCGTGCGTGGTCAGCAGCACGCTGATTGCCGGGGTGCCGCGTTTGGCGAGCCAGTTCGTGAGGTCGCCGGTGATTTCGTAGAAATTGAACTCCTGGTGCGCGGGGTAGCCGGACGCGGCGGCGAACACCTTCGTGATTTCAGTCGTCTCCGCCGGAACGCCGTCGTGGCAGTTGGAGGCAAACACGCCGCCCGCCGAGCTGTACCAGACGAGCGCCGCGGCAATCGGGTGAGCCTCGACGTACGCCTTGATTGCCTGGCTCTCCGGCTCGGAGAAAGCTGCGCTGCCGCCGTCAACGGTCTTGCTCTGCCAGGTGCCCTCCTTCTTCCAATCGCAGTCGAAGTTGCGATTTAGATCCACAGTGTTCGCATTGAAGCGACTGGCGACTCGTATCTCTTGAGAAGTTGAGACGCTGGCCTTCGTGAACATGGTCGTTGTACCTACGGCTTTGTTTAGGCCGTCTGGGTTGAGCACTGGAATTACAGTTACTTTCACATTTGCAGGAATCGTGGAGGAGCTCTTTGTGAGGTAGTCCATCGCCTCGTAGGCAACGAGCGCGGTGTTCCAGGAGTAGCCGCCGTGGATGCCGCCAACGAAGAGGAGCTCCGTCTCGCCGCTGCCGTAGTGGTAGGCGACGATGTCGCGGCCCTCGACGGACTTGCCGATAACTGTTTTGGTCTTATCTTCAACGGGCGCGGTGGTCGTTGCAACCGCAACCGTCGTGGTCGCCTGCTCCTGCGGCGCGTTCTGATTAGATGGGCCCCGCATTAGGAAAAAAGCCACAATAAGTGCCACGACCACCAGGACGAAAAGGATTTTTTTCATGGGGGCGATTCTACCACCTGGCTAAAAATGGCGCTTTTAGGCCGAAAAATAAGGGTGGAATCGGTACTAGGCTGGGTGTACGGCAGGCAACGGTTCCGTCGGCTCAAGCCGGCGAGAGTGCTGCGTAGTTGAACAGGACACCGAACATCTTGCACCAGGTCAGGACGTACGGGTACGCGGCAACGTCTACCCCCGCCGGCACCTCGTAGTTCACACTCCCCTCTGTGGCCCTGACCCTGCCGAGGCTCACAAACTCATTAGCGTCGAGGTCTTTCGCCAGGTACACGTAGATGTCCGGCCCGTTAATCGTTTTGAAGTTCTCGTAGCGGACGTACGTCTTGCCGTCAGCGGCAACAATTCGGGCGGTACCGGAGGCTGGGTGGCCGGCGGTGCCGACGACCGGCGCAGATGTTGGTGGTGGAGACTCTACAGGAATCGGCGGTGGCACTTCGGCCACCATTTGTTGTGCTGGCGCCGACACCGGTTCTGGATCATCTAGCCGGACGACCCGAAAGAGCGGCGAGATTAGGTAGTAGCCGAGACCGGCCAGTGCCACCGCGGCGACCGCAACGGCAACGTGCCAGAGTTTCATAGAAAAAATTGTAGCAGGTGATGAGGCGGTGGCGGAACTAGGTTTGGTCGCTTGGTTAAAAATGGCGCTTTGGGGTTGAAAAATAATGAAAATTGGCGTTTAAACCTATAAAACGCTCGAATGCCCAGTTTATGCGTTTTACTCCTTCAAGGAAATCACCTGAATACCCTTGTCGTCGATGTCCTTCCGCGGCCAGAATTTGGTGAGTTCGTCTATTTTCCATTTTCCAACATATCCAACTTTCCTCTCTAATTCACGGCCGGTGTAGGACTTGGTGTTTGGGTCCCATTCTTTTAAAACTAAAATATCTCCCTCATTTATTTCGAAGTCATTCAGGCGCACTTCAAAAGTCTTCTTGCCATCGAGAATTTGCTGGAAGTATTCAGGCCAGACTTTTTTCTCGATTCTGTTCACCCGAGTATTCTATCATCCTGCTCAAGCTGGCTGCGGGACTAGGATTTAGTCACGAATCACTAAGCCGTTCGGCAATCGCTGAGGAAATTTTTGATTGCCGAACGGCTAAGTGTTCGCGACCCCGCCTCGCGCCCGGCGGAGGACCGCCGAGCTCGCTTCGCTCGCTGGCGCTGCGGCCGTTCGAATCCTAGTCCCGCAGCCCAGCGCCAAAACGGAAACTCCGCCGTCCTACGGCGGAGTTTCGGCGCTGGGCTGGACAGCTCGGATGCGTAGCTGGTTCAGGCGTTACGCAGCAAGCAATCCATCAGGCGGCAAATTGATGCACCTCGGACGGGCCGACCGAACCATAGGTTAGTAACCTTCGGGCTTGAGGGCGTCTGAGGTCAGGACCAGGGAGTGCAGCTTCCAGGCACCGCCATCTTCTGATGTCATAATCACCTCGGCTTTCGCGGACGCCTTCTCCAGTTGCAGGTCCATGAGGACGGTGGTCGACGTCTTCGACCCTCCCAGCGTAGTCAGGCTCTCGCTGCCCGCAGACTGGGCGTTATTGATGCGCTTCAGCGTTCCGAGCTTTTGCGCGTAGATGGAGAAAACCTGGGCGACACCGCTTGGATTTTCCTTCAGGCTCTCACCGAACTCTTCGTCCGCAAAGCCAGCTACAAGTGTCGGGTTCCAAGCCGCCGCCAAGGCGCTGACAGTCGAGGTCGCCGCGCTGACCGCCGCATCGTTCTGTGCGACGAGCTTAACCAGGCCGCGACCAGAGAGCACAAAAAACGCGATGAGCAGCACGCCGAGACCCGCGAGGACGTAAAGAAATACTTTTTTCATGCACTTAATTCTAGCACAGTGAGGATGCCCGGGGCTCCCCGGACACCAGAACCTCGCTCAAGCTGGCTGCGGGACTAGGATTCGAACCTAGATAAACGGATTCAGAGTCCGTTGTCCTGCCGTTAGACGATCCCGCAAACTTGGGACGGAACGCCGAAAAACTACATCATTTTTGGGCTTCTCTCAAGGTGTACAATTGCGAATCATGGACCCACAAGGTGAGTCGCGCCTCGCGGCGCTCGAGGCGAAGGTAGAGGAGTCATTGAAGATTACGCGCAAGCTCTACCGAATCTTCCTCTGGACGGCCATCGTCACTATCGCCGCTATTGTCTTGCCGCTTTTATTTGCCGTCTTCGCACTACCGTCGATTCTCTCTGGCTTCGGTGACATCACCGCCTCATACGGCGATCTGCTGCAGTAGCGCGCCCAAAAGAAAAGCCCCAGTAGAGTCGCGTTTACTCCACCCGTCTCAAGAAGACGACGAAACGAAAAAAATTCTCCGTTGTGTATCGGCGACGCGCCGCCCGCATTTGACGAGAGCTCATAGCCACACCCTGCCAGAGCCGCCGAGAAAAGGAAAACGCCCCGAGGGGCGCTGGAATCAGAGGACGCCCTGCCCCGCGTGGGCCAGGTACTCCGCGCGCATCGGCGCGTAGTCAATCGGCGGCCCGAGCTCGAAGCCGCAGACCTCAATCTGGCCGAAGCGCACCTCGGCGAGGCCGGTCTCGTAAATGCCGCGGAGGGCGGGGAAGTCGCACGCCGCGGCTTTCTCCGGCTCTGGCTTCACGGCGTCCTGATTCACGCTCGTGACAACGCCGTGAATCTCGCGGCCGGTCGGCACGCCCTCGCGGGTCTCGGCAACGACAATCCGGTCGCCCTCGCGGTGCTCCGCCGGCGGAGCAACGTGGAAGAATAGCTCCTTGCCACCGGCGCGCAGCAGGCAGCACATCGATGGGAAGACGAGGTTGTGCGCCTCGGGCATAGTAAATGTTCTCATACTCCCAGCCTGCTCCTCCCCATCCACCTCGTCAACCCTGGTCCCTTCCTGCTTTTACTTGTTACTCGTTACTTGTTACTCGTTACTTGTTACTTGTTACTTGTTACTTGTTACTTCGCCCTACTCCTCCGCCGGGCAGGTGTTCTTCCCCAGAAAAGCGTACAGCGCGCACCAGGCGTAGACGGACATGTAGAGGCAGAAGGCACCGAGCAGCACCAACGCTACGCGGCCAACGAGGGAGGGTGTCCAGAGAGACCAGGCCAAGAGCCACACCCCGAGCGCGGCGCGCGCCAGGCGATCGTTCCAACCGATATTTCTCGCTCCCGGATTCACGCCGACAATTCTACACCAGCCGTTCTAGACACCAACCCAGCGCCGCATCCGCCGACTCGAAAACCGGAAAGCCGTGCCGACCTGCTTCCGCGTGGTATCGCGGCACCTGCTCAAGGAAGAACTCTGCAGCCTCGTGAGCCTGCATCTCGAGCTCTCCCCACCGCGGCTTAGCGGCGAGGCGCGCGGCAACTTCCTCGCGAGAGCCTGAAACGATGACGCAGGTGGGCGTGCCCGGGAAATCTCTCGCCACCAGGTCGGGGAGCAGGTTCACCCCCTCGAACACGACTGGGGCATCCCCTGCCGCCCCGCCCTCGCGCTCAATCCACTCCCGCAGCCCTGGCCAAACCGTTTCGCTCTGGCGCACGAGGTTTGCCCACCGCTGCTCGGGCGTGGTGGTCGCGTAGTACCGGGCCTCGTCCTGATCGAGGTAAAAGTTAACGGCAGCCGCGTACCGAGGATCGTCCTTCAGCGCGTAGCGGGCAGCGTCGCCGTCGCCCACGCGCGCTCCGGTCTTCTCCGCGAGCATCTTGGCCAGCGTGCTCTTGCCGGCCGTCGGGATACCGGTAATGAAGAGCCTCTTCACGGCTACCCCTCGAGCACCTGCTCCGCGGCCAGTCCAGGGACGGCGACAGCGCCGCTCTCAACGGCGCGCTCTTGGATCATCTCTTTTGCCCGACTGAGCGCGGCGGCGAGGAACGCCGAGAAGAGCGGGTGGGGCGAGAGCGGCCGGGCCTTGAACTCGGGGTGGAACTGGGTGCCGAGCATAAATGGGTGCGTGTCGCGCGGAAGCTCGGCAATTTCCATCAGCGAACCGTCGGGAGAGGCGCCCGAGAAGACGAGGCCGCTCTCCTTGAGCTCGGCGACGTACTCGGGGTTGACCTCGTAGCGGTGGCGGTGGCGCTCGGAAACGGAAAATTTGCTGTACGCCTCTCGGGCAATCGACTTCGGCGCGAGCCTGCACGGGTAGGAGCCGAGCCGCATCGAGCCGCCGTAGTTCCCGGCGGCAATCTTCTCCTTCTGGTCTGGCATCACGTCGATGACGAGGTGCTTGGCCTCGGGATCAATTTCGGCGGTGGTTGCACCCTTGAGCCCCGCGACGTTCCGCGCGAACTCGATGGTCATCAGCTGCATCCCGTAGCAGAGGCCGAGGTACGGAATTTTCTCTTCGCGGCAGAACCTGATGGCCTCGATCTTGCCCTCGATGCCGGAGGAGCCGAAGCCGCCCGGCACCACCACGCCGTCGAACAGGGCGAGCTCGGAGACGGCCCTAGGATCGTCGTCGTACTTCTTGGAGTTGATCCAGGTGAGGGTCGGCCTCGCGCCCTGCCAGTAGGCAGAGTACTTCAGGGCCTCAATGACCGAGAGGTAGCTGTCGGCCAGCACGAAGTCGCCGGTGTCGAAGTACTTCCCCACCACCGCGATTCGCACCTCGCGGCGAGCGGTACGCGACTTCCGCACGAACTCCTTCCAACGCGAAAGGTTGGCGCCGCCGTTGCCGAGTCCAAGAGCTTTAGCGATTTCGGAGCCGGTGCGATCTTTCTCGAAGTTGAGCGGCACGTCGTAGATGGAGCGGACGTCGGGCGCCGAGATGATGTGCGAGACGGGGATGCCGGTGGCGGCGGCAATCTTCTCCTTGCGGCGGTGGTCGAGCGGCACCGCGGCCCGCGCCACGACGAAGTCGGCGTGGATGCCGTAGGAGGCGAGCTGGTTGAAGGCGTTCTGGGTTGGCCGCGTCTTCATCTCGCCGAGCGCGCCCGGCACCGGCAGGTACGAGACCAGCACGAACGCGACGTCTGCGGGGCGCTTGAGCTTCATCGCCTTCGCCGCGTCGAAGAACAGCGCGTTCTGGAAGTCGCCGACGGTGCCGCCGATCTCGACGATGGTGACGTCGGCGCGCGAGGCTTTCGCCGCTGCTTCGAAACGGAGCAGGATTTCGTCGCGGACGTGCGGGATGGCTTCGACGCACTTGCCGCCGTAGCCGAGGGTTCGCTCGCGATCAATGACCGCCTTGTAGACCATGCCCGAGGTCATATAGTCCTCGCCGGTGAGGTCGCGGTCGAGGAAGCGCTCGTAGTTGCCCATATCCTGGTCGGTCTCGAGCCCGGAGTCCATCACGAAGACCTCGCCGTGCTCGGTGGGGTTCATAGTGCCGGCGTCGACGTTGAGGTACGGGTCGGCCTTCACCAGGTTCACGCGGTGGCCCATTCCCTCGAGGATGGTGCCGAGCGAGGCGGTGGCGACGCCCTTGCCGACGCCCGACATCACGCCGCCGACCACGAAGAGGAACTTCGGCGGGAGCCGCTTCTTGGGCCGGCGCGCCGCCGCGGCGCGCCGGCCCTTCTTCCCCTTCTTTTTCTTCTGGGTAGCCTTCGCGCGCACCTTCTTCTTCCCCCTCTTCGCGCGCGCCATAGCGCCTAGATTGTACCCCGACCTGCCTGATGTAAAAAAGAAAAGCCCCAGACTCGTTCTGGGCTTTTCTTTTTTACAATCGCGTGGTTCTTTGAGGTCGGACCTCCTAGACCCTACGACCAAGACAGCCACGTAGCCTCGAACTACCACGGAAGCGACAGTTGGAGCCGAAAACCGCTGCCGCCTAGCCAACACTGAGTGTTCCGAACACCCAGTGTTTCCCGAGGCGTGAGCTACGCGGTTTGCGACCCGAGTGGCCTCGCCCGTAGGCCGGTCTACAGCCGAGGGAGCCTCCCTCCCGCCCACCTATTTCCCGCGGACGTAGCGGTGGACGGCGATGAGGCTCGAGACCGCCCCAACCAGCACCCCACTACCAATCAGCAGCAGGGCTGTGCCGCCGAGGTGGGAAATCAGATAGTCGAAAGAAGACGTGACCCGGAAGAACCGCTCCGTGACCGGGTTGAGCCAGTAGGCAACGGGCAGGAGCAGAAGGAGCGTCGCCGCGGCTGCCACCAGGCCGTAGGCGGCGCCGGCCACCAGGAACGGCCCGCCGATGTAGGCCGAGTCGGCGCCGACCAGCTTCATTATGGAAATCTCGTCGCGCGAGGTGAAGATGGCGAGGCGCAGCGTGTTGAGCGTCACCAGTATCGCCACCAGAATGAGCGCAATCGCAATCCCGAAGCCGAGCTGGTCGGCAGCGCCGATAACCTGCGTCAGGTTATCGATAGCCTCGCGGTTGCGGTAGTAGTTGACGTCGGTGACGATCGAGCCGACCGCCCCCGGCGGGTAGTTCTGCTGGATGAAGGTGGCGACACCCGCGTACTGCGACGGCTCCTTAGCTTTAACCATCAGAGCTGCTCCGAGCGGGTTGGAGTCGAGCTCCTCGAGCACGTCAAGAGTAGATTGGTCGTGCGCGTTGTTCTCCTTGAAACGCGCGAGCCGCTCGTCGGCAGACAGCAGGGTCACCGAGGCAACTTCCGGCAGAGAGGTCAGCGCCTCTTCGAGCGCCGAAACATCGTCGTCCGTTGCCAGCGTCGAGAGGTACACGTTGACGTCAACCTTGTCCTTGATGTCGTCGAGCGCCACGCGCAGCATGCCGCCGAAGACGGCGACGCCGGCAATCACCGAGAGCGCCACCGCCATCACCGCGGCGGCGGCGAACGAGACGAAGCCGTTCCGGGTCACCTGGAGGAGCCCCGTCCGTACCACTCGCCTGATGTTGAGCCAGAGCATACGGCTAGCTTACCGCGCCCCCGCCTCGTCGCGCACCAGCTGCCCGTCGTCAATCGTGATGACCCGCGAGCGCAGCGCGTCGACGACGCCCGGGTTGTGGGTGGTGAGGATGACGGTGGTGCCCAAATCGTTGACCCGCTTGAAAATCTGAACGATGTCGTATGCGTTCTCGGGGTCGAGGTTGCCGGTGGGCTCGTCGGCCACCAGCACGTCGGGCTGGTTGACCAGCGCCCGGGCGATGCCGACTCGCTGGCGCTCGCCGCCGGAGAGCTCGGCGGGGAAGTTCCAGGCCTTCGCCGAGAGACCGACCAGCTCGAGGACGTGCGGCACGTCGGCGTGAATTTCCTCATCGGAGCGGCCGGCAACCTCCATTGCGAAGGCGACGTTCTCAAAAACGTTTTTGTTCGGCAAAAGACGAAAATCTTGAAACACCGTGCCGACGCGGCGGCGCAGCTCGGCGAGCTCGCGGCGGCTCATCGTTTGAACGTCAGCGGATTCAAAATATACAGACCCAGAAGTTGGCTTCTCCTCGCCGAGGAGCATCTTCAGGAGCGACGTTTTCCCCGCCCCCGAGCGGCCGACGAGCGCCACGAGCTCGTGCGGCGCCACCCGGAACGTCACGCTGCGCAGCGCCGCGGTGTCGTCCTCGTAAATTTTGGTGACGCGGTCGAAGTAGATCATCTCGTTGCCGATGGATTGTAGCAGGGCTGCGCGGCGAAAGAAAAGAGACGGAAAAGGCCCGCGACGCGAAGCGTCGCGGGCCACGGGAGATAAAGCCAGGGTTACCCTCGAGGGTAACCCTGGCTTTATCAAGATTTTATTTTTTCGCCTCGTCTCCCGTTTGCCCCGCCTCCCGCCCCTCCTTCGACGCCGCAATGAACTCGTCGAGCTCGCCGGCGAGGACCTTCTCGGGGTTGCGAACCTCCACACCGGTGCGATGATCCTTCACGAGCTTGTACGGGTGCAGGACGTAGGAGCGAATCTGGTTGCCCCAGGAGACCTCGGTGGTTTTAGAAACGGAGAGTCCTGCTGCTTTGGCTTTTGCCTCTTCTTCGCGGCGTAGCGCAACTTTTGCGGCAAGAACGGCGAGAGCAAGATCGCGGTTAGCATGCTGTGAACGCTCTGAAGATGCCCGAGCGGTGAGGCCAGTTGGCTTGTGTGTTGCGTAGACAGCCGTCTCGCGTTTGTTTACATTTTGCCCTCCAGGGCCACCAGAGCGCGTAAAAGAAATATCCACCTCTTCTGGTGCGAGTACCGCCTCGCGCTCGCCGGATAAATCCGGAAGAACCTCCGCCATAGCGAAAGATGTCTGCCTAATTTCTTTTGCACCGAAAGGGGATAGGCGCACAAGACGATGCACTCCGGATTCGTGCTTGAGCTCACCGTAGGCATCCTTCCCTTTTATTTCTGCTGTTAGAGAACGAATGCCACCAGAACCCTCACCGTCGGTTCTATCAATTTCCTGCCAAGAGTAACCCCGCCGTGACGCAAACTTCTGGTACATCTCACTAATCATTCGTGCAAAATCCTCCGCGTCATCACCGCCAACACCGGCAAAAATATTTATGATCGCTGAACCTTTATCGTATCTTCCCTGCCCTTCGAGGGCGAGCTTCAGGTCTGCCAACTCACGAATCATCGCCTGCGCCGCATCTTTGTTCTGCCAGAAATCGGGCGCGCACATTGCCACCTCGATTTCCGCGATACGCGCTTCGATTTTTTCTTTTTCTTGAGGCATGTTACTCATGCATCTGGGCTTTCGGCTTCCGTGTGTAATGGGCAAAGAGTGCGGTGCCTGCAGCAGCAACTACGGTGCCGCCAATAAGACCGAGTGCAAGCAGCCAGCCGCTGTGACCGGTGAAAGCTGCGTCGCCGAGCCAAGCAAGAATAACTATGGGGACTAGACCCACTCCTGTGTGAATCAGAATGAATGGCAGGAAGCGGAGCTTTGTGAGTCCGGCGCCGTAGGCTGGCACCTCCTGTATGGCCACAAAGCAGACCCGCGCCACAAAGAAGCCTTTGGCTGTGCCCATGAGCGCTATCGCCCGGTCGAGGAAGCCGGAGTTGGACTTCTGGAGGAGGCGCTCGACGAGCCTGCGGCCGAAACGGCGAGCAAGAGCAAAGGCAATGGCACCACCGAGCGCATCGCCTATAACGAGATAAAGAATTGCTGGACCAGTTCCGAATAGTGCACCCGCGACAGGATAAAGTGGCCCACCGGAAAGCGGAGCTGCAACAATGGTAAGTGTTTTAGCGAGAATCAGCGCGAGTGGTCCCCAATTGCCAGCGCCCTCAACCCAGGCGCGGAGATCCTCACCGCCGAGGTAGCTGGCGGCAACAACGATGCCGATGATGACGAGGCCGAGCCCGAGAAAATTCTCGAGCGCGTCTTTCGTGCGAGACGCCTCTCTGGCAATCTCTGGTGCCCTCTCTATGTTGGAGTCGTGAATCAAGTTCGGAGCCAATGGCCGGGATTGAACCGGCGACCTCCCCCTTACCATGGGGGTGCTCTACCAGCTGAGCTACATTGGCGGTCAGTCGCCCGAGGCTGGAGCGCGGGTCTGCCGATACTAAACCAGCGGCGCTTGCTTATCAACGCCGCACGAAGCGCTGCACGAGGTCCGGCCTCGTGTAGCGCTCAACCGGCGGGCTACTTCTATCAGCAAAAAACCTGCGCCAGCGCGCAGGTACTGTATTGAGGAGCACCTCCCGACCGTTCGGCGACCGGAATTGAACCGGCGACCTTCGCCCGGGCGGGGCGACGCTCTTCCGCTGAGCTACGCGTCGGGCCGGGAGGGCTCCGCGCCAACACTGGCACGGGAGAAGGTAGGAGTCAAGCGAAACAGCCGGGAGCAGAGAAATGGGTTGGACCGCCGGAGAGTGGCGCGGGGCCAAGCCCCCGCGCCGTAGCCCATCAAAGGTTGCCAGCAGCAGCTCCACGCCGCCTCCACAGCCTGCCCACAGGTTACGCACAGGTCTGCGCACCGTCGGCCCCGACGCCGCTCACCGCCAGCGTAGGAAATCTTTACGGGCGCTTCATCGCTCCCCGCGTACCCTGCTCGGCGTATGAACACTAAAACTTACCCAGCTAGGAACGGCGCGGCGGCTTCGGCTAGCCTCGTTCAGAAAGAAACTCTCGTTGTCGGCCGCGGAGAGGTCGAACTCGGCGTCGCTGCAATGCGGCCCGACCACACCTTCGAGTCGGGCATCGCGAAAATCGATACCGCAATTATGGAGGTCGTCGTCCGGCTCGTGCCGTGGCGCGAGCGCACCCGCTTCGTGCCGCTCGAGGGCCCCGGCCGCGACGAGACGGTGCGCTCCCTCCTCGCCCACGGGTACAGCCACACGAAACTCGAGCAGGCGGTGACGCTGCGCGAGTCGTGCTGGTTCCCCTTCCGCACCGTCTCGTTCGTCTGCTGCGGCGGCGTCTTCCCGGCGCCAATGGCCGACGGCGTGGTGCGCGACTGCCACATCCTGTGGAATCACCAGGAGCGCCGATTCGAGCTAGTTCCGGTCGACGGCGGCTGGCAGCCGCAGCTCTTCGAGGCGTTCACGCGGGTCGAGGAGCACCCCGAGAAGGCCACCTAGAAAAAGTGCCGGTGACGCTTTGCGTCGCCGGCTTTCCCTCTCCTAAAAAAGAAAAGC
>DATDYW010000038.1:0-2143 GCA_036516995.1 Minisyncoccota bacterium
CCAGAACGGGCGGCTCTCAACTTTGTGCGGGTGAGCGATGCAACTACTTGCATCGCGTGGGGGAATCGAAGGGCGCAGCGTTGCCGAGCGTTTCGCGAGGCCGCGAGCCGGGGTCGCGCGACCCGAGCCCGACGGGGCGAGGGAACGCGTGACCGATTCCCCCGCCCGCCCGCTTAGTAACCTGTGACGAGATTCCCCCTTCTTCTCAATTCGTGACCGATTCCCCGTCTTTTCTTTACCTTTTTCTTATCTGGGCTTTATTAAAATTTTGCATTACTGGGGCGATCGCTGCCCCAAAGAAAAAACTGTTTGCCTACCCCAGCACCATCCCCACAAAGAAAGAAACCATATTCGCCAAAAAGGAAATTCCAATAGCCTCTTTCCACTTCACGCCGAGGGCGTAGCGGTAGCCGACACCTTCGGCAATCGGGATGAGCAGCTCGACGAGCCAGATGCTCCAGCCCTCGCGGAAGATGAGCTCGGCGCCGACTGGGTGCGTCATGAAGTTCACCGCGAAGAGCGCGGCAATAAGTATCCAGAAATTAAATCTTCGCCCCCAAGTAGCGCCAACGATCAATCCTTCAACTAGCAGCGTGCGCAGCAGGTACGGCAAAAGTGGGTAGAGCATCGCTAGCGCTTGATTCGCCGCCAGAGCCAGAGCAACACAATCGCAGCAATCCCAGCGCCCGAGTACACGAGTGCCTCGCCCCAGCTAAAATCACCGAGCGGTATCACTCCCTTATTCTACCGCCACAAAATCTTCACCTGCGAGGTACTTCTCCCTCAACCACTCCACGAACATGTAGAGCGCCTCGCGGCGGCGCGCGAGCGAGGCCTCGTCCTGGGATATTTCCTTCAAAAACTTCTCTTCCTCGTCGCCGTGTAAATCGAGTACTGCCCCTTCGCCAACACGGAACCCGGCGACTCGCACCATTGGGAAGTACTCGACGCTACGAACCTCGAGATCTTTTACGGCCAACTTGGCACCCTCTCCGCTGAGGAAGGCCCCGAGTACGGATTCGAACTTTGCCTCCAGCTCCTTCTGCTTCTTCCACCAGGCCTCCCATTCCGGGAGACCTTTCTCGTTCCTCGGCGCTGGATCCCCTGACTGCTGCCGCTCTACGGCAGCCTCTAAGTCCTCCCAGTGGTGACTGTGCATTCCACGCCGATCCTCGGTACCAACCGAAGCGGCGACCTCGGCGTACGCAGCCTCCCAGTGCCGACGCTCGGAGTCGAACCGGTAGCGTGGCTGGCCTCCGGCCTGCACGTCAATCCACGGGTAGGGCAGGCCGTGGCCTGCGTGGCCTTCACAGGACTGCCGCGTCGGAAAACCTACCGTGTTGATGACGACGACCGCCTCGACGATGCCCTCGTCGAGGCCGTGGCCAAGCCCGTCGACTGTGCCAACAAGTCCTCGGCGGACTTCCTCAATCCTCGCCAGCCGCGCTGCGCGCGTCGGGTTGCCTCCCACGCTCGAGCTGCCAGCTTCCATAGCTACCGAGCGCCGAAAAGTTCTGCATTGGCTGCGGCTCCTCCCTCCGCCGCCCCCCGGTGCTCGATGTCCTTCTTGGGCTTCACCGTCATCCCGTGGGCGGCCACGAGCGCCTCGTAGTCGTCTCGCTCCACCGTTTCCTTCTCGAGCAGCCGAGCGGCCACCGCATCGAGCGCGGCGCGGTGCTTGGTGAGCACCTCCTTCGCGCGCTCCATCCCGCGGTCGAGAATTCGCTTCACTTCTCCATCAACCTCCGCCGCCACGCGCTCGGAGAGCTGCTCGCCGTCGATGCCGCGGCCGAAGAGCGTCCGGCCCATCTCGCCCTCGAGCGCCACCGGGCCAATCTTCTCCGACATTCCGTACTTGGTGACCATGTCGCGGGCCATTGCAGTCGCCACCTGCAAATCGTTGGAGGGGCCGGTGGTGGTGTCGCCGAAAATCATCTTCTCGGCAGCGTAGCCGCCAAATGTTGAAGCAATATCATCTTCAAATTCTTTTCGTGAGTGCAAACGCTTGTCCTCCTCGGGCAGCTTGAGCGTGTAGCCGCCGGCGCGGCCGCGAGAAACGATGGAAACTTTGTGCACCGGGTCGGCGAACGCGAGCGCGGTGGAGACGACGGCGTGGCCAGCCTCGTGGAAGGCGACGATCTCG
>DATDYW010000039.1:0-6271 GCA_036516995.1 Minisyncoccota bacterium
GAAGAAGTTGCCCTGGAACTGCATCGCGAACGGCATCCAAACATCCCCTATCGTTGAGTAGTGCTCTAGCTCTTTTGTTTTAACTGCGTAGCTACCAGGTGGTGTTTCCCAGGCGGTGCCGGGGCGGCCGCGCGAGAGAATGTCGTAGGAAGTTGAGGCGACGCCGTCCTCGAAGAGGTAGAGCTTCATCTCGGAGAGGTTTGCCACTATCGCCTTCCCCTCCTGCGGCAGCGGGTAAGCCGCGGCGATGCGACCACCATCGAGCGTGACAGGAACTTCGACGAGGCTCCGCGCAAAATTAACGACGCTAGTAGTAGCCTCGACCGCAACTTCCTCAGCCTTGTCGGCAACAGCCACTGCGCGGTCACTAAAAAGCGCAAAGCCAATACCGATAACGGCCACAACAGCAACGGCACCGAGAATCAGAGCTGCTCGCTTCCGTTGGTTGGGCGGGTGAACGGATGTTTCATAAAAGTCTGAAACAACCTGATTGTCTTCGATAATTTCTGGCGGCATGTAACCGCATTGTAACCGAAGCAGCAGCCGAGGTGTGATAATGAAAGGCCCGGCCACGCTCGGCGCGGCCGAAAAAGAAAAGCCCCGCTTGGGGCTAGCCGACGAACTGCTGGAAGAGGACCACGGCGCGACCGTCGGGATCACGGGCAATCGCGACTAGACCGCCGCTCACGCTGCGGATCTGCGCTGCAGCCTGGTCAATTGCGTCGAGCGAGGCCTCGACTTTGGTGACATAGAGGAGCACGGCGTCCCTCTTTCGGTCCTGGTAGATTTCGAGTAGGAACGGCTCCACCGAGCTGAGCTGGGCGGTGTGCGCCAGGTGCCATGGGCCGTCGCCGTGGTGCTCCTGGTCGAACTCCAGGCCGAGCTTCCGGTAGAACTGGGCAGTGGCGTGCATGTCCTTCGCGGCGAGCACGACGCCGCCGAACGATGTGGAATGATTTGTAGTTGAGGTACCCATGCGGGCACCCTAGCCTCAGGCCCGCTTCGCTGTCAACTTCCCACCGGGCTCTACCTCTACCTGCAGCGAGTCGCCCGGCTTCACTTCACCAGCTACGATTGCGTCGGCGACGGCCGATTCAATCTGACCCTCCACCGCTCGACGCATTGCACGAGCGCCAAACGCTCTGTCCTCGCCCGCCTTCGCCACAAACTGGAGCAGCGGCTCGGTGACGAGCAACCGGTAGCTCTTCTCCGCGAGCTTCTTCGCAGCCTTCCGCAGCAGCGTCGCCGCCACCCCCTTCCGGGACTCCACCGAGAGCGGCGCGAAGCAGATGACGCCGTCGAAGCGGTTCATCAGCTCGGGTGAGAAGCTGCCGTCGCGCACCGCCGCCGCCACAATCGCGTCACGCGAGGGTGACGGCGCCCCAGTTGAGAGTGCCTCGTAGTAGAGGTTCGCGCCGGCGTTGCTCGTTGCCACCACCACGAAGTTCTTCGCAGAGACCTTCTCGCCCTCGGCGTCGGTAAAGCGCCCCTCGTCGAGAATCTGCAGGAAGAGGTCGCGCGCCGCCTTGCTCGCCTTCTCGATCTCGTCGATGAGCAGGAGTCCGCCGCGTTTCTCGCGCAGCGCGCTGGAGAGCAGGCCCTGCCGCTCGCTCCCCGGGAAGCCGATGAGCTTGCCGAGGGCGTCGCCGCCGGAGAACTCGCTCATGTCGAGACGCACCATTCGATCCTCGCCGCCGAAGTACGCCGCGGCGAGCGCCTTGGCCGTCTCCGTCTTGCCGACGCCGGTCGGCCCCAGGAAAAGGAAAGACGCCGTCGGCCGGTCGGACGCGGCGAGCCCCGCCCGCGATCGCCGCACCGCCTCGGCCACCGCCGTCACCGCCGCCTCCTGCCCGACGACGCGCTCGGTGAGCTCCGCCTCGAGCCGCGCGAGCCGGCCCCGCTCGTCGACGCCCACCTCCCCCGCCGAGATGCCGGTGATCGCCTTCACCGCGGCGTGCACATCTTCGGCGTTGAGAACGTGACGGCCCGCCGAGGCGACTGCGGCAACCGCCGCGCGCAGCAGGTCGGCCGAACGATCCTCCGGCGCACCATCTTCTAGGTAGCGGCGAGTGTCTTCGGCGACGGCAAAAACGGCTTGCACGGTTGCAAAGACGCCGCTGCCAGAGAAAGCGCGGTCGGCTTCCTCTTCAACAAAACGTAGTAGCGCCACGCCCTCGGGCGATTCAACAACCACGCGCTCGAAGCCGCGCATCAGGTCGCGGTCGGGCTCGACGGTGTCGTGGAAGGCCTTGCGCGACTCGATGGCGACGAGCGGCAGGCCGCGCGCGGCGACGGCTTCCTGAATAATCGCCGTGAAGTCGGAGCCGAAGGCGCGAGCCGCCTCGATGGCGCTCGCGACGGCGGTGAGCACCACCACGGTGTCGCCCGCCATCGCCGCCTGATTGAGCGCTCGGCGAATGGCGACCTCGAATTCATCGCGTGAGCCGACGGTGGAGGCGAGCGAGCCGGCATCGAGCACGTAGAAGCGGCGACCCTCGAGCCCGGGCCGCGCGTCGCCCCGATCGGCGCGCCGCGCCACCGCCGCGACGACGGCGAAGGCTGCCGCCGCCTCGGGCGCCACCACGAAGGCGTTGCCGCCGTCGCCGGCCGCGAGAATTTCCTCGACGCGCGAAACGGCCGGGGCGAAAGCGCGGGCGGCTTCCTCGGCGTGGGCGTAGGCGGCGTGGTTAGCAATCGGCGTTGCCACTCGCTCGAGCGAGAAGACCTGGCCGTAGGCCCAGGTGCGGCCGATAGATGGCACCCGGGCGAGGTTCTCCGCGCGCCACCAGGCGGCGCGTTCGCGGAGAGATCGCTCCTCGCGGGAAACCCAGGCGAACGCCTCGAGGAAATGGTCGGCGCGAATTGCCTTCTGCTCGAGAAAGCGCCGGAGCCCGCCGTCCTGCCTGTGGGCAGACTCGGCTAGCTCCGCCAACGAGCAAATGCCGTCCTCGCCTGGGTTGATTGCGAGCGAGGCCGCCGGGCAGCGCTCGCGGTCAGACTTCAGAAACTCGGCGGGCTCGTCGCGTGGAATACCGAGACGGAGGAACGCGTACCGGCCAAGGCGCGAGCGCAGGAGCGAGCCGGTAAAATCTTCGCGATCGGAGAGAATGGCAATCGCCGCTGCGTCGTAGTCAACGCGCGCCTTCCGGAAGTAGTACGAGAAGAAGTACGCCTCGAGGCAGTGCGCGGCAACCCAGAGCGAGAAAACCACCAGGAACAGCCCGCGCAGCCGAGTTGACTGCTCGACGAGCGTTGCAAACGCCGGCAGCCAGCCGTACTCGGCGAGCGCGGCGAGACCCACCAGCGCGAGTACGGCAAAAACAGCCCACGCCAGAATTCGCATCGCGCGGTGCCGCGCCTCGTACGACTCGAGTCGCTCCAGCGTGGCAGCTGGTTTGAATGGATCGGCGAGGCGAAGCAGCTCGGGGAAGGTCATCGGGTTAGTGCGATGAAACCGAGGCTCAGGGTGGCGGCGAGCGCGGCGGGGAGGAGCAACCAGGCGGCTATGGTGATTAGTCCGCCTACCGCCGCGACGATGTAGCAGCCGAGCGCGAAGGCAATTGCGCAGGTTCGAGCGACTATGCCAACCACCCGCATCATCGCGTTAGCGGCAGAGGACGCTAGACGGTCCTCGATGCCGCCGCGCTCGTGGTCCTCAATACGCTGGAACGGCGAAAAGAACGTGCGCAGGTGAAGCCGCACGGCGGTGAGCTCGGTCACGAAGCGGAATGACCGCCCCCACAACGCAAGCGCCTCGACAAAGCCCCGGCTGTAGTGCCAGGCGAGGTAGCGGAACGGGAGCGCGATGGCGTCGCCGAGGTGCATAGGCGTTGTAAAAATTTTACCACGCGGCCCGCATACACATTTGCAACCGTACGGTTGCAAATGTGCAACGACCTTGACCACTCGAGGCTAGGCTAGAACAGCTTGGCGCCGTTCGGCACCCTCCGCTCTGGCTGCGCGAGAACGACGTTGCCGTTCTCGTCGGGGAAGCCGGTGGTGAGGCACTCGGAAACGAACGGGCCAATCTGCTTCGTCGGAAAGTTCACCACGCCAATGACCTGCTTCCCTACCAGCTCCTCGAGTTTGTAGTTCGCGACAATTTGCACGCTCGAACGCTTCGTTCCAATTTCGGCACCGAAGTCGATGGTCAGCTTGTACGCAGGCTTCTTCGCCTCCGGAAACGGCTCCGCGGTAACAATTGTTCCGACGCGCAGCTCCACCTTTTCGAAGTCGGGCCAGGTGATGGTTTCCATATCACAAATTCTAGCGGCAACGTCGCCCCCTACTCCTCTGCAGCAACAACCGGCGACCACTTCAGAAACACTTTCCGCTCGAGGCGGAGGTCGGCGTACTCGAGGCCGCTGATTTTAGCGAGGCCACCATTGCCGAGCGCGAGCGCGAGGTTCTGCGCCGTCTTAGCGCCGTCGTTCGCGGCATCAATAAGAAGGTACGGGCCTTCGGCGAGCGTCACGCGGAAGTTCAAATTTTCTTCACTTGCGATGGTGGCCGGGCGGAGACCGAGATTCCGTAGCCCCTCAACCAGCGCGCGGAGACTGGCGAAGGTGACCGAGTCGCCGTAGCGAGCGCGGACCGGCTCACCGGAGACAAGCCCGTGCAGCCGCACAGAATCGGTCGGCGCTCTCTCGGCGGCAAAAATCTCGCCGCTGCCATCGAGCGCGAAGCACTCTTCCTCTGCGGCGGCTTGCTCTGAGCTCGTCGAAGGACGGCACCAGTAGCCCCAGCGCCCGCGCTCGGAAATGGAAACTGCCAAATCTTTTCCTTCTCGACCAACCGTCACATCGGCCACCTCCGGGAACGCCGTCTTCACCGCATCCCCCACGCGACCTCTCGGCGCTAGGTAGACGTTCGTACCAGATCGGAGCGACCAGAGCGGCGAGGCGAGCGCGCCACGGGCAACAGCTTCAATGGCGGAAACCGAGGCAACCGTGTTGCCAGAAATGTGAATACTCTCAACAGCGAAAGCGTCCTCGCGGACGAGGTACCAGAGGCTGCCGTAGAGCAGCACGATGAGCGCCGTCCACTTAATTAGCCAACGCGAGCGCCGCGCCCGCCGCCGCTTCCGTAGCGCGCTCCAGTGAAACGCGGTTTGGCCTGGGAGCTCCCGCATAAGTTTTCTCCCCGTCAGCCGTGCGGTCGAATTTCTTCCGCGCCGCCGAGGTACGGACGCAGCGCCTCGGGAATTTTCACGCTACCGTCTGCCTGCTGGTGCACCTCGAGGAGCTGGCAGAGGATTCTCGGACTAGCGATTGCGGTGTTGTTGAGCGAGTGCGCGAGAACCCGCTTCCCGTTAGGAGTGCCGTCGTCTTCAATGTATTTGATATTGAGACGTCGCGTTTGAAAATCGTGGAAGTAGGAAGCGGAGTGCGTCTCGCGGTACCGCTTCTCGGACGGCATCCAGGCCTCGAGGTCGTACTTCTTCACCTGGCCGAGGCCGAGGTCGCCGCTGGCGTTGACGATGACGTGGTACGGCAGCTCGAGCGCCTGCAAAATTTCCTCGGCGTTCTCGCGCAGCTCCTCGTGGAGGCGCACCGACTCTTCGTGCCGCGCCTCAGCAATCACCACCTGCTCGAGCTTCACGAACTCGTGGACGCGGAAGAGTCCTTTCTCATCTTTGCCGTGGCTGCCGGCCTCGCGACGGAAGCACGGCGAGAAGGCGACAATTTTTCGCGGCAGCGAGCTCTTGGCGAGCGCGGCGTCGGCGAAGTACGACATCGCCGCAACTTCTGCGGTACCGGCGAGGTACTCGCCATCCTGCGTGCGGTACAGGTCGTCTTCGCCCTGCGGCAGGTAGCCCGTGCCGAGCAGCGTCTCGCGGCGCACCAGAGACGGCACCACCATCGGCTCGAAGCCCTTGGCGAGCAGCCGGTCGAGCGCGAGGTTCACGACCGCCATCTGCAGCCGGGCGCCGAAGCCGAGTAGCACGTAGCCACGAAAGCCGCTAAGCCTCGCACCCGCCTCGAAATCCGCGATACCCAGCGAGAGCGCCAGCTCGTGGTGACTCTTCGGCTCGAACTTGAACTTCGGAACCTTGCCCCAGGTCGAAACCTCCTGGTTCGCCTCAACGTCGCCATCGGGCACGGTGGCGTCGGGAACGTTCGGCACCTGGAGCATCAGCTCGCGCCACTCCTTTATTACCGCTTCGTGCGCCGCCTCCTCCTCGCGCAGCCCCTCCTTGAGCGTCTTCATCTCGGCGAGGATGCCCGCCCTCTCGTCTGCGGAGGCCGAGGGCAAGTTGTCGCTCGCGGTG